>CAZPMD010000011.1:35949-48338 GCA_964587395.1 uncultured Hyphomicrobiales bacterium
GCCGGTCAGACGCCCGAGGCCCTGCGCGCGCATGTGCGCGCGGAGGTCGACAAGTGGACGCCGGTGATCAAGGCGGCCGGCGTCACCGCCGGCAACTGAGGCCGGGCGGAGCGGTTCAGCCGAAGAACCGCTCCAGCTCGTCCGCCACCAGGTCGGGGCATTCCTCGGCAAGGTAGTGCCCGCCGGGAAGCGCGTGGCCGCGGACATCGGTGGCGCGCTCGCGCCAGAGGGCCAGTGCATCGAAGCATTTCTCGATGACGCCGTTCTGCCCCCACAGCACCAGCAGGGGGCACTCCATCTTGCGGTCGCCGTCGGCATCATCATGCACGATGTCGATGGTCGCGGCGGCGCGGTAGTCCTCGCAGCTCGCGTGGATCGTCGCGGGATCGCGGAAGCAGCGCAGGTATTCGGCGAGAGCTTCCGGCGTGAACGGCGCGAGGCCCGCCGAGCCCGAGCCGCACTTCTTCAGCCAATAGGCATCCGGATCCGATCCGATCATCCGCTCCGGGAAGGGGGCGGGCGTGATCAGGAAGAACCAGTGCCAGTAGAGCCGGGCGAAGAGATCGGTCGTGCCGCGGTACATCTCCCGGGTCGGAGCGATGTCGAGGACCGCCAGCCCCCTGACCCGGTCCGCATGATCCAGAGCGAGCCGGTGGGCAACCCGGGCGCCGCGGTCATGGCCGGCGAGGAAGAATGTGTCGTGGCCCAGCGCCGTCATGACCTCGGCCATGTCCTGCGCCATGGCGCGCTTGGAATAGGGGGCGTGGTCGGCGGTGGTCTCCGGCTTGCCACTGTCGCCGTAGCCGCGCAGGTCGGCGGCGACGATGGTGAAGCGCTTGGCGAGGCGCGGTGCGACCTTGTGCCAGAGCACATGGGTCTGCGGATAGCCGTGCAGGAGCAGCAGCGGCGGGCCGGAACCGCCGGTGCGAAGGCGGATGGTCGTCCCCGACGTCACGACGTCGAGGATCCGGAAGCCGGGAAAGAGATGGTCCGTGACGCTGCGCTCGATCATCTGCGGTTCCATGGGGCGAAAGCCTTGCCTGTTGGCATCTTCACTCTAGGTCCTTCTATCCAAGCCCGATGGAATTGGGTATGCGGGGTCCAAGAAGGCCGACGTCGTCGCGCGCATCGTCGCCGAGGCCATGTCGAAGTCCCTCGGGCAGACGGTGGTGATCGAGAACGTCGCCGGCGCCGGCGGTACCACGGGCTCGACGCGCCTGACCACGTCGGCGCCCGACGGACACACGATCATGATCGGCCACACCGGCACCCATGCCGCCTCGGTCGCGCTCTATCCGAACCTTCGGTACAACCCGGCCACGGATTTCGCTCCCATCGGCCTCGTCAACACCAACGCCATCCTGATCACGGCGAAGAAGACGCTGCCGGCCAATACGCTCTCCGAGTTCGTTGCCTGGCTGAAGGCCAATGAGCGGACCGCCAACAATGCCCATGCCGGCATCGGGTCGGTCAGCCACACCACCTGCCTGCTGATGCACGCCATCATTGGCGTGAAGCCGCAGTCGGTGCCCTACCGCGGCACGGGTCCCGCCATGAACGACCTCGTGGCCGGCCAGGTGGACTATCTCTGCGACCAGGTGGTGAACGTCGCCCCGCAGGTCCGCGCCGGAACGATCAAGGCCTTCGCCGTGGCCCAGCAGAACCGCAACCCCGCCCTGCCGGATGTCCCGACGACGGCCGAGGCCGGCCTGCCCGCCTACCAGGTGGTGGTGTGGAACGCCATGCTTGCGCCGAAGGGCACGCCCGAGCCCATCGTCGCCAAGCTGAACGAGGCGCTGCGCGCCGCGCTCGCCGACGCCAATGTCAAGGCGCGCCTTGCCGAACTCGGCGCCGACCTGCCGGCAGACAATCTCGCGACTCCGGCCGGGCTCAAGGCCTTCATCGAGGCCGAGATCGCCAAGTGGACGCCTGTCATCCGCGCCGCCGGCGTGACCGCCAGCAACTGATCCGACATCCGGCGGGCGGCTCATCCGGGTCGCTCGCCTGACCGGGGATACGATCCGGCCCTGCCCCTCGGCATGAGAGGCGGGGCCGTTCCGTTTCCGGTGGTTCGCTGTACGAGGTCCTGTCTTTCAGCGCGCCCCGGGCAGGCGACCGTCGAAGCGGCGAGACCATTCGGCCAGGATGCGATCGCGATTCTGTGCCATCCAGGAGAAGTCGCTGCGCAGCATCCGCTCCTCGGCATGCGGTGGATAGTGCGCCGGCCGGTTCCTGACGTCGCGATGGGCGACCACCGCGTAGAACTGGGCGTAGAGCTCGTTGGCGCGGCGGCTGGTCGCCCAGTCGGCGATACGGCGCGCGGCCTCGGCCTGATCCTTGGGCCGGTCGCGGACCAGCGCGAAGGCCTCCATCTCCCAGCCGGCGCCGTCCTCGGGCACGATCACGTCGATCGGCGCTCCCTGGCCCTTCTCGCGGGCGCCGCGCATGTCGAAGGAGAGACCGAGCACGCGCTCGCCGCGCGCCGCCTGGACGCAGGGTGCACTGCCGGAATGGGTGTAGAGCGCGACGTTCTGGTGCAGGCTCTCCATGAAGGTCCAGGCCGCTTCCTCGCCCATCATCTGGATCCAGCCGGCCACCAGGAGAAAGCCGGTGCCGGAGGAGGCGGGGTGCGGCATGACGATGCGCTGGCGCAGCGAGGGATGCAGCAGATCGTGCCAGCGCGCCGGTGGCGGCGCGCCGACCGCACGTGCCAGATCACGGTTGAAGCAGATGGCGGCGACATAGGCATTCATGCCGGTCCAGCGATGGGCCCCGCTGTCGTCCCGGAATGCCGGCTTGAGTTCGTCCGCGCCTTTCGGCCGGTAGGGCTCGAGCATGTCGGTCTGCGCGAACAGCAACAGGCTGGTGGCGGCGAGGCCGAAGATCATGTCGGCGCGCGGGTTGGCACGCTCGGCGAGCACCCGGGCGGTGATGACGCCGGTCGAGTCGCGCACCCATCTCACCTCAATGTCGGGGAGATCCTTCTCGATCGCGACCTTGAATGCGGCGAGCTGGTCGGTCTCGATGGAGGTGTAGAGCGTGACCGGGGTGCGGGCCTGCGACGTCGCCGAAGAGGCTCCTCCCGCGCACAGCGCAAGGATGAGGCAGAACCGCATCGCCGACAGGACATTGGTCATCGGTTTCATGCTCCCGGGGGGGCTCCGTGGCATGTCCGGCACATCCCGTGCCATCCGCAAGACTATTGTACGAGAACCGCGCGGAAATCATTGACGTTGGTATGTGACGGTCCCGTGACGACGAGGCCGTCCGTCGCGGCGAAGAAGCTGAAGCCGTCGTGCCGGTCGAGAAAGGCGCGCGGCGACAGGCCCTGCGCTTCCGCAGCCGCCAGAATGTCAGGCGTGACGAGCGCGCCGGCATTCGACTCGATGCCGTCAATGCCATCTGTGTCGAGCGCGACGGCGCTGATCCGGACGCGCTGGGCGGCCGGCAGGGGCTGGATCGCCGCGGCGAAGGCCAGCGCGAATTCGGAGTTGCGCCCGCCCCGCCCGATGGGCCGGTCCTTCGGCAGGGTCACGGTGGTCTCGCCGCCGGAGAGGATGAGCAGGGGCGGGGCGAAGGGCAGCGCGTGCTCCAGCACCGAGCGGGCGAGGGCCGCATGGACCTGGGCGACGTCGCGCGCCTCGCCCTCGATCGTGTCGCCGAGCACGAGGGTCCTGAGACCTGCGGTTTCCGCGATCCCGGCGGCGGCCCTCAGACTCTCCACGGGCCGCGCGACGAGGCGCACGTCGATGCCACCGGCGAAGGCGGGGTGATCCGGCTTGACGCTTTCGCAGGCATCGGTTGCGAGGTGCCTCATCACCGCGTCCGGGAGATCCATGCGGTAGCGGGCGACAATCGCGAGGGCTTCCGCCCGCGTCGTCGGGTCGGGGACCGTGGGGCCGGAAGCGATCACCGCCGGGTCGTCGCCGGGCACGTCGGAAATGGCGATGGTGACGAGCCGCGCCGGATGCGCGGCGGCGGCGAGCCGGCCGCCTGCCACAGCCGAGACATGCTTCCTGACGCAGTTCATCTGGGTGATGTCGGCGCCGGAGGCGAGCAGGGCCGCGTTGACCGCCTTCAGGTCGTCGAGTGTCAGGTCGCCGCCCGGAAGCGCCAGCAGGGCCGAGCCACCGCCGGAGATCAGCGCCACGACGAGGTCCTTCTCGGTCAGCCCGTCGAGGCGGGAGAGGATGCGGCGGGTCGCGGCAAGGCCGGCCGCGTCAGGCACCGGATGGGAGGCTTCCAGCACCTCGATGCGCGAGCATGGCACGGCATGGCCGTAGCGGGTGACGACGGTCCCCTCGAGCGGGGCCGGCCAGAGCTTCTCGAAGGCCGCGGCCATGCTGGCAGCGGCCTTGCCGGCGCCGACAACGATGGTGCGGCCTTCGGGCAGCGGCGGAAGATGTTCGGCGATGCGGTCGGGCAGGGCGGCCCTGATGGCCGCCTGGCCGAGCGACAGGAGGAAAGCGCGGGGGTCGGAGGCGTAGGTCATGCCCTTTGCTTAGCGGCTGACGTGGCCCGCGTCATGGGGAAATGGCCGAAGGCGACCGGTCTCTCCGGCCCACCGCCATTCCGCCGGATTGCCGCCCTCCATCGCCTCCCCTAAGACCTGCCCAGAGACCGGAGGCCGTCATGCTGTTCGAGTTCACCGAAGAGGAAGTTCTCATCCGCGACACGGCGCGGAAGATGGCGGCGGAGATCGTCGCGCCGCTCGCGCCCGTCCTCGACCGCGGCGAGGCGCGCGAGGCCTTTCTCGACAACCTCAAGGCGCTGGCGGAAGCCGGGTTCATGGCCGTCAACGTGCGCGCGGAATTCGGCGGCACCGAAGCCGGCACCGTCGCCTTTGCGCTGGCCATCGAGGAACTCGGCTATGCCTGTGCCTCCACCGGCGTCACCGCCTCCGTCACCAACATGGTGGCCGAGGTGATCCAGGCCGTCGGCTCGGCGGAGCAGCGGCAGGCCTACATCCCGCGCATCGCCGACGGCACCTATGCCGCCGCCGGCTTCTGCCTGACGGAATCCGGCGCCGGCTCCGACCCGGCCGGCATGAAGACCCGCGCCCGGCGCGACGGCGACGATTTCGTGCTGGACGGCGAGAAGATCTACATCACCTCGGCCGAGTATGCCGGCCTCTTCGTCGTCTGGGCGGTGACCGACCCCGATGCCCCCAAGGGCAAGGGTATCTCCTGCTTCCTCGTCGAGGCGGGCACGCCGGGCCTTTCCATCGGCAAGGCGGAGCGCAAGCTCGGCCAGCACGGTTCGGCCACCAACACGGTGCATTTCGACGGCTGCCGCGTGCCGGCCTCGGCGCTGATGGGCCGGCTGAACGATGGCTTCCGCGTTGCCGTCGGGGAACTTGCTGGCGGGCGCATCGGCGTCGCCTCGCTCTCCCTCGGCATCGCCCGCGCCGCCATGGATGCGGCCAAGGCCTATGTCCGGGAGCGCCGGCAGTTCGGCCAGGCCATCGCCGACTTCCAGGGCATCCAGTGGATGGTCGCCGACCGCGAGACGGAGCTCGAGGCCGCCCGCCTGCTCATCCTCTCGGCGGCGGCGAAGAAGGACCGCGGCGAGCCCTTCGGGCGCGAGGCCTCGATGGCCAAGCTCTTCGCCTCCGAGGCTGCCGGACGCGCCACCGACACCGCCCTCCAACTCCACGGCGGCGCAGGCTACTGCGCCGACTTCCCGGTCGAGCGGCACCTGCGCGACGCGAGGATCACCCGGATCTACGAGGGGACGAGCGAGGTGCAGCGGCTGATCATCGCGCGCGAGACATTCCGCCCGTAGCTGCATTTCGCGGGCATGCGAGGTTTGCGTGGATAGCGCCTCTCATACCCGCGACGCGGCGCATGACGCAGCCTAATGTCGCCCGCGAGAATCCTCTCCTCTCTCGGGGCGCATCCATGAAAGTCACCATCTACGGCATCGCGAAATCGCGGGCGATCCGCAACCTCTGGGCCTGCGAGGAACTCGGCCTCCCCTATACCCATGTGCCCGTGGTCTACGGCCCCGAGGGCTCGCGCAAGCCCGACTTCCTCGCCATCAATCCGAACGGCCGCGTGCCGGCCGCGGACATCGACGGCGTGATGATGTGGGAATCGCTCGCCATCAACCTGCACCTCGCCAAGAAGGCCGGCGGCTCGCTCGCCCCGGAATCCCTCGACGAGGACGGCCTCATGACCATGTGGTCCATGTGGGCGCTGACCGAGGTCGAGGGCGCGGCGCTCGCCGTGCTGATGAACCAGACCGTGAAGCCCGAGGCCGAGCGCGACGCCGCCGTGCTGGCGAAGAGCATCGAGACGCTGAAGGCGCCTCTCGCCGTGCTGGAGGGACACCTCGCCAGCCATGGCGGCTACCTCGTCGGAAACCGCTTCACCATCGCCGACCTCAACGTCTCGGCCTGCGTCTATTACCTGCGCTATTCGAACCTCGTCGACGACAAGCCGGCGGTGAAGGCCTGGTACCAGGCCGCCACCTCCCGCCCGGCGGCGAAGAAGGCCTTCGCTCTGCGCGGCGACTGAGCACGGGGAGCCGGAACCCGCGAGGATTGCCACGCGGGTTTCACGTCCATTTTCCGTTGATCGGCGTCAACGACGATGGAGCCGCCGCGGATCACCTTTTCCGGAAAATGCGGAGGAAGTGATCATGTCGAAACTCGTTGCTCTCGTCGTTCTCGTCGCCGCTGCGGGCCTTGCGCCCGCAATCGCCCAGTCGCCCGCCGATCGCTACAATGCGGACTGCGGCAGCGTGGTGCCCGGTTCCGACCAGGCGCGCAGCTGTGCGGCGCGCCGGGAGCAACTTCAGGCGTCCCGGCCGAATTGCTGATCGCCTGCCGCGGCCCCCGGCTCAGGTGGCCGGCGCGATCTTGTCCTGCGTCTTCGTGTCGAAGTCCGAGGCGTCGTGCCGCTCGTGAAGCTGGCTCGCGGGATCGCCCTGTACGCGGTTCACCATGCGGCCGCGCTTCACGGCAGGACGGGCGAAGACCTGCTCGGTCCAGCGCTGGACGTTCTTGTAGTCCTGCACCGACAGGAACTCCCCGGCCTCGTAGGCCAGTCCCCTGGCGAGATTTCCGTACCAGGGCCAGATCGCCATGTCGGCGATGGTGTAGTCCGGGCCGGCGATATACTCGCTCTCGGCGAGGCGGCGGTCGAGCACGTCCATCTGCCGCTTCACCTCCATGGCGTAGCGGTCGATGGCATATTCGATCTTCACCGGCGCATAGGCGTAGAAGTGGCCGAAGCCGCCGCCGAGGAAGGGCGCCGAGCCCATCTGCCAGAACAGCCAGGACAGGGTTTCCGCCCGCGCGGCGGTGTCCGTCGGCAGGAAGGCGCCGAACTTCTCGGCGAGGTGCATGAGGATCGCGCCGGATTCGAACACGCGGATCGGCGTCGGGCCGCTGCGGTCGACGAGCGCCGGGATCTTGGAGTTGGGGTTCACCCCGACGAAGCCGGAGGAGAACTGCTCGCCCTCCGAGATGCGGATGAGCCAGGCGTCGTATTCGGCGCCGGCGTGGCCGAGGGCGAGGAGCTCCTCCAGCATCACCGTCACCTTCACGCCATTGGGCGTGCCGAGCGAATAGAGCTGCATCGGGTGGCGGCCGACGGGCAGCTCCTTGTCGTGGGTGGGGCCGGCGATGGGGCGGTTGATGTTGGCAAAGCGCCCGCCGCTGGCCTTGTTCCAGGTCCAGACCTTCGGCGGCGTGTAGTCGGGGGGCGTGGTCATGAGGAGGGTTCCGGGGTGGGGAGCGAGGCGATCAGCAGACCATATAGGAGCCGCATGACAAAGCGCAACGGGTCACGGTCGCCGCTATCGCCACCCCCTCCCGCATTTCCGGCGCTTCCTCCCCGCCGCGCCTGCCGCTAAGGTCCGGGCCGAACGAGGCCGCGCGCTGAACGCGGCCGCAAGCGACCCGAGGACCTTCTTTCATGCGCGCTGACACCGTGACCCGCACCGGCGGCCAGATTCTCGTCGACCAGCTCGTGGCGCAGGGCTGCGACCATGTCTTCTGCGTGCCGGGCGAGAGCTATCTCGCGGTGCTCGACGCGCTGCACGATGCGAAGTCCGCCGTCACCATCTGCCGGCAGGAGGGTGGCGCCGCCATGATGGCGGAGGCCTATGGCAAGCTCACCGGACGCCCCGGCATCTGCATGGTCACCCGCGGCCCCGGCGCCACCAACGCCTCGCCCGGCCTGCACATCGCCCAGCAGGATTCCTCGCCGATGATCCTCTTCGTCGGCCAGATCGAGCGCGGCATGCGCGGCCGCGACGCCTTCCAGGAGGTGGACTACACCCAGCTCTTCGGCGGCATGTGCAAGTGGGTCGCCGAGATCGACGATTGCGCCCGCATCCCGGAGATGGTCGCCCGCGCCTATGCCACCGCCATGCAGGGCCGCCCCGGCCCGGTGGTGCTGGTGCTGCCCGAGGACATGCTCACCGAGAGCGCCGACGTGCCGGACGCGCCCTATGTCGAGGCGGCCGAAACCTGGCCCGGCCTCACCGACATGGCGAAGCTGCAGAAGCTGCTCTGGGCTGCGAAGAAGCCGGTTCTGATCCTCGGCGGCTCGCGCTGGTCGGAGAAGGCGGTCTCCTCGGTGACCCGCTTCGCCGAGCGCTTCGACCTGCCGGTGATCTGCCAGTTCCGCCGGCAGATGCTGTTCGACCATACCCATCCGAACTATGCCGGCGACCTCGGCCTCGGCGGCAATCCGGACATGCTGAAGCTGATCAAGGAGGCGGACCTCGTCATCGCCCTCGGCGGCCGGCTGTCGGAGATCGCCTCGCAGAGCTACACGCTGCTCGACATTCCCAAGCCGCAGATGACCTTCGTCCACGTCCATCCGGGCGCCGAGGAGATCGGCCGCGTCTATCAGGCGGATCTCGCCATCCATGCGAGCCCGACGGCCTTCTGCGCCTCGCTCGAGGGCCTGCAGCCGCCGCAGTCCATCGCCTGGGCCGGCCGCGCCGCCGCCGCCCACGAGAGCTATCTCGGCTGGACCGGCAATCCGGCCCGCCTGCCGGGCGAGTTCCAGTATGGCGAGGTCATGGCCTGGCTGCGCGACCGCCTGCCGGACGATGCCATCGTCTGCAACGGCGCCGGCAACTACGCCACCTGGGTGCACCGCTTCCTGCGCTTCCGGAAGTACGGTTCGCAGCTCGCCCCGACCTCCGGCTCCATGGGCTACGGCACGCCGGCGGCTGTGGGTGCCAAGCGCATGTACCCTGAGAAGACCGTCGTCGCCTTTGCCGGCGACGGCTGCTTCATGATGAACGGCCAGGAGTTCGCCACCGCCTGCCAGTACGATCTCCCCATCATTGTCGTGGTGGTCGACAACGGCATGTACGGCACCATCCGCATGCACCAGGAGCGCGATTATCCGACCCGCGTCTCGGCGACGACGCTGAAGAACCCGGACTTCGCGGCACTCGCGCGCGCCTATGGCGGCCATGGCGAGACGGTGCGCACCACGGCCGAGTTCGCGCCCGCCTTCGAGCGGGCCATGGCCTCCGGCAAGCCGGCGATCATTCACTGCTTCCTCGACCAGCAGGCCATCACGCCGACCACCACCATCGATGCCATCCGCGCCAAGGCGCTGGCCGGGAAGGCCTGAGCCATGGCAAAGCTCTCCACCGTCGACATCCTCGGCAAGCTCGTCGCCTTCGACACCACGAGCCGCAACTCCAACCTGCCGCTCATCGACTGGGTCGAGGACTATCTCGCCGGCTTCGGCATCACCGGCGAACGCGTCTATGACGAGACCGGGAGCAAGGCGAACCTCTGGGTCACCATCGGCCCGAAGGACGTCGCCGGCTACGTGCTCTCCGGCCATGTCGACGTGGTGCCGGTGGACGGGCAGGACTGGTCGACCGATCCCTTCTCGCTGGTCGAGAAGGACGGGCGCTATTTCGGCCGCGGCACCTGCGACATGAAGGGCTTCGTCGCCTCGTCGCTGGCGGCCGTGCCGGAGATGCTGGCGGCGCCGCTGAAGAAGCCGATCCACCTCGCCATCTCCTATGATGAGGAGGTCGGCTGCCGCGGCGTGCGCACCCTGCTCGCCGTGCTGAAGGAGCGGCCGCTGAAGCCCGAGGCGTGTTTCGTCGGCGAGCCGACCAACATGCAGGTGGTGATCGCCCACAAGACCGGCCGGCCGATGCGCGTCACGGTGCGCGGCCACGAGGCGCATTCCTCGCTCCGGCCCTATGGCGTCAGCGCCATCGAGGAGGCGGCGAAGCTGATCGTGAAGATCAACGAGATCGGTCAGCGGCTGGCGAAGCGCGCCGATCTCGACCCGCTCTATTCGGTGCCGTTCTCGACGACCTCGGTCGGCGTCATCAAGGGCGGGACGGTGCGCAACATCGTGGCCGGCGAATGCGTGGTCGACTTCGACCTGCGCTGCGTGGCGGGCGACGACCCGCATGCGATCGTCGCCGAGATCGAGGCTTATGCGCGCGACGTGCTGGAGCCGCCGATGAAGGCCATCGCACCCGAGGCGGGCTTCACCTTCGTGGAGCTGGCGCTGGTTCCGGGTCTCGACACGGCGGCGGACGCGCCTGTCACCGTGCTCGCCAAGCGCCTCGCCGGCCGCAACGATCACGCCAAGGTCGCCTATGGCACCGAGGCAGGCCTGTTCCAGGAAATCGGCATCCCCACCGCCATCGTCGGCCCCGGCTCGATTGAGCAGGCCCACAAGCCGGACGAGTATGTCGAGGCGGTCGAACTCGCCAAGTCGGACGCCTTCATGGAGCGCCTCGTCACCCATGCTTCCGCTGGGTGATTGATCTTCATCAAAGCGCGCCGACCCCGTCTTCAGCAATGTGAGTCCAACACCTATCGGGCTCCATCCATTCGGGGGAACGGTGGCGCCTGAGAAACCGGGCGGTCGCAGCGATGCGGCCGCCCGGCGCTCTTCGGGGGTGCGGATGCCCTTTTTCCTGTTCTCCGCCGCCATTGTGGGGTAGAGACCCGTCCCGCCTTCCCGGCGGCGAGCGGTGACGATGAAGTTCCTCGATCAGGCCAAGGTCTATGTGAAGGCGGGTGCCGGCGGTGCCGGCGCCGTGTCCTTCCATCGTGCCAAGTTCATCGAGTTCGGTGGTCCCGACGGCGGTGACGGCGGCCGCGGCGGCGACGTGGTCGTCGAATGCGTCGACGGGCTCAACACGCTCATCGACTATCGTTACCAGCAGCATTTCAAGGCCAAGACCGGCATGCACGGCATGGGGCGCGACCGCGCGGGCGCCCGCGGCGCCGACGTCGTGCTGAAGGTGCCGGCCGGCACGCAGATCTTCGAGGAGGATGGCGAGACGCTGATCGCCGACATCACCACGGTCGGCCAGCGCTTCGTGCTGCTGGCAGGCGGCAATGGCGGCTTCGGCAACGCCCATTTCAAGAGCGCCACCAACCAGGCGCCGCGCCACGCCAATCCCGGCCAGCCGGCCAAGGAAGCGACCATCATCCTCCGGCTGAAGCTGATCGCCGATGCCGGCCTCATCGGCATGCCCAATGCCGGCAAGTCGACCTTCCTCGCGGCGACCACCGCCGCCAAGCCGAAGATCGCCGACTATCCCTTCACGACGCTGCATCCCGGCCTCGGCGTGGTGCGCGCCCGCGCCCGCGAATTCGTGCTCGCCGACATTCCCGGCCTGATCGAAGGGGCCCATGACGGCGTCGGGCTCGGCGACCGCTTCCTCGGCCATGTCGAGCGCTGCCGGGTGCTGCTGCATCTGGTCGACGGCACCTGCGAGCACGCCGGCAAGGCCTACAAGATGGTCCGCAAGGAGATCGAGGCCTATGGCCATGGCCTCGGCGACAAGCCCGAGATCGTGGCGCTGGCCAAGGTCGACGCGCTCGACCCGGAGACCCGCAAGGAGCAGATGGCGCGGCTGAAGCGGGCGGCGAAGAAGACGCCGCTGGCGCTTTCGGCGACGTCAGGCGAGGGGGTCGAGCAGGCGCTCGTCGCACTTCTGGCCGTCATCGACGAGTCGCGTGCGATGGACCCGAAGCCGGTCACCGCGCCCCAAGATGCCGAACCGGTGGAAACCGGCTGGCGGCCCTGACATCGCCTGACAGATCGAACGCGGCCTGCGCTCGCATTCCCCCGCTCGACCCCCCTTCCGCCCTGCGCGGGGGAGGCTATTGTCTGCGGCCCGACAGAATGGAGGGCCGCCATGCCTCTCGACCGCCGCATCCAGAGCCTCTTCGGCATCGACCTGCCGATCATCCAGGCGCCCATGGCCGGAGCGCAGGGCTCGGTCATGGCGGTGGCCGTCTGCGAGGCCGGCGGCCTCGGCTCGCTGCCGGCGGCGCTGATGTCGACCGATGGACTGCGCGCCGAACTCGCCGTCATCCGCCAGCGCACGTCGAAGCCGGTCAACGTCAACTTCTTCTGCCATCGTCC
>CAZPMD010000011.1:48348-55208 GCA_964587395.1 uncultured Hyphomicrobiales bacterium
CGCGCCCGATGCGGCACGGGAGGACGGCTGGCGCAAGCGTCTCGCCGGCTACTATGCCGAACTGGGCGTCGATCCGGCTGCGCCGATCCCGACCTCCAACCGTGCACCCTTCGATGACGCCTTCTGCTCAGTGGTGGAGGAGTTCCGCCCGGAGGTCGTCAGCTTCCACTTCGGCCTGCCGGCCCCCGACCTGCTGGATCGGGTGAAGGCAACCGGTGCGAAGGTCGTGTCGTCGGCGACGACGGCGGACGAGGCCCGCTGGCTCGAGGATCACGGCGCCGACGCCATCATCGCGCAGGGCTACGAGGCCGGCGGCCATCGCGGCATCTTCCTCACCGATGACATCGCCAACCAGCCCGGGCTCTTCGCGCTGCTGCCGCAGGTGGTCGATGCGGTGGAGGTGCCGGTCGTCGCTGCCGGCGGCATCGCCGATGCGCGCGGCATCGTCGCCGCCTTCGCGCTCGGTGCCTCTGCCGTGCAACTCGGAACGGCCTATCTCTTCACGCCCGAGGCGACGATCACGCCGATGCACCGGGAGGCGCTGAAGACCGCCAAGGACGACGGCACGGCGCTGACCAACCTCTTCACCGGCCGCCCGGCGCGCGGCCTGATGAACCGCATCATGCGCGAGGCCGGACCCCTCTCGGTGGAGGCTCCTGCCTTTCCGACGGCGGGCGGGGCCCTCGCCCCGCTGAAGGCGAAAGCCGAGACGGCGGGCAGCGCCGACTTCTCCTCGCTCTGGTCGGGACAGGCGGCCGCTCTCGGCCGCGAGATGGGAGCGGGGGACCTGACACGGGCGCTATGGACCGAGACGAAGGAACGGCTCAGGCAGGGATGATCGGCTGCGTTATTCGTTGCCCGTGCCCGAACGGGTGAAGCGCTGGCGGATGCGTTGCATCAGCATGTCGCGGACCTGCCGGTAGGCATCGAGCCGCTGCTCGCGCGACCCCTGGGCGAGGGTCGGGTCCGGCATCGGCCAGTACTCAACCTCCATGTCGATGGTCCGGGTGAGATCGAGCGCCTTGTGGTGCGCGTCGGGGGCCAGCGTCACGACGAGATCGAAGTTGAGCCCTTCCCATTCCTCGAGCTCCTCGATGGTCTTGGGTCTGGTCTTCTGCGTGTCGATGCCGATCTCGTCCATGACCGCGTCGACGAAGGGGTCGTGCTCGCCCTTGTGGACGCCGGCGCTCTCGATGAAGACCCGGCTGCCGAAGAAATGCTGCATGATCGCCGCGGCCATGGGCGAGCGCACCTGGTTCATGGTGCAGGCGAACAGCACGGCCTGGGGGTTCTTGCGCCGGTCGGAGACCACCTCAGCCCTTCCAGTGCAGGACCGAGATGAGGGTGAAGAGGCGCCGGGCCGTGTCGAAGTCGAAGTCAAGCTTCTCCTTCAACCGCTCGCGCAGCGTCTCGGATCCCTCGTTGTGGAGGCCGCGGCGCGCCATATCGATGGTCTCGATCTGGGCGGGCGTCGCGTGCCGGATCGCCTCGTAGTAGCTGTCGCAGATCATGAAATAGTCCTTCACGATCCGCCGGAACGGCGTCAGCGACAGGATGTGGGTGACCACCTGCCGGCCGTCCTCGTGCTTGACGTCGAGCACGAGCTTGCCTTCGGCCAGCGAGATGTGGAGCGTGAACGGCCCGCTGTCGATGCCGATCGGGCAGAACGAGTTCTCCTCGATCAGATCGTAGATCGCCACGGCCCGTTCATGCTCGATGTCAGGCGACGAGCGGCCGATGGACGTCTCGTCGATGGTCACGGCGACCAGGCGTCGCCCGACATTCGGAGCCGCATCCGCCGATGGGGCTGTGAGAGCCGGATCCGCGGACTTGTGACCCTTCCGATCGGTCATGGTCGTCCTTTCACGCGCGATGGATCAGTCGGAACTGCCGGGGTTCATGCGGATGGCGACGGATCGCGCATGGGCCTGGAGCCCCTCGGCCTCGCCCAGAGCGATGGCGGCGGGGCCGAGTGCCCGCAGCTGTTCGGGACCGCAACGCAGCAGCGACGTGCGCTTCATGAAGTCGAGGACGCCGAGCCCGGAGGAGAAGCGCGCCGAGCGGGCGGTGGGCAGGACATGGTTCGAACCGCCGACATAGTCGCCGATGGCCTCGGGGGTGTGCCCACCGAGGAAGATGGCGCCGGCATTGCGGATGCGGCCGGCCAGCACCTCCGGATCGGCGGTGATGATCTCGAGGTGTTCGGCGGCGATTCGGTCGGCCAGAGGCACGGCCTCGGCCATATCGGCGACCTCGATCACCGCGCCGAAGTCGCGCCAGCTTGCCGCGGCGATCGAGGCGCGGGGGAGGGTCGTGAGTTGGCGTTCCACGGCCGCCTCCACCGCATCGGCGAGGCCGGCATCATCGGTGATCAAGAGAGACTGCGCGGCCGCGTCATGCTCGGCCTGGGCGAGCAGGTCGGCGGCGATCCAGTCGGGATCGTTGGAACCGTCGGCGACGATCAGCACTTCAGAGGGTCCGGCGATCATGTCGATGCCGACGGTGCCGAAGACCTGCCGCTTGGCGGCGGCGACATAGGCATTGCCCGGCCCCATGATCTTGGCGACCGGGCAAATCGTCTGGGTCCCATAGGCGAGGGCGAAGACCGCCTGGGCGCCGCCGATGCGATAGATCTCGTCGACGCCGGCGAGGCGCGCCGCGGCCAGCACCAGCGGGTTCAAGGTGCCGCCGGGAGCCGGCACGACCATGACAACCCGCGGGCATCCCGCGACCTTGGCGGGGATGGCGTTCATCAGCACGGAGGACGGATAGGCGGCGGTCCCGCCAGGCACATAGAGGCCGACGGCCTCGATGGCGGTCCAGCGGTAGCCGAGCTCGACGCCGAGAGCATCGACGAAGCGATCGTCCTTCGGCTTCTGCCGCTCGTGATAGGCGCGGATGCGGTCGGCGGCGAGGCGGAGGGCATCGAGCGTGCGGGGATCGCAGGCGGCGACGGCCGTCTCGATCTGCCCGTCCGTGACGCGCAGCGTCGACGGCGTCAGCGCCAGCTTGTCGAACTTGGCGGTGTACTCGATGACGGCGGCATCGCCGCGGGCGGCGACGTCCTGGCCAATGGCGCGAACAACGTCGTTCACCTCCTCCGAAACCTCGCGTTTCATCGCCAGCAGGCTGGAGAAGCGGGCGTCGAAATCAGCAGCGCGTGTTGAGAAGCGCAGGGGCATGGCGGGCCTTTCCGGTCGCAGGAGGCATGGGCGAGCCTCCCCGTCACGTCAAGTCCCGCATGCTGGCATCATGCGACCCGCGAGGAGGCCTCGGTCAGGAAGGTGCGGTTGCGGCCCTGGCGCTTGGCTTCATAGAGGCGCTGATCGGCCTGCTTCAGCAGGCCCGCAAGCGCCCGACCAGGGCCGCCGACCGCGCCGCCGATGCTGATCGTCATGCCGATGCTCTCGCCGGTGTCCAGATCGATGCGGACCGAGGCGACCTTCTCCCGAATGCGCTCCGCAACGGCCGCCGCTTCGTTCTCCCCGACGCCGGCGAGAAAGACGGCAAATTCCTCGCCGCCGATCCGACCGACGAGATCACCTGCCCGCGTGCAGGAGGAAATGGCCTCTCCCGCCAGCTTCAGCGCCCGGTCGCCGGCCGGATGGCCAAAGCTGTCGTTGATCGACTTGAAGTGGTCGAGGTCGATGACGAGAAGGACGCCCGTCGGCTCGTGTCCGCGCCCATGCAGGGACTGGAAGAAGCCCTCGCGGTTGAGCACGCCGGTCATGCCGTCGTGCCGGGCGCGCTCGGCGAGCGCGGCATGAGCGGCGGCGAGGGCCCGGTGGGCGTCCCCGAGGTCCCGGTTCATCCGCTCGATCGCCGCACGGGCCTGTCTCAGCTTCTCGCTCTGCCAGAACTGGTGGGTGCTCAGTGGGAAGGCGATGAGAAGGGGGCAGGCGACAGACAGGAGAATCGAGACCTGATCGGGATGGCCCCTGAGAAGGGTCGTGACCGTGACCACCAGGACGAACGACAGAGCCACCGACATGAGGGTGGCCATGGCGGCTTTCCGCAGCACTCGTCTGTTGAAAAGGAACATGGCGCGAGCTTGTCGGAAGAATCTCAACGTCGCCTTTCCCCGATCGCAGACTTGCGCAGTCAAATGCGGAAAAGCCCGGGGAGCCAGAGGCGCCCCAGGCCTTGCGCACAGGTTTCTCTTCGGTTGTTGTGCCGCCCAGGAGACAGCCATGAACACAAAGTCCCAGCCGGGGGCCATGCCCGGCAACATCCCCGAGAACGCCCCGCAACCGGCCGACTTCAAGCCGCTGGAATGGGCCCGCGATCTGCTGCGCACCATCCGGGTCGGGGCGCTCGGAACGATCGATCGCAACACCGGCCATCCCGTCAGCACCCTCACCGCCGTGGCGACGGACATGGACGGCGCTCCGCTGATCATCATCTCCAATCTGGCGAGCCACACGGCCAATCTGAAGATGGATGGGCGAGCCTCGCTCCTGCTTGCCCGCCAGGGCAGGGGTGATCCCATGGCGCATCCGCGCCTGACCGTCCTTGGCACCTTCTCCCGCGTCGAGGACGAGGGCGTGCGGCAGCGCCTGCGCGCGCGGTTCCTGTCGCGAAAGCCCAAGGCGCAGATCTATATCGACTTCCCGGACTTCAGCCTCTGGCGTCTGGATGTGGCGGCCGGCCATCTCAACGGTGGCTTCGCCCGTGCGGCGGACATCGCCGGTGCCGACCTCCTTCTCGACGTCGGTGATGCCACAGACCTCATGGCGGCCGAGCCGGGCGCCATCGCCCACATGAACGAGGACCATGCCGACGCGGTCTCGGTCTATGCGACGGTTCTGGCCGGCGAGGAGCCTGGCCCCTGGAGGATGACCGGCGTCGATCCCGAGGGTTTCGACCTCGCCGCCGGCGACCGCACGGCGCGGGTGCTCTTTCCCCGCCGGGTGACGAACGGCGAGGACCTCCACAAGATTCTGGTGCAGATGGTGCGCGAGGCGCGGGGAAAGGCCGCCTGACGGCCTCTCAGGACAGGTAGCCGCCGAGCACCTGGGCGACGACATCATCGGCGAGCGTCTCGCGGTGGGCGCGTGTCTCTCCGTGGCGCGGGGAATACCAGACCGCGACCCAGTTGATGGCGCCCAGAAGCGTACGCATGGCGAGCGAGGGATCAGCCGCCTTCATCGATCCGTCGGCGGCGCCGGCGGCGAAGATGCGCCGGAAGGCATCCTCATAGCTGCGCCGGAGGTCCATCAGTTCCTCCAGTGTCGCCTTGTGCTCGGCGCTGGTCTCGCCGAAGCGGTAGAGGTCGACGCCGAGGGTCAGGTTCCGCTGGAAGGCCTGGGTCTCCATCATGCAGAGGATGTGGGCGCGCGCCATGCGTCGCAGGCGCTCGGCGGCCGTTCCCGGGCCGGTCTCGTGCACCGCCGCCTCGCGGATGAGGATGAAGATCGCCCGGCGGAACACCTCGAAAAACAGTTCCGGCTTGGAGCGGAAGTGGTGGTAGACGCGCCCCTTTGTGGCGCCGAGCATGTCGGCGACATCATCCATTGAGGTCGCCTCATAGCCGCGCCGCATGAAGCACTCGGCCGCGGCGGCGAGCACCTCCTCGCGCCGGTCCGGTGAGACGAGATCGTTGGCAGCCGTGCCCTGCATGTCAGCCGGCATCCTCCCCTGAAGCGGCACCTTTGCGGCGTCCTGCCTTGTCTTTGGGTGTTACCGCCTCTCGTCCTCTGCCGGAAGGGGGACGCCGCGCATGGGCGCTCCCGCGGGCAGGGGGCTCGACAACGGCCGGGCACCTGAACATACTCTCCAGTATGTCCTCGCTGCGGCGGGGCCGTCAACGAAGGAACAATCGGCGGCCGGCCCCCGGGCGAGGCTGCTGCGGGAGGATGCTGATGGACAGCCTCGACGCCTTCCGGCGCGAGACACGCGCGTGGCTCGACGCCAATTGCCCGCCCGAGATGCGGACGCCGGTCACCGGCGACGATGACATCTGCTGGGGCGGCCGCAACTGGGTCTTCAAGTCGGAGGCCCAGAAGGTCTGGCTCGAGCGCATGGCGGCGCGCGGCTGGACCGTGCCCGGCTGGCCGAAGGCCTATGGCGGCGGCGGCCTTTCGCACGAGGAGGTCAAGGTCCTGAAGGACGAGATGCGGGCCATAGGCGCGCGTTCGCCGCTGGAGAGCTTCGGCATCTGGATGCTCGGGCCCGCGCTGCTCGCCTTCGGCTCCGAGGAGCAGAAGAAGGAGCACCTACCGCGCATCGCCCGCGGCGAGATCCGCTGGTGCCAGGGCTATTCGGAACCCAATGCCGGCTCCGACCTCGCCTCGCTGCAAACCCGCGCCGACGACGGCGGCGACCATTTCGTCGTCACCGGCTCGAAGATATGGACGAGCTATGCCGACAAGGCCGACATGATCTTCTGCCTGGTGCGGACCGACTTTTCGGCCCCTAAGCACCTCGGCATCTCCTTCATCCTCTTCAACATGAGCTGGCCGGGCGTGACGACGAAGCCGATCCTGCTGATCTCCGGCAAGTCGCCCTTCTGCGAGACTTTCTTTGACGGTGTGAAGGTGCCGAAGGCGAACCTCGTCGGCACCCTCAATCGCGGCTGGGACATCGCCAAGTACCTGCTCACCCACGAGCGCGAGATGATCGGCGGGGGCGGCGGCGGACTGCTCGGCGGACGTTCGCCCGGCCAGGTCGCGGCCTCCGAGATCGGCACGGATGCGAGCGGCAGGCTGGCCGATCCCTTCCTGCGCGCCGATGCGGCGCGGGCGGAGGTGGATGCGCTGGCCTTCGCCGCCGGACAAAGTGGTGGCCGGCTGTCCCAGCCGCACATAACCCAAACCCACCTCGTGCAAAACCGTCAATTTTTCATAAATCAAAGGCTGATC
>CAZPMD010000011.1:55218-65844 GCA_964587395.1 uncultured Hyphomicrobiales bacterium
GCGAGCTCGGCACGGATGCGACCGGCCGCCTGACGGACGCCTTCCTGCGCGCTGACGCGGCGCGGGCGGAGGTGGACGCACTGGCCTTCGCCGCCACCATGGCCCGCTACAAGGACGAGGCGGCCTCCGGGGGCAAGGGCGTCGGCGACCGGTCGTCGGTGCTGAAATACTACGGCACCGAGCTCAACAAGCGGCGCTACGAGCTGATGATGCGCGCCGCCGGCAGCAGCGGCCTCGAATGGGAGGGCGCCCGCACCAATGACGGCGAGCGGCCGCGCGCCTGGCTGCGCACCAAGGCCAATTCGATCGAGGGCGGCACATCCGAGGTCATGCTCGACATCGTCGCCAAGCGCCTCCTGCAACTGCCTTCCGCGTGAGGCCATCATGCTGGTACTGAACGACGATCAGGTGATGCTGCAGGATGCCGCCCGCGGCTTCGTGTCGGAAAAGGCTCCGGTGGCGGCCCTCAGGAAGATCCGTGACGAGAAGGTCGCCGACGGCTTCGACCGCGGCCTCTGGCGCGACATGGCGGAGATGGGCTGGACCGGCGTGCTGGTGCCCGAGGACCAGGGCGGCCTCGGCTTCGGCTTCGTCGGGGCGGGCGTGATCTGCGAGGAAATGGGGCGGACACTGACGGCCTCGCCCTTCCTCTCGACCGCCATGATGGCGGCCACCGCCCTGGCGCGCGCCGGCTCGCCGGCGCAGAAGCAGCGCTGGCTGCCCGCCATCGTCGCGGGCGATGCCGTCATCGCCACCGCCGTGGACGAGGGGCGCCGACACGATCCGGCCGGAACGGCCATGCGGGCGGAGCGCCATGGCAACGGCTTCCGCCTCACGGGCACCAAGACCTACGTCGTGGACGGACAGGCGGCCGATGCGATGATCGTCGCGGCGCGCACGGCGGGAACTGCCGGCGAGAGCGATGGCGTCAGCCTCTTCCTCGTCGATGCGAGGGCGAGGGGATTGTCCTCGGAGAGGCTCTCGACCCTCGATTCCCGCGGCGCCGCGGAACTCACCTTCGACGGCGTTCAGGTGACCGCCGACGATGTGCTGGGCGAAGTCGACGACGGCTTCGGCCTGATGGAGATCGTGCTGGGTGCGGGTCGCGTCGGCCTTGCCGCCGAGCTCTCGGGCAATGCCCAGGAGAGCTTCGGGCGGACCATGGCCTATCTCAGGGAGCGCAAGCAATTCGGCCGCACCATCGGCGCCTTCCAGGCGCTGCAGCATCGGGCGGCGCATCTCTATTGCGAGGTGGAGATCGCCAGATCGGCCGTGCTGTCGGCCCTGCAGGCTCTCGACGCCGATCCTGCCGGCGCGGCGCTGGCCGTCTCCGTCGCCAAGGCCAAGGCCTCGTCGGTGGCGCGCCTCGCGGCGCAGGAGGCGGTGCAGATGCATGGCGGCATCGGCATGACGGACGCCATCGATATCGGCCTCTTCATGAAGCGGATGCAGGTGGCATCGACGCTCTATGGCGACGCCGATTTCCACGCGGACCGCGTCGCCCTGGCGCGGGGCTTCTGAACGGAGTGGCCACCGGGCCGATACGAGGACAGGCATGGCAGAGAAACTGACGATCGAGGAACTGCGTGGCCGCATCGGCCAGGAGGTCGGCGTGTCGAAGTGGATCGACATTCCGCAGTCCGCCATCGATGCCTTCGCGGACCTGACCCACGACCACCAGTTCATCCATATCGACGTGGAGAAGGCGAAGGAGACGCCGTTCGGAGGCACCATCGCCCACGGCTTCCTCACTGTCTCCATGCTTTCGGCCATGGCCTATGACGCGCTGCCGGAGATCATCGGGCGCAACATGGGCGTCAACTACGGCTTCGACCGACTGCGCATGATGAGCCCCGTGAAGGCGGGGGCGCGCATCCGCGGTCGTTTCGTGCTGAAGGCGCTCGATTCCAAGTCGCCGCAGCAGCACCAGCTGACCCATTCCGTGACCGTCGAGATCGAGGGCGCCGACAAGCCGGCGCTCGCCGCCGACTGGGTCACTCTCGCCTACACGAACTGAGGACTTCCGCATGACCATTCGCTTCGACGGACGCGTCGCCATCGTCACCGGCGCCGGCAACGGCCTCGGCCGCTCCCATGCCCTCGGCCTCGCGGCCCGCGGCGCCAAGGTCGTCATCGTCGACTTCGGCGGCGCCCGCGACGGCACGGGCGGCTCGACGGAAGCCGCCGAGAAGGTCGTCGCCGAGATCAAGGCGGCAGGGGGCGAGGCCATCGCCCATGGTGCCAACGTTGCCGATTTCGCCCAGGTTCAGGACATGGTGAAGAAGACCATGGAAACCTGGGGCCGCATCGACATTCTCATCAACAATGCCGGCATCCTGCGCGACAAGACCTTCACCAAGATGGAACTGCCGGACTTCGAGGCGGTGGTGGACGTGCACCTGATGGGCACGGTGAACTGCACCAAGGCGGTGTGGGACATCATGCGGACGCAGAACTACGGCCGCATCGTCTTCACCTCGTCCTCCTCGGGCCTCTACGGCAATTTCGGCCAGGCGAACTACGGGGCCGCCAAGGCGGCGATGGTCGGCCTGATGAATGTCCTGCACCAGGAAGGCGCCAAGAACGACATTCGCGTCAACACGCTGGCGCCGACGGCGGCCACCCGCATGACCGAGGAGCTGATGTCGCCGGAGACACTGGCGCTGCTGACGCCCGAGTCGATCACGCCCGGCGTGCTCTTCCTCGTCAGCGAGAAGGGCCCGTCGCGGACCATCCTCTGCGCCGGCGCCGGCGCCTTCGCCCGCACCATCATCTATGAGACCGACGGCATCTGGCTGGACGAAGCCGAGCGCACGCCGGAGACGATCGCCGCCCGGTTCGAGGACATCTCGGACCCGGCCGGACAGAAGGCGCTGCAGGGCGCCTTCGAACAGACTGCCAAGTTCGCCATGAAGGCCGCGGCGGCCAAGGGAATCGCCCTGCCGCCCCGCGCCTGAGCCTTCACATTTCAGGACCACGTCAGGAGAGACCCATGCGTGAAGCTGTCATCGTATCCACCGCCCGCACGGGCCTGGCGAAGTCCTGGAAGGGCGCGCTCAACAACACCCACGGCGCGGCCATGGGCGGCCATGCCGTGAAGCATGCCATCCAGCGTGCCGGCATCGATCCGGGCGAGGTCGAGGACGTCATCGTCGGCTGCGCCACGCCGGAAGGCGCGACGGGCGGCAACATCGCCCGCCAGATCGCGCTGTCGGCGGGTTGCCCGATCACCACCTCGGGCATGACCATCAACCGCTTCTGCTCCTCCGGCCTGCAGACGATCGCGACCGCGGCGCAGAACATCATCGCCGGCGAGGCGGACATCTATGTCGCGGGTGGCGTCGAATCGATCTCGCTGGTGCAGAACCAGGCCAACAAGTCGAACTTCCAGGACCCGGCCCTGAAGGCGAAGAAGCCGGAGATCTACTGGTCGATGCTGCAGACGGCGGAGATGGTGGCCAAGCGCTACGGCATCTCCCGCGAGCGGCAGGACCAGTACGGTGTCGAGAGCCAGCTGCGCGCCGCCGCCGCCCGCCAGGGCCGCAAGTTCGACCAGGAGATCGTTCCCTTCACGACGAAGATGCTCAAGTCGGAACTGAACGAGAAGAAGGAGGTCGTGCGCACCTGGGAGGAGGAAGTCACCCTCTCCGAGGACGAGGGCATCCGTGGCGACACGACCTACGAGGGCGTCGCCAAGATCCGCCCGGCGCTCGAGGGCGGCGTCATCTCCGCCGGCAATGCCAGCCAGTTCTCCGACGGCGCCTCCATGGCGGTGGTGATGGAGGCAAAGCTCGCAGAGAAGCGCGGCCTCACCCCGCTCGGCATCTTCAAGGGCTTCGCCGTGGCCGGTTGCGAACCGGACGAGATGGGCATCGGCCCGGTCTTCGCGGTGCCGAAGCTCCTGAAGCGCGCCGGCATGACCGTCGACGACATCGACCTGTGGGAGCTGAACGAGGCCTTCGCCGTGCAGGTGCTCTATTGCCGCGACACGCTCGGCATTCCGCACGACCGGCTGAACGTCAATGGTGGCGCCATCGCCGTCGGCCATCCCTATGGCGTCTCCGGCGCGCGCCTCACCGGCCATGCGCTGATCGAGGGCAAGCGCCGCGGCGCCAAGCACGTGGTCGTCACCATGTGCATCGGCGGCGGCATGGGAGCCGCCGGCCTGTTCGAGGTCGTCTGATCCCGCGCGCCCGTCGGCCTTCCGTCGGAGAGGACGGGGGGTGGCCGGCATGGCAGACTTCCCCCGCCGGTCCGGACATGGCCGGCGGGTTTCCGCGCCGTCGTGCGCCCCCGGATGACGATCTCGAAGGAGCCTGAGCCTTGGCCACGCCCGCGGCGACGCCTGCCATGACCATCGACGAGGCGGCGCTCGGCGCCTATCTCGAAGCGCACTGGCCCGGCTTCAGGGGCCCGGTGAAGGCCGAGAAGTTCGCCGGGGGTCAGTCCAATCCGACCTTCATGCTGACCCACGCGGGCGGGCGCGCTGTATTGCGCAAGAAGCCCCCCGGCCAGCTCCTCAAATCCGCCCATGCGGTGGACCGCGAATACCGCGTCATGAAGGCGCTGGGCGCCACGCCGGTGCCGGTGCCGCAGATGCATGTGCTGTGCGAGGACGAGAGCGTCATCGGTACCGCCTTCTACGTCATGGAATTCGTCGACGGCCGCATCATCTGGGATCCGGCGATCCCCGAGGTCTCGCAGGCCGACCGCACGGCGATCTACGATGCGATGAACGCTGCGCTGGCGGCACTGCATACGGTTGATCCTGCGGCGGTCGGCCTCGCTGATTTCGGCCGGCCCGGCAACTACTTCGCCCGCCAGCTGTCGCGCTGGGCCGAGCAGTATCGCGCCTCGGAGACGGAGCACCTGCCGGACGTCGACCGGGTCATCGCCTGGCTCGAGGCGAACCTGCCGGCCGATGATGGGCGCTCCTCGCTGGTGCATGGCGACTACCGCATCGACAACATGATCTTCGCCAAGGACAGGCCCGTACTGCTTGCCATCCTCGACTGGGAACTCTCCACCATCGGCCATCCCTTCGCCGACATCGCCTACCAGTGCATGCACTGGCGGCTTCCGCACGCGGGCTCGTTCCGGGGCCTCGCCGGCATCGACCGCAAAGCCATCGGCATTCCGACCGAGGAAGAATATGTCGCCCGCTACTGTCAGCGGACCGGGATCGACGGCATTCCGAACTGGAACTTCTATCTCGCCTTCTGCCTCTTCCGCATGGCGGCCATCCTGCAGGGCGTGCTGAAGCGGGCACTGTCCGGCAACGCCTCGAACCCCGAGCGCGCGCTCCAGGTCAAGGACAACATCCCGATCCTCGCGCGCATGGCGGTCGACGTGATCGAGAAGGGCCCGTGATGACCGAGATGCGCCGCTACGAAGGCAAGGTTGTCCTGATCACGGGAGCCGCCAGTGGCTTCGGCCGTCGCGCCGCCGAGCGCTTCGCGGCGGAGGGCGCGAGCCTCGTTCTCGGCGACATCCAGGAGGCGGGACTCGCCGAGACCCGCCGGATGGCGGAGGCGGCGGGCGCCAGGGTCGTCACGCGCGTCACGGACGTCGGCAAGGGCGCGGCGGTCGCCGATCTCGTCGCGGCTGGCACCGACACCCTCGGCCGGCTCGACGTCGCACTCAACAATGCCGGCGTCGCCCACGCCACCATGAAGCTCGTCGACACCGACGAGGGGGTGATGCGCCGGATGTTCGACGTCAACGTCATGGGCGTCTTCCACGGCATGAAGGCGCAGATCCCGGTGATGGAGCGGCAGGGCGGCGGGGTCATCCTCAATACGGCGTCCGTTGCCGGAGTCACCGGCGCCCCGCTGCTCGCCGCCTATGCCGCCGCCAAGCACGCGGTCATCGGCCTGACCAAGACCACGGCCGCCGAAGTGGCGCGCAAGGGCATCCGCATCAACGCCATCTGTCCGGCCTTCGCCGAGACGCCCATGCTGTCGGAATCGCTGGCCCAGCCCGGACGGACGCACGAAGAGATGGTGGGCCGTCTCGTCCAGACCATGCCGATGCGCCGGGCGGGGACGGCGGACGAGATCGTCCAGGCGATGCTGTGGGTCTGCTCCCCGGAGAACTCATTCATGACCGGCCATGCCCTGGTGGTGGACGGCGGGCTGACGGCACTCTGACCTGCGCCTCCCGGGGGGCAGCGAGGCTGTCCCTGCTGCTGTATGATGACCCGTGAATCAACCACGGGCCCTCATGACGCTTGAGTTCATCCTCCTGATCGCCGTCGGCTTCTTCGCCCAGCTGGTCGATGGGGCGCTCGGCATGGCCTTCGGCCTGATCGCCACGACGGCCATGCTGTCGCTCGGCCTGCCGCCAGCGCAGGCGAGCGCGGCGACGCATGCCGCCGAGGTCTTCACCACGGGCGTCTCCGGCCTGTCGCATCTCTATTTCCGCAACATCCAGCCGCGGCTGTTCCTGGCGCTCAGCCTGTCCGGGGTCGTCGGGGGCGTGCTCGGCGCCTATGTGCTGTCCAATATCGACGGCAAGGCGATCCGCCCCTTCATCGCCGCCTATCTGCTCATCCTCGGCCTGCTGATCCTCATGAAGGCCTTCCGGCTGAGCCCGACCAGCGACGATGCCAAGACCGGGCATGCGGCGCCTCTGGGCCTCGTCGGGGGTTTCCTGGACGCCATCGGCGGCGGCGGCTGGGGACCGATGGTGACCTCGACCCTGATCGGCTCCGGACACGCGCCGCGCACCGTCATCGGCTCGGTCAATGCGGCGGAGTTTTTCGTCACGGTGGCCGTGTCGACCACCTTCTTCATCGAACTCGGGATGACCCACCTGTCGCATGTCGCCGCGCTGGTCATCGGCGGTGTCCTTGCAGCCCCCTTCGGTGGCTTTGTCGTCCGCCGCCTCAGGCCGCACATCCTCATGGGGGTGGTGGGGTTCCTCGTCGCCGGGCTGGCACTCGTCCAACTCGTCCGCGCCTTCGCCTGAACCCGTCGTCAGTTGACCGTGCGGTTGGCGAAAGGGCTGTCGAGCGAAAAGGCTGGGATCTCCGCCTGAAAGGTCTCATTGCGCTCGGAGATCATCAGGTAGTGGCCGACCATGATGCCTGTCGGCGTCGTCAGCGGGCAGCCGGAGACGTATTCGAAAGCGGCTCCCGGCTCGATAACCGGCTGCTCGCCCACGACTCCGGCCCCACGCACCTCCTGGACATGGCCGTTTTCATCCGTGATGTTCCAGTAGCGGGCGCGCAGCTGCACCCGCTCACCGGACAGGTTGAGGACCTCGACGTGATAGGTCCAGAAGAACTGGCGCTCGTCGGGGTCGGAGCGCTCCGGCATGTATTCGGGCGTGACCGTGACCTGGATGCCCCGGGTGAGAGCGCGATACATCGGACCTCTCCACATCGACCATCCCGGGCAGGCTCGCGAACGCCGCGCCGCCTGTCAACTTGGCGCCTCAGTCCTCCATGTCCGGAAAGGCATGGGCGCCGTCAGCACCGAGCGGCAGCGGCCTCACCCAGCGCACCGCCGCCATCGGCAAGTCCGCATAGAGGTGCGGAAAGAGCTGGCCGCCGCGTGAGGGCTCCCATGTCAGAGCAGCGCCGAGCGCACCCGCATCGACGGCCACGAGAACGAGATCGGCCTGCCCTGCAAAGTGCTTCGCCGCGGTCTCGCGGGCCTGCGCAGCGGTCGAGAAGTGGATGTAGCCGTCCTGAAGATCCACCGGCGCGCCGGTAAAGCGTCCGGCGGCCTCCGCCTGCTGCCATGCTTCGCGCGGCGAGATCTTATAGATGGTCGGCATTGTCGAAGATCCCCGATCGCGGCGCGCCGTGGCGCGCCCCGCTGCACAGCGTATAATCCAATTGACATCGCGCTGGAAGGTCAATAGTCCTATGAGCGGACGTTCTTCCTCGAATCATCATGACTCCCGTGTCGGAAGAGCGCCGCCAAGGCGGAGTGTCCGACCAGGAGATTGACATGTTTTCCCATGCCGACATCTGGGCCGCCATCGACCGGTTGGCGGAGACGAACGGTCTGTCCGCCTCCGGTCTCGCCAAGCGCGCCGGCCTCGATGCCACCACCTTCAACAAGTCGAAGCGCGTGATGCTGGACGGCCGCGAACGCTGGCCATCGACGGAATCGGTCGCCAAGGTCCTCAACGCCACCGGCACCAGCTTCGGCGAATTCGTCTCGCTCGTCGGAGGGTCCAGGATGAGCACCAGGCCGCTTCCCATTCTCGGCTTCGCCCAGGCCGGCGCGGGCGGCTATTTCGATGCGAGCGGCTTTCCGGCGGGCACTGGCTGGGACGAGGTGTCGTTCCCCGACATGCCCGATGATTCCATCTATGCGCTGGAGATCCAGGGCGATTCCATGCTGCCGGTCTATCGCGACGGCGACCGCATCGTGGTGTCGCCGACGGCGCCCATCCGGCGCGGCGACCGGGTCGTGGTGCAGACGTCCGAGGGCGAGATCATGGCGAAGGAACTGAAGCGCCAGACCAACCGGACGATCGAGCTGACCTCGCTCAACCAGGATCACGGCGACCGGAGTTTCACGGTGTCGGAGATCGCCTGGATGGCGCGGATCATGTGGGTGAGCCAGTAGGGCCGAGACTCCCCATCGCAGTCAGGGGCAGCCGCCTCACCCCTTCACGAACTCCCCCGACAGCGCCTTGCGGATCAGCGCGCGCGTCTCGTCGAGGCCGTAGAGCACTGCGAAGGAGCCGAAGCGCGGGCCCTTTTCCTGGCCGAGCAGCACCTTGTAGATGGCCGAGAACCATTCCGACGAGACGCCCGGCTTCTCCGGCGTCGCGCCCTTGGCCTTGAGGTCCTGGTAGCGCGGGATGGCGCGGCCGACGTCATAGACGGCGCCCTGCACGTCCTCGGCACTGGCGTCCTTCGGCAGGGCCATGATGGCGGCGGCAAGCGCCTCCAGCGCCTCGCGCTCGACGTCGTCGGCGGCCCTGTAGACCTTGGTCGGCTTCACGAAGGCGTGGAAGTAGCTGACGGCATAGCCCGCGAGTTCGTCGAGCTTCGGATTCCTCTCGGGAGAGGCGTCGGGAGCGTAGCGGCGGATGAAGCCCCAGAGGACGCCCTTCTCCGGCGCGTTCGACACCGAGACGAGGTTCATCAGCATGGAGAAGGAGATCGGCACCTCCACCTGCGGCGGGGTGCCGGAGTGGATGTGCCAGGCGGGGTTCATCAGCCTGTTCTTCTCGTCCTGCGCCGGGTACTTCTCGACGAAGGTCAGGTAGTCGTCGACATTGCGCGGAATGACGTCGAAGTAGAGCCGCTTGGCGCTCTTCGGGTTCTGGTACATGAACAGCGACAGGCTCTCGGGCGAGGCATAGGAGAGCCAGTCCTCGATGGTGAGGCCGTTGCCCTTGGACTTCGAGATTTTCTGACCGTTCTCGTCGAGGAAGAGTTCGTAGTTGAACCCTTCCGGCGGGGTGCCGCCCAGTGCGCGGCAGATCTTGCCCGACTGGGTGACGGAATCGATCAGGTCCTTGCCGGCCATTTCATAGTCGACGCCGAGCGCTGTCCAGCGCATGGCCCAGTCGGGCTTCCACTGCATCTTGGCGTGGCCGCCGGTGACGGGCGTCTCGTAGCGCTGCCCCGAGGCCGGATCGCGCCAGACGATGGTTCCCTTCGCGACGTTGCGCTCCTCCACCGGTACCTGCATGACGACGCCCGATTCCGGGTGGATCGGCAGGAAGGGCGAATAGGTGGCGCGGCGCTCCTCGCCGAGGGTGGGGAGCATGATGGCCTGGATCGCGTCGAAGCGCTCCAGCGCCGTCAGCAGCGTCGCGTCGAAGGCGCCGGAGCGGTACATGGCGGTGGAGGAGACGAACTCGTAGTCGAAGCCGAACTGGTCGAGGAAGCCGCGCAGCCTGGCGTTGTTGTGGGCGCCGAAACTGTCATGGGTGCCGAAGGGATCGGGCACCGCGGTCAGCGCCCGGCCGAGGTGCTGCGTCAGGAGCTCCTTGTTCGGCACGTTGTCCGGCACCTTCCTCAGTCCGTCGAGGTCGTCGGAAAAGGCGACCAGGCGCGTCGGCACCCTGTCTTCGGTCAGCAGGCGGAAGGCGTTGCGCACCATGGTGGTGCGGGCGACCTCGCCGAAGGTGCCGATGTGGGGCAGGCCCGATGGGCCGTAGCCCGTCTCGAAGATGACCGGGCCGTTCTTCGGGGTCTTCTCCAGCCGCGCGACGAGTTTCTTGGCTTCCTCGAACGGCCAGGCGGTGGAGACGCGGGCGGCCTCCAGGAGGGCAGGCGTGATCGACAGGGCGGGAAGCATGGCGGGATCCGGGCGGAAACGAACGAAAGCGGTGGGTTGCAATAGGGCGGGGGGGCGGCAAGGTCAATGAACGGCCCGCTGACACATGCTGCCATGATCCTGCCGGGCCGATGCTAGGAGTGCGGCATGTCCGGATCGGGTCACTGCC
Source organism: uncultured Hyphomicrobiales bacterium (assembly GCA_964587395.1). GTDB lineage: Bacteria > Pseudomonadota > Alphaproteobacteria > Rhizobiales > Phreatobacteraceae > Phreatobacter. Next base: position 65,641 of record CAZPMD010000011.1, read on the forward strand.
TGTTCGACACCGCCATCGGTGCGGTCGGCATCGCCTGGAGCGATGCGGGCATCGCCGGCGTCAATCTCCCGGAGGCGAGCCTGGCCGCGACGCGCCGCCGCCTCCTCTCGCGCCATCCCGACCTGCCGGAAGCGGAGCCGCCGGCCATGGTCCGTACCGTCATGGACCGGATCGTGGCGCTGGTCGCCGGCGAGGCGGTGGATC
>CAZPMD010000012.1:0-40509 GCA_964587395.1 uncultured Hyphomicrobiales bacterium
GCCGCGCCTGCTCCTTGAGACGGGCGATCTCGGCGCCGGAGGTCGAGGCGATCTCCGCCCGCTGCTCCGCAACCCGCGCCAGGCTGGCGATGCGCGGATGGGCATCGCCGCGCAAGGGGCCTGCGAATTCGGTGATGCCGGCGGCCGCCATGCTGCCGACGAGGAAGGCGGCGGCGGAGATACCCATCCACTTCCATGGGCGGTTGCTGTTGGCGGCGGCAGGGGCAGCGCTCTGCTGGGCCCGGTCGAGGGCCGTCTGCAGCCGCTCGTTGTCGCGGGCGAGCCGGGCGACGCTGTCGCGCAGGGCGGCCACGCCGTCGGCGAGGGCCGTCTTGGGATCGGGCGGCACAGCATTGGGGTCGGTACGAACGGCCTTCAGATAGGCCGAGAAGGCCTCGATGGACCCCTTGAGGCGATCCTGCGCCTCGTTGCCGCGCTCGACGATCACGCCATGGGCCTTGCGGAAGGCAGCGGCAAAGCGCTCGCGTTCGGCCGTCTCGAAGCGCGTCCAGATGGCGGCGGAGGCCGGATCATCCGGATGGCGGCGGGCGTAGGCGACCTGCGCCGGCTCGCCGGCCGCGTCCCGGTCGGAAGCCATCGCGAGGGCGAGCTGGGCAAGGCCCGGCCGGTCGACCAGCGTCCCGAGGGCGACCAGAACGGCCTGCCAGGCCGGTTCGCCTGCCTGCGGATCATCAGATGCGAGCCAGGTCGACAGGTCCGGCGTCGGCAGGGCGTCGAAAGGCGGCTCCAGCCGTGCGATGTCGACAGGGGCCAGACGCGCCACGACGAGCCGGCCGCTCTCATGGGCGGTGCGGGCCAGCGTGCAGAGGCCTGCATGGTTCTCCGTGGGGTCGAGGATGGAGTCCGGCCAGAGGACCAGAACGGCCCTGGCGCTGGCGGCCGCCTCGCGGATCGCCTTGGCGGCGCCGCGCGCCTTCGGCTCGACGTCGGGATGGATGGCGACGCCGAGGGCCGTCAGCGCCTGCCGGATGGGGGCGACGCGCTCCTTGTCGGCGCGCCGGTAGGCCACGAACAGATCCGTCACGGGATACTCTCCTGCGTTGGTTCCCCGCGGGGAGCGCGATATCGCATGCACTGCGCGCCCGGCCGCCGGCACCGCGGCCCGGCCGCCGTCAATCGGTGGATGCGAGCCTGATCCCGGCCCGCAGGAAGCGCATCGGGTCCACGGCCTCGCCGTTCATGCGGGTTTCGTAATGGAGGTGCGGCCCGGTCGACCGGCCGGTCGAGCCGACCCGTCCGACACGCTGGCCGACACCGACCAGGTCGCCTTCCTTCACGTCGATGCGCGAGAGGTGGGCGTAGCGCGTGGCGATGCCGTTGCCGTGATCGACCTCGACCAGCAGGCCGTAGCCGCCGAGCATGCCCGCATGAACGACACGGCCGCTGGCGGTGGAGAAGACCGGTTCGCCGGTGGTACCTCGGAAGTCGATTCCCGAATGCATCGCCCATGACCGCAGGAACGGGTCGAGGCGGGCGCCGAAGCCTGAGGACAGCTCCAGGTCGCCGCTATGCGGGCGGGCGACCGGGATGCTGGCAACGAGCTGGTTCAGCCGCTCGTGGTCGCGGATCACCGTCTGCAGGCGGAAGACCTGCCGCTCGAAGGGCGAGGCCTCGGGCGACAGCGCCGGAAGGGGAATGAGCGGCCCGCCCGTACCGGTCGCCCCGTTGCGGGCGGTAGGCGCGAGACGGGTCTCGGCGAGGCCGAGTTCGACCAGCATGGCGCGGATGCGTTTCGCCTGCCGCTCGGTGCGCGTCTCGAGGCCCTGCAGCATGATCTGCTGGTTCTGCTCGACGCGTTCGAGGGACTGTTCGACGCGCGCGACGAGATCGAGGCGCGTCGGGGCGGAGGCCAGCGTGAAGGTTGTCTGCGGGGCCGAGGCCACGACGATCCGCGACTCAAGGCGCGAATGCCGTTCGGGCGGCGGCGTCAGGCGCACGGTGTCGCCGGTGGGCAGCGGTCGTGCCGTCGCGGTCGCGGGTTCGGGCGCCGAACGCGGGGTGGGCGCGGCGGCCCGTGTCTGCGGCCGGGCGACGGATTCCTTCAGCGAGGTGACGATCGACTGGCGCGTCTCCAGCAGGGCCTGCCGGCGTACCACCTGTTCGACGCGACGCTCGATTTCGGTCTGATCCACCATCTGCCGGCTGGTGAGGCGGTCGACCTGGCCGCGCAACTCGCGGATGCGATCCTCGTAGGCATGCTGCATCGCGGCCTGGCGGTTCATCACGCCGCCGATGATATCGTCCTTGAAAGCGAGGTAGCTCGTCACGGCCACGCCCCAGAGCGCGAGGCCGAGGGTCGCGATGCCGAGGGCGCCGATCAGGGCGTAGGAGACGGACACGGTGCGCGCACCAGCCCGACCGCGCCAGGCGAAGGTGATCGCCCCGTTCGGTACCTGGGCCCGGAGGTTGGCCTCCTGGGCAAGCTGGGCGCGGTTGTAACGCGGGCTGGAATGCGGCATCGGCGTCCATCCGTACGCGAACGAGACGCCGCATTACCGCCGATTAAGGTTAACGAAGCGTGCCTGCCGTTCCGTCAACCCGAAGCAACTGTCCTAGAGGGCCCGCGCCGCCTCCAGGACCTCCGCGGCGTGCCCTTTCACCTTCACCTTGGGCCAGATGCGCGCAACCCGGCCGGCAGCATCGACCAGCACCGTGGTCCTTTCGATGCCCATGTAGCTCTTGCCGTACATGCTCTTCTCGACCCAGACGCCATAGGCCTCGACCACGCCGCCGTCCTCGTCGGACCCGAGAATCACGCCGAGGCCGTGCTTTCCGGCAAACCTGCCGAGCGCCTTCACCGGATCGCGCGAGATGCCGATCACGACGGCGCCCGCCGCCGCGAAGTCGGCAGCGAGGGCAGTGAAGTCGACAGCCTCCTGGGTGCAGGCTGTCGTATCGGCCTTCGGGTAGAAGAAGAGCACGACCTTTTGCCCACGCAGCGCGGCGAGATCGATTCGCCCGCCGCCATGGGCGGGCAGCGAGACGGCCGGAGCCAATTCACCCACGTTGAGTCCCACGGATGCCTTCCTTTCGTCGGGTTTTCCTGCCAGAAGCCTCTCAATACGCTTGCGCGAGATCATTGGATCGTCACCCGCAGCCTGAGAAGTATACGGGCGAAGGGTGGGGCTATCGTCCCAAGGCGCAATGGATTGCTGCCTAACAGTTGGTTAAGGCAGTCCGTGCAGATTGCGGAAGGCGCGATGGCGACGGAAGCGGATCCCGGGCGTGCATCGCCTTTGGCGGAGGGACGGAGACGGAATGGAATGGCGCCCCGATCAGGGCAGGGTTCCCTTTGACGCCACGACGGCGGAGGAGCGGCGCGGCGGATGGCGGTCCTTCTGGGCCAACCGTCGCCTTCCGAGCCTGTTCGGGGGGCCCATATCCTGCTGGTCGTCGCGTCGGCGCTGGTGCACCGGAATCGGTGCTGCCTTCCTCCTTCTCATCGTCTGTCCGATCCTGTTCCTCACCTGGCAGATCCAGCGCGGTGGCATGGGCCTCGACATGGTCACCCCATGGATCGCCCGTTCGCTCTCCGACCAACTCGGAGACGGGCGTACGGTCCAGATCGGGGCGGCGGTCATGGTCCGCGATGCCGCCGGCAAGGTCGAGATCGAGGCGCGAGACGTGGTCGTCCATGACGCGGACGGCCGGCGGGTCGTCTCCATGCCCCGTGTCGCGCTGGGGCTCGATTCCCTTCCCATTCTCGGGCGCCCCTCGGTCCGCCGCATCGATCTGGTCGGCGCGTCCGTCGCGCTGAAGGTTGGCGAGGACGGCCAGATAGCTCTCGCCGCAGGCCGCTTCAGAACGCAGATTCCGGAAGAGGGCCGCGCGTCTGAATCGGGCGGCCAGGCGCCAGCCGCCGAGGCGAGTTCCACGCTCCCCGAGCCCGAACTCTCCCCGTTCCGGCGTTTGGGCATCTGGCTCGACCTCATCGAGAAGTCCGGCCTTGATGGTCATCGGCTGTCCGGCTTCGGGCTGCGCAACGGGACGGTGATCGTCGACGACGTGCGCTCCGGCAAGCGTTTTGTCTTTGCCGGCATCGACTTCGACATGACGGCGCCGCCCGCGGGCGGGCTGCTGATCGATCTTGACGCCTCCGGTTCCGGCGCGCGCTGGACCTCGACGGCGACGATCACCCGCCGCGATGCCAACGGCCGGCGTACCATCGACTTCTCGATGACAGGCATGTCGCCCCGCGACCTGTCTCTGGCGCTGCAGGGGCCGCAGGTCGTCTATGCCGACACGCCCATTTCCGGAACCCTGCGCGCCACGGTGGGCGAGGCCGGCGATCCCGTCGCCTTCAATGGCCGTGTGACCATGGGAGCCGGCAAGGTCGGCGACGTCAACGACGAGACGATGCGGATCGCCATCGACAGCGTGTCGGCGGAGGTCCACTGGGAGACCGGAGCGCCGGGCCTGATTGTTGACCGGGTGGAGGTCGTCGCCGGCGACAATCGCGCCTCGCTCGACGGTGTCATCTCGCCGCCGGCGCGGCACGGCGAGCCCTTTGTCGTCGATCTGACCCATCTGAAGGCGGTGACATCCGTCCTGAACCCGCACGAACCGCCGGTGCCGATCAACGTGCGGAATGCGCGGTTCGTCTTCGATCCGCCGTCGCGCACGCTGAGCATCGAGAACCTGTCCGTCGATCAGGGCGCCGAGCCGCTGGCCAGGCTGGGCGGCAAGCTCGTCTTCGCCGAGGGTTCCCCGGCGATCACCATGGACATCAGCACCGCGACCATGCCCCTCGCCACGGCGCTGGCGCTGTGGCCGCGCATCTCCAATCCCCACGCCCGCGACTGGGTCGCCGACAACATGAGCGGCGGCATGGCGGAGGGTACGGCGGTCCGCATGGACATTCCCGCGGGCCTGCTGGCGACGAAGAACTGGGTTCTGGAGAAGCAGGCGCTCTCCGTCCGCTCAAGGCTTCGCGGCATCACGCTCCGGCTCATGCCGGGCATGTCGCCGCTGAAGGAGGCCGACATCGACGTCGATGTCGACGGCCAGACCGCCAGTCTCGTCGTCCTGAAGGGCGTCGTCGAGCCCTCGCCAGGGCGCAGGCTGACGCTGGCCCAGGGAACGTTCGAGATTGCCGACCACCGCATCCAGCCCCCGGACTCGGTCAGCCGGTTCCGTCTCCAGGGTCCGGCCGACGCCGCCTTCGCGCTGCTCGGCCAGGACGCCTTCAAGGGCGCGGCCACGGGGCCGACCCTGCCGACCGGCAAGGTCGAGGGCAGCGTCGTCGCCCATGTCACCGTCAGGGTGCCGCTGACGGAGACCTTCAGACCCGAACTGGTCGACTACACCGTCGATGCCGACTTCACGGGCTTTGCCGCCGACAATGCCTTTGGTGAGATGCGCGTGGAGCGTGCCTCGTTCAAGGTGCAGACCACGCCGCGCACCTTCACCATGCGCGGGCAGGGCGTGCTGGGCGGCGCCCAGGCGAACTTCGAGTACCGCAAGCCCCGGCCCGAGGCCAAGCCGGAGATCAGGCTCACCGCGACCCTCGATGACCGTGGCCGCGCCCGGCTGGGCCTCAACATCGGCAACCGCATCGTCGGCCCGACGCCGGTCAAGGTGATGACGGTGGGCGAGGACTCCGGTCGCTACAATGTCGAGGTGGATCTGGGGCCGGCGGCGCTCGCCGATCTGCTGCCGGGCTGGTCCAAGCCGCGCGGGCAGGCGGCCAAAGCGCGCTTCGTCGCCATCGAAGGCGACGATGGCTGGAAGATCGAGGACCTGCTCGTCGAGAGCCGCGGCGTCCTGGTGCGCGGATCGGCGACCTTCGACGACAAGGGTGGCCTGATCGCCGGCCTCTTCCCCGCCTACAACCTGTCCGACGGCGACCGGATGAACATCCGCATCGAGCGGGCGGGAACGGGCCATCGTGTCATCGCGCGGGGCGAGGTGGTGGATGCGCGCCACATCATCAAGTCGCTGTCCGAACCACCGCGCGCAGCCATGGCCGGTGGCAGCGGCACTGCGGCGGCGACCGAATTCGACGTCGACTTCAAGGCCAATGCCGTCGTCGGCGGCAACGGCGAGGTGATTCGCCAGCTCGAGCTGCGCATGGTCAGAAGCGGCCAGGCGATCCGTTCGCTCACCGCCACCGGCCGCGTCGGACGCGACGCGCCCTTCGCCGTGGAGCAGCGCGGGCAGGGCAACGCGCAGCGCATCGCGGTGAGTTCCGGCGATGCCGGGGCGATGCTGCGCTTCCTCGACCTCTACCGCTCGCTGCAGGGCGGAAGCCTGGCGCTGATCATGACGCCACCTCAGCCCAATGGCACGATCCGCCAGGGCAGCGTCGAGATCACCGACTTCCGCATCCGTGGGGATCAGGCCATTTCCGGCATGGTGGCCGCAGCCGGCACCTCGCCCAATGCGCCCCGCCAGGCACAGCCCCAGCAGAACGATGCCTTTGCCTTCTCGCGCCTGCGCGCCAATTTCGCCCGCACGGCCGGCAAGGTCACGGTGTCCGATGGACTGTTGTGGGGTGCGGCGATCGGCGCGACCGTCGAAGGCGAATTCGATCCCGGCCGCGACAGCCTGTTGCTGCGCGGCACCTATGTGCCCGCCTATGCGCTGAACAATATCTTCGCGCGCATTCCGGTGCTCGGCTTTTTCCTCGGCGGGGCGCCCGACGAGGGCGTCTTCGGCATCACCTACCAGATTTCCGGTGCTGTCACGGCTCCGCGCCTGACGATCAACCCGCTGTCAGCGGTGACGCCCGGCTTCCTGCGCAAGATGTTCGAGTTCCGCGGTGGCGCAACCGGCTCGACCGCGCCCCTGCCCGGGGATGCGGCCCAGCGCTGAGCAGGCCCGTCGGGTCAGCCTCTCTCGTAGCCGTGGCCGTCCATGGCCCAGGCCTTGATGCCGCCTGCCATGTGCCGGTCGTAGGGCAGGCCGTGGGCCTGGGCGATCTCGCTGGCCTGGACCGACCGCACGCCGCCGGCGCACATGAACACGACCTGACGACGCCCGGGGTCGGGAATCGCCCGCGGATCGAAGGCGGAGAGAGGCACGTTCACCGCCTCGGGAATGCGCGCCATCATGAGTTCGTGCGGCTCCCGCACATCGACGAGCAGGATGGTCTCGTCTTCAAGGCCACGGGCGACGTCGTCGGGAGTGAGGTCGTGGACGGACATGACGAGTCTCGATCGGAAGGGCCGTTGGGGGAACGGTGCGACGTCAATATGACTATGAAACGAGAACGCCGCCAGTCTGCGGCTCCCTGACGCCCGTGGTCGTCGGAAAGGTGAGCAAGAGCCCCTTCATGGAGCGCACCGCGAGGTAGGCGAAGGCCTGGGCCTCGAGGAAGTCCGAGGACCAGCCGACATCCTCGCCGGTGCGCACTTCGGCCCGCGCGTAGTGGGCGAGCAACCGCAGCAACTCGGGGTTCCGCGCCCCGCCGCCGCAGACGACCCACAGCGCCGGTCGCTCGCCCACGAAATCGGCAGCGCGGGCGATGGCGCGCGCCGTGAACGCGGTCAGCGTCGCCGCCCCGTCCTCCGTCGCGACATTGCCGACGATGCGGTGGGCGAAGGCGTTGCGGTCGAGGGACTTCGGCGGCGGCTTGGCGAAGAAGGGGTGGACCATGAGCCAGGCGAGCAGCGCCTCGTCTGGCCGCCCGCGTGCCGCCATGGCCCCGCCCGCATCCATGCGCTCGCCCGTCCGCTCGGCCATCCAGTCGTCGACCAGCGCATTCCCCGGTCCCGTGTCGAAGGCGAGCAGTTCGTCGTTCCGGCCGATGAGCGTGACGTTCGACACGCCGCCGATGTTGACGACCGCCAGCGGGCGGGGAAGGGTGGCCTGCGCGGCGAGCGCCCGATGGAACACCGGCACCAGCGGCGCACCCTGGCCGCCGGCGGCAACATCAGCCTGGCGGAGGTCGTAGACGACGGGGATGCCGAGCCGCTGCCGCAAGGCCAGACCGTCGCCGATCTGCACGGTCAATCCGAGTTCCGGCCTGTGCAGCATCGTTTGGCCGTGGAACCCGACCACAGCGATGTCGGATCGCGACAGGCAGTTGGCCTCCAGAAAGCGCTCCACGGCTTCGGCATGGGCGCGGGTGACGAGGTCCTCGGCCTTCGCGAGCAGCGGCGTCCGGGTCGTCCGGTCGGAGAGCTGCGCTCCCTCCTTCAGCGCCTGCCGCAGCAGGATCCGTTCGTCCTCCGTATAGGGCCGGTAGGAGGTGGGCCCGAAGCCCGAGATGGTCTCGCCGTCGGTGTCGAGCAGCGCCACGTCGACGCCGTCCATGGAGGTTCCCGACATCAGGCCGATGGCGCGCATGGAGATCTGCCGATTCGAAGGATGAAATTGAGCCCCGCCTCTGCTACACCGCGCCTCCGCCGGACGCGAGTGTCCGGCTGTCAGCGCCATCTGGAAAGATCATGACCGCCCCGTCCTCCGACTTCCTGCGCATCCTCACCGAGCGCGGGTTCATCCACCAGTGTTCCGACATGCAGGGCCTCGACGCCCTCGCGGCCAAGGGGGATGTCGTCGCCTATGTGGGCTATGACTGCACGGCGCCCTCGCTGCACGTCGGCCACCTGCTGTCGATCATGATGCTGCACTGGATGCAGGCGACCGGCGCCGGCAAACCCATCACCCTGATGGGCGGCGGCACCACCCGCGTCGGCGACCCCTCGGGCCGCGACGAGACGCGCAAGATCCTCTCCATCGAGGACATCAACGCCAACAAGGACGCGCTGAAGGGCGTCTTCGCCAAGCTGCTCAGGTTCGGCGATGGCAAGACCGACGCGATCATGCCCGACAATGCGGAGTGGCTGACCAAGCTCAACTACATCGAGATGCTGCGCGACATCGGCCGGCACTTCTCGGTCAACCGCATGATGACCATGGACTCGGTGCGCATGCGCCTGGAACGGGAGCAGGAGCTCTCCTTCATCGAGTTCAACTACATGATCCTGCAGTCCTACGACTTCGTGGAACTGGCCCGTCGCTACGGCACCAACCTGCAGATGGGTGGCTCCGACCAGTGGGGCAACATCGTCACCGGCGTCGATCTCGGCCGCCGCATGGGCACCCATCAACTCTACGCCCTGACCTGTCCGCTGCTGACGACCTCCTCCGGCGCCAAGATGGGCAAGACGGCCGCCGGCGCCGTCTGGCTCAACGCCGACATGCTGTCGAACTACGACTACTGGCAGTTCTGGCGGAACACCGAGGATGGCGACGTCGCACGCTTCCTCAAGCTGTTCACCCTGATGCCGATGGCCGAGATCGAGCGCCTCGCGGCACTTCAGGGCGCCGAGATCAACGAGGCGAAGAAGATCCTCGCCACCGAGGCGACCGCGCTGGTGCGTGGGCGCGAGGCGGCGGAAGCGGCCGCCGAGACGGCGAAGAAGACCTTCGAGCAGGGCGCGCTCGGTGACGACCTGCCGGTCGTCACCATTCCCGCCTCCGAGCTTGCCGCCGGCATCGGCGTCCTGGCGCTTTTCGTGCGCGCCGGCCTTGTTGCTTCCAATGGCGAGGCACGCCGGCAGGTTCAGGGCGGCGGCCTGAAGCTCAACGACGAGACGATCACCGACCCGCAGGCCACTGTCACGACGTCTGCGCTGAGGGACGGCGTCGCCAAGCTTTCCTTCGGTCGCAAGAAGCACGTGCTCGTCAAGGCAGACTGAGGTTTTTCCGTCGCCGGGCCCCCCGCAATCCGGCGATGGCATGCCAGCATGACGGGACGCATGGGGATAAGACGATGACGATGAAGTTCTTCTACGGCCCGAAGACATGCGCGCTCGCCTCGCGCATCGCGCTCGAGGAGGCTGGTGCTTCCTACGAGCCGGTGAAGGTCGATTTCGCCTCGGGCGAGCAGACAAAGCCCGCCTATCTCGCCGTCAACCCGAAGGGCCGTGTGCCGGCCCTCGTCACCGACCGCGGCGTGCTGACGGAGAACGTCGCCATCCTCGCCTTCGTCGCCCAGAGCTATCCGGACAAGAAGCTCGCGCCGCTGAACGATCCCTTCGCCTTCGCCGAGATGCAGGCCTTCAACAGCTACCTCGCGTCCACCGTCCATGTGAACCACGCCCACAAGCACCGTGGCGCCCGCTGGGCCACCGAGGAGAGCTCCTTCCTCGACATGCGCCGCAAGGTGCCGGAGACCATGGCAGCGAGCTTCCGGCTGATCGAGAACGATTTCTTTCGCGGCCCCTGGGTGATGGGCGAGGCCTATACGGTGGCCGATGCCTATCTTTTCGTGGTGTCCCGCTGGCTCGAGGGCGACGGCGTCGACGTGAACCTTTTTCCGAAGGTCGCCGACCACATGAAGAGGATGGCCGAGCGGCCGGCGGTCAAGGCTGCGCTCGCCGGGGAGTAGTCGCGGAGACCCCATGGGCGTACCGACCTGGTATCGGATCATCGGCCGGATGGCCGGCGCCATGCTGGCGATGGCCGGCGCCGCCTGCCAGCCGGCCGCGGCGCAATCCGCAACTCAGGCCATGGCGATCGGGCAGGGAAGTCCCGGCTGTCGCGCCGCAGGCGGTGCGGTCGAGGCGCTGACCTGCGAGGGACCCGATGGCTGGCAGGTCGTCATCGGCTATCCGGCGGTCGGGGCGACGCTGGCCTTCCGGAGAAGCCGACAGCCCGTCTCCATGGCGGGTCCACAGGTTCCCCCACTCGAAGTCGTCGGCGGCCCGGGCCCGAGGGCCGAATGGAGCGGCGTGAACGAGCGCGGGCGATTTCGCCCGCGGTCCGTGGTCGTGCCGGCGGGTGTCCTGCACGCCGACGATCGCCGCCGCCTGGTCGAGAACGGGGAACCGCGGGCCAGCCCGCGCCGGGCATCCGTCCTCCTGGTGTTCCTGCTCGATGACCGGCAGGCCTGTCTCGTCGCCATCGTCGACCGGTCGGTCAATGCCAATGCGACGGCTCTGGCACGCACCGCCGCTGCAGGTGCCTCCACCTGCGCTGCGCAAGCCGGCATCCCGGGGCACCGATCTGCCACCCTCGCCAATCTTGTCGGCGAGCCCGGTCAGCGCTGATCGCCGTCCGCGCGTCATCAAGGCAGGCATCGCATCGTCGCTCGCAGAAGCCTTGGAGCAACGGGCGTGACCGGGGCGTGACACTATGTTACAGGCTCATGGTGGGGGAGGGCCTCAGGGCCATGGTGTTCCGCGTCTTCGGGAAGTGGCTGTCATCCGGCCGCGGCCGGCGTTTCGTGTTGGTCACGGCGGTTTTGTCGATCGCTGCTGTTCTGGCATTGCCCGCCGCCATCTACGCGTGGCGCAACCCGGCTCCGACCACCATCCTTTCTGCCATTCTGGCCGTGGGCTTCTACGGCGTGGTGGTGACGTTCGTTCGGCGCATCTGGGTGCAGTTGCTGATCGCTGTGCCGATCCTCATCCTCAACGTCGTCGAGATCGTTCACATCCTCATCTACGGGTCGTTGATCTCGCTCGGGGGAATCGAAGCAATCCTGCATGTCGATCCTCACGAGGCGCGCGAGTTCGTCTCCGGCAACGCCGGTGTCTTCGTTCTTGCCGCAGCCGCCGTGCTCGCCTTCGTCATGCTTGTCCGGCTTCGCAGCCGCCTCGATGATTTCCACCTTCGCGAGAGGCTGGTCTTCGGCGGCGTCCTGGTCGTGGCACCCGCCGTGGTCCTGGTAGGCCATCTCTGGTTCTCAGGCAGTCGCCAGGATGTCTATCTGCCGAGCCGCGTTGCCGAGCATTTCGTCGCGCATCTGGGCGCCAATCCCCTCACCCATACCGTATCGGGACTTGCCGCCACGATCGCGTCGCGGTCCGAACTCGGGAGGGCTCGCGACATCCGCGCCGCTCATCGCTTCGATGCAAGCAGACACGCAGTTCCCGCAGAGCGCGAACTCTACATTCTGGTCATCGGAGAGTCATCGAGGCGCCGGAGTTGGGGGCTCTACGGCTATGGCCGCCCGACCAGTCCCCGGCTGGAAGCAACGCCCAATCTCTTCGCTTTTTCCGATGCGACCAGCGCGGCAACTGTGACGACGCCCAGTGTCGCGCTGTCGCTATCGCTCGCGATGCCGGAAACGATGGAGCTGTTTCATCGAACCCGGAGCATCGTCTCCGCCTTCCGCGAAACGGGCTTCAAGACCTTCTGGCTGTCCAATCAGGGGGCGCACCGTTCCGCGGTCGGCAACGAGATCGCTCTCATGATGGAAGAGGCCGACGTTGTCCGGACAAGCAATTTCGGCTTCTGGAATTCGGTTCTCGACGAGAAGTTGCTGCCGCTGCTCGACGAAGCGATCGGCGATCCTGCGCCACGAAAGCTCATCGTCATTCATACTCTTGGAAGCCACACCAACTACCGCCAGCGGGTTCCGGCAGGCTTTGGCCTCGAACCGGGTGCGTCGGGCGTTCGCGAGGCCCACGCAAACGGAAGGATCACGGATGAGCAAGCTGTGGTCATCGAGGACTACGATCGCACCATCGCCTACACGGACTGGTTTCTCGATCAGGTGATCGCGCGTCACCGGACGGACGCGTCCTACGGAGCTGTTGTCTACTATTCGGATCATGGCCAGCGGCTTTACGACGACGGCGAGTTCCAAAAGGGTCACGGCTTCCGCACCCTGAAGCCCGAAGATGTCGAGGTGCCGCTCCTCGTCTGGCTGTCGGACCCGCTTGTCCGCGCGGATCCGGCCCGTCGAGCCGCCGTTGCAGCGAACGCGTCGAGGCCCGTAAGCACTGGGCGGATAGCCGAAAGTCTGCTCGACCTCGCCGCAATAAGCGTCGGTCAGTCCACCGCGACCCGGAGCTTTCTGAGCGCGGCTTTTCAGCCGGAGACCCGCACGGTGCTCATGTCCGACAAGGTCGTCGTCCCCTGCTGCGGCGGAGCCGGAAAGGGCGCGCCGGTTGCCGAACTGTCAGGAGCCGGCCCGGCGCCCCGGTGACGTCAGTCCCGCCGCGGCAACGCCCACGGCCTTGCCTCAGCGTCCCTGGCCCTGAAGGCCGCGATGGCATCGCCTTCCGCGAGTGTCAGGTCGATGTCGTCCCAGCCGTTGAGAAGCTGCGTCCGCCAGACGGGATCGATGGCGAAGGGCACCACGACATTGCCGCAGGCGATGGTCTGCGCCGCGAGATCGACGGTAACGGGGAGCGGGCCGCTCGCCAGCAGCGCTTCCGCGTCGGCCTCGCTGACGGTGGCCGGCAGCACGCCGTTCTTCACGCAATTCGAGGCGAAGATGTCGCCGAAGCTCGGGGCGATGACCGCCCGGAAGCCGAAGTCCACGAGGGCATAGACCGCCGCCTCGCGGGAGGAACCGCAGCCGAAATTGCGGCGGGCGACGAGGATGGCCTGGCCGGCCTGCGGGGCAGGGGCCGTGCCCTCGGCGACGAGGTCGCGCAGCAGGAAGCGGCCATAGCCCTCCGGCTTGCGCGGCTCCTTCATGAAGCGCGCGGGAATGAGCTGGTCGGTGTCGACATTGGCGACCGGCAGCCGCAGCATCGCTGCCGTCTCCTGCGTGAAAGGCCTCATGCGAACTGCCTCACATCGGTGAGCCGGCCCGTGACGGCGGCGGCCGCGACCATCGCCGGCGACATCAGGTGGGTGCGCGCTCCCGGTCCCTGCCGGCCCTTGAAGTTGCGGTTTGTGGTCGAGGCACAGCGCTCGCCGGGCTTGGCGATGTCGCCGTTCATGCCGACGCACATGGAACAGCCGCTCTCCACCCATTCGAGCCCGGCCGCGGTGAAGATGGCGGCCAGCCCTTCCTCCTCCGCCTGCCGCTTGACGAGAGAAGAGCCGGGCGAGACGAGTCCCGGGACGACGGCCTTCCGCCCCGCGAGGATCTTCGCGGCGGCCCTCAGGTCCTCGATGCGCGCATTGGTGCAGGAGCCGATGAAGACGCGGTCGATGGCCACCGACCGGAGTTCCTGCCCCGGCGCCAGAGCCATGTAGTCGAGCGCGTCGCGGGCGGCCTCGGCCTTGACCGGGTCGGCCATGGAGCCGGGATCGGGGACCCGCGCGACGATGGGCAGAGCCTGTTCGGGACTGGTGCCCCAGGTGACGGTCGGCGCGATGGCGGCGGCGTCAAGCGTCACTTCGCGATCGAACATGGCGTCGGAACCGGTTGCGAGCACCGCCCAGTCGGCCAGGGCGCGCTCCCACGTCTCCCCCGCAGGCGCAAAGGGGCGGCCCTTCAGATAGGCGAAGGTCACGGCATCGGGGGCGACCATGCCGCAGCGCCCGCCCGCCTCGATCGACATGTTGCAGAGGGTCATGCGGCCCTCCATCGTGAGGGCACGGATGGCCGCGCCGGCATATTCGATCGCGTGGCCCGCGGCGCCGTCGGCACCGATGGTGGCGATGACGGTCAGCATGATGTCCTTGGCGGTGATCCCCGGACCGGTCGTGCCGTCGACCGTGATGCGCATCCGCTTCGGCTTCTTCTGCCAGAGCGTCTGCGTCGCCAGGACATGGGCAACCTCCGAGGCCCCGATCCCGAAGGCATAGGCTCCGAACGCGCCGTGGGTGGAGGTGTGGCTGTCGCCGCAGACGACCGTGAGGCCGGGCAGGGTCAGGCCCTGCTCGGTGGCCGTCACATGGACGATGCCCTGCCGCGGGTCATCGAGGCCGAACAGCGTGATGCCATGGGCGGCGGTGTTGCCGCTCAACTGGTCGACCATGCGGGCGACCGAGGCATCGGCGATCGGCCCGCCGCGCCCCCGCGTCGGCACGTAATGGTCTGCCACACCGAAGGTGAGGTCGGGACGGGCGACCGGGGCGCCGCGTGCGGCAATTTGCCCGAAGGCGTGGTGCGAGCCTTCGTGGACGAAATGCCGGTCGATCCACAGCAGCGAAAGGCCGTCGTCGCGGCGCCTGACGACGTGCGAGTCCCAGAGCTTGTCGAACAGGGTCGAGGCGGGAGCCACTCATCATCTCCGTGTCAACGCTTGACGCCAAAACATTGTATCATAGGATAGACAAATCTTGAAATTTCGCTATCCCTAGTCACCGAACAGGCCGGCAGACAAATGCAAACCGCCATGCTGCCGAACACGGGTCACGGGCCGAGAGGCTCCGGCATGGCAACCGGCCTGCGAGGGAGCGACACCATGGCCGAAGCCATCGAGACATCCAAGACGCGACGGGTCTACCTGACCCTGCGCGACCGGATTTCCTCCGGTGAACTGATGCCGGGCGCACGATTGCCGTCGGAGCCCGATCTCGCCGACCTGCACGACGTGTCGCGCGTGACGATCCGGCGGGCGCTGGCCGAGTTGGAGCGCGAGGGCCTGATCTCCCGGCGTCCGGGAGCCGGCACCTTCATCACCGCCCGGACCATCAAGCGGCCGATCGTCGCGGACCTGTCGAACGCGCTCGCCCATCTGGTCGAGATGGGGCGCTCCACCGACGTGCGCCTGCTGCAGTTCGGCTATGTCGATGCGACCCCCGAGGTGGCCGAGGCGCTGAAGCTCGACCCTGGCGAGAAGGTGCAGCGCTCGGTGCGCGTCCGCATCATCGACGGCGAACCCTTCTCCTACCTGGTCACCCATGTCCCGCAGCGGATCGGCTCGACCTATACCGAGGCCGAGCTCGGCGCCAAGCCGCTGCTGACCCTCATCGAACGCTCCGGCGTCAAGGTCGACCGCGCCACACAGACCATCACCGCCGCGCTGGCAGGCCCGGATATCGCCGAGGCCCTCGGCATCGACATCGGCGCGCCGGTCCTGTCGCTGACGCGCGTCGTCTCGGACGTGAAACGGCGCGGCATCGAGCATCTGGCGGCCTTCTACCGGCCCGACCGCTATTCCTTCCAGATGGACCTCATCCGGATCGATTCCGGCGGCGACCGCCTGTGGTCGCCGGTGGAGCGCCTGCGCATGGGCGTCGGCCTGAACGGGGCCGAAACTCACGACTGACCCATCGACAACAGACGAGCCGGTCAGCAAGCCGGCCGCCCTTCAGAGTGTAACGGACGGAGATCATCGACCATGACCGCCAGCAACGGCACGACCCGACGTCATCTTCTTACCACCGGCGCCGCCGGAGCCCTCGTTCTCTCCGCTCCCGGCCTCGTCCGGGCGCAGGCCGCCCCCGTCAAGCTGGGCATCCTCCAGCCGGTGACGGGCGCCCTGGCGCAGGACGGCGAATACGGCCGCATCGGCGCCCAGCTCGCCATCGACGACATCAACGCCGCCGGCGGCATCAAGTCGCTCGGTGGCGCCAAGATCGAGATGGTCTTCGGCGACGCGCGCTCGAACCCCGAGGCCGGCACGCAGGAGGTCGAGAAGATGCACGCCGAGGGTGTCTCGGCCATCGTCGGCGGGTTCGCTTCCCCCATCTGCCTCGCTGCCTCTCAGGCCGCCTCGCGCTACGACATCCCCTACGCCGTGGATGTCGGCGTCTCCGACCAGATCGTCTCGCGCGGCCTGAAGAACACCTTCCGCTTCGGCCCGGGCTTCGGTGCCGTGACCCGCGCCGCGATCGAAAATCTCGTCAAGCTGAACGATGCCGCCGGCAAGCCGGCGAAGACGGTGGTTCTGGTGCATGAGGACGGCCTGTTCGGCACCGGCCTCGCCAAGCTGATGAACGAGCGCCTCTCGGCCCTCGGCTTCCAGATCCTCGAGACCATCCCGCATCCGACGCCGGCCCGCGACATGTCCAACGTCGCGCTGCGCATCCGTGCGCTGAACCCCGACCTCGTCATCCCGTCGAGCTACTACGGCGAGTTCGTCCTCCTCGCCCGTACCATGCAGCAGCAGCGCATCCGGCCGAAGGGAATCTATGCGGTGCTGAACGGGGCCGCCTCCAATTTCCGCTTCGTCAAGGAGTTCCCGGACGCTGCCAACAACGTCATGGACTGCAACCACTGGGCCGATCCTCGCAAGCCCAAGACGGCGGAGTTGCGCGCCAAGGTCGAGGCCATGGGCCGGTTCTGGCTCTACAACGTGCCGCTGAACTATTCCTCGGTGCGTCTCGTCGCCGACGCCATCGAGCGCTCGGGCTCGCGCGACCGCGTCAAGATCATCGAGGCCATGGCCGCCTCGACCTTCACCGACCACATCATGCCCTACGGGCCGACCAAGTTCGAGAATGGCCAGAACACCGGCGCAGCGCCGGTGAACACGCAGGTCCAGAACGGCGACATCAAGGTGATCTTCCCCGACGCCTTCGCCGATGCCAAGCCGGTGTTCCCGGTGACCGGCTGATCCTCTCCGCCAGGTCTTCCGCAACGTCCCGCGGCCGGTTCGCCGGCTGCGGGGTTCGACATGCCGGCGAGGTTGTTCTCCCGTGTTCCGATCCTATCCACCGCAGATCGTGCTGGAGGCCGTGCTCAACGGTCTCCTGACCGGCGCCGTCTACGCGCTGGTGGCGCTGGGTCTGACGCTCGTCTACGGCGTGCTGCACATCATCAACTTCGCCCACGGCGCCATGCTGACGCTCGCCATGTTCGCGGTGCTGGTGGTGCATCTCGGCCTCGGGCTCGATCCCTACCTCGCCATCCTGCCGCTGACGCCGCTGTTCTTCGGCTTGGGCTACACCCTGCAGCGTTTCGTCATCTCGCCTGCCAGCCGCAATGACGACGGCGCCATCCTGCTGGTCACCCTCGGTCTGTCCATCGTCATCGAGAACCTGCTGCTGGCGATCTTCCGGTCCGACACGCGTGCCCTGACCCTCGACTACTCGTTCTCGGTCGTCG
Source organism: uncultured Hyphomicrobiales bacterium (assembly GCA_964587395.1). Lineage (GTDB taxonomy): Bacteria > Pseudomonadota > Alphaproteobacteria > Rhizobiales > Phreatobacteraceae > Phreatobacter. The sequence continues at coordinate 17,654 of CAZPMD010000012.1, forward strand.
ACCTCGGCTTTGCGCTCTTGTCGCTGCCGCGGGTGATCGGCTTCGGCGTGGCCATCGTCGTCGCCGCGGGGCTCTGGGCCATCCTGGCGCTCACCGACACCGGCAAGGCCATCCGTGCCGTAGCGAAGGAGAAGCTCGGGGCCTCGCTGGTCGGCATCGACGTCAATCACATCTACGCCGTCACCTTCGGCCTCGGCGCCGCGACATTGGCGGTGGCCGCCTGCCTGCTGATGCCGTCCTTCTACGTCAATCCGCGCGTCGGCAACGCCTTCGTGCTGGTCGCCTTCACCGTCGTGGTGCTCGGCGGCATGGGGTCGATCGCCGGGGCGCTCGTCGGCGGCCTCGTCATCGGCGTCGTCGAAAGCCTGTCCGGGCTCTATCTCGGCGAGAGCCTCGGCCAGATCGGCATTTTCCTCATCTTCATCCTGGTGCTGCTGCTGCGGCCGACGGGCCTGTTCGGAGCCAAGGCATGAGCGCCTATCGCTCCATCCTCATCGCCCTCGCGGCCCTCGCGGCCCTGCCGCTGGCGGTGCCGGTTCTCGTCGGTGCCGGTGTCGTCGCCGGAGCCAACACCTTCTACAACCTGATGGTCTTCATCCTGATCATCACGCTGGCCGCCCAGGGCTGGAACATTGCCGGCGGCTATGGCGGTCAGTTCTCCTTCGGCCACGCCGCCTTCTTCGGCACCGGCGCCTACGCGCAGGCGATCCTGCAGACGCGCTACGGCGTGAACGCCTGGATGGCGCTGCCGCTCGCCGCCGTCTTCGGCGCTGCCGTCGGTGCCATCATCGGCACGCTCGCCTTCCGCGCCCGCCTGCGCGGCTCATACTTCGCGCTGGTGACCCTCGCCTTCGCCGAGGTCTTTCGCATCCTCGCCAACGCCACGCCGATCACCGGCGGGGCGGCCGGCACCCTCGTGCCCCTGAAGATCGGCATCGGCCAGATGCAGTTCGACGGGCCCGCAGCCTTCTTCTACCTGGCGCTGGCCTTTGTCGCCGTGGTGCTGCTGTTCAACCGGGCGATGGAGCGCTCGCGCTTCGGCGCCTGGCTGGTCGCCGTTCGGGAGAACGAGGATGCGGCGCGGGCGCTCGGGGTCGACACGCTGAAGGTGAAGCTGAAGGCCATCACGCTGTCCGCCGGCATCACGGCGGTGGCCGGAGCGCTCTACACCCAGAAATTCCTCTATATCGACGCCAACATCGCCTATGGCGCCTGGATCTCGGTGGAGGCGCTGCTGGCGCCGATCGTCGGCGGTATCGGCACGGTCTTCGGACCTCTCATCGGCGCCATGGCGCTGATCGGCCTCGGCGAAGCCGCGAAGACAGTGATCCACGCCGCCTTCGGCTCGGCCGTGCCCGGTGTCGACCTCGTCGTCTACGGCGTGCTGCTGATCCTCGTCATCGCCTTCGCGCCGCGCGGCCTCATGGGGCTCGCCAGGGCCGGGGGAGGGCGCTGATGCTGGAGGTTGAAGGCGTCACCAAGCGCTTCGGCGGCCTCGTCGCGGTCTCCGACCTCAGCATGACGGTGCCGGAGGGGCGGATCACCGGCCTGATCGGCCCGAACGGCGCCGGCAAGACCACGCTCTTCACGCTCATCTCCGGGTTCCAGACGCCGACCGCCGGCCGCGTCCGCTTCGAGGGCGACGACATCACTGGCCACACGCCGGAGTCCCTGGCGGTGCGCGGCATCGCCCGCACCTTCCAGATCGTCCAGCCCTTCGCCGGCCTGTCCGTGGTGGAGAACATCGCCGTCGGCGCCTATCTGCGCCACTTCCACCGGGCGGACGCGCTGGCGAAGGCCACGGAGGTCGCGGCGATGGTCGGGCTCGCCGATCTCGACCGCCCGGCCTCCGCGCTGACGGTGGCCGGCCGCAAGCGGCTGGAACTGGCCCGGGCGCTGGCGACGGAGCCGCGCCTGCTGCTGCTCGACGAGGTGCTGGCCGGCCTCAACCCGTCGGAGATCCGGGACATCATCCCGGTGATCCGCGCCATCCGCGACGCCGGCGTCACCATCCTGATGATCGAGCATGTCATGCAGGCGGTGATGAGCCTTTGCGACCATGTCCATGTGCTGGCCAACGGCAGCCTGATCGCTGCCGGCACGCCGGCCGAGGTGGTGGGAAATCCTGCGGTGGTCGAGGCCTATCTCGGCCACGGCGCCGCCGGTCGCCTGCAGAAGGGGGCCGCGCATGGCTGAACCCCTTCTCGCCGTCGACGGGCTTGCTGCCGGCTACGGCGCCACTGAAATTCTGCGCGGTCTGTCCATGACCGTCGCGCCGGGCGAGATCGTCGCGGTCCTCGGCTCCAACGGTGTCGGCAAGACGACACTCAACATGGTGCTCTCCGGTATTGTCCGGGCCCAGCGCGGCCGCGTCACCTTCGACGGCGAGGACATCACGGCGGCGAGCCCGGGCGACATCGTGGCGCGCGGTCTCGTCCATGTGCCCGAGGGCCGCAAGATCTTCCCCAACATGGCGGTGCGCGAGAACCTGGAGCTCGGGTCCTACCGGCGCGGCAAGGCCGCGCGATCCGCCAATCTTGAGCGGGTCTTTGCCATCTTCCCGCGCCTGAAGGACCGCACCTCCCAACTCGCCGGCACGCTCTCCGGCGGCGAGCAGCAGATGCTGGCAATCGGCCGCGGCCTGATGGCGGAGCCGAAACTTCTCATCCTCGACGAACCCTCCCTCGGGCTGTCGCCGCTGCTGGTCGAGGAGATGTTCGCCCTCGTGCGTCGCATCAATGCCGAGGGGCTCGCCGTCCTGCTGGTCGAGCAGAACGTCGTCCAGTCGCTGGACGTCGCCTCCCGCGCCTTCATCCTCGAGAACGGCGTCTTTGCCCTCCAGGGCGTCGCAGCCGAGCTGGCCGCCAGCGACGAACTGCGCCGCGCCTATCTGGGGATGTGACGATGGACCACGGCGCCACCCCGGAATTGTCGACAAGTGCCTTGTCAGGAGAACACCGATGAGCACCCCTGCTCGCACCCTGCGTGACAGACTGGACAAGCGGCCGGTCCTGCTGGCGCCCGGAGCGGTCGATCCCCTGACCGCCCAGATCGCGGTCCTCGCCGGGTTCGAGGCGCTCTACCTCACCGGTGCCGGCATTGCCTATACGCGGCTCGGCATGCCCGACATCGGCCTCACCACCATGAACGACGTCACCGACGTCATCATGCGCATCGCCGACAAGGTGTCGGTGCCGCTGATCGTCGACGGAGACACGGGCTTTGGCAATGCGCTCAACGTCCAGCGCACCGTGCGCTGCTTCGAACGGGCAGGCGCCGCCGCCATCCAGCTCGAGGACCAGACATTCCCCAAGCGCTGCGGCCACCTCCGGGGCAAGGCGGTCGTACCGGCGGACGAGATGATCGGCAAGATCAAGGCGGCCGTGGACGCGCGTCAGGAGGGCCTGCTGGTCATCGGCCGGACCGACGCCGGCGCTGTCGAGGGCTTCGAGCGCGCCTTCGAGCGCGCCGAGCGCTATGCCGAGGCCGGTGCCGACATCATCTTCGTCGAGGCGCCGCGCACCCGCGAGGAACTCGCCTCCGTACCGCAGCGGCTCGGAGCCTTGCGCCCGCTCATGGCCAACATGGTCGAGGGTGGCCGCACGCCCATGACCCCTGTCGCCGACCTCGAGGCCATGGGCTTCAGCCTCGTCGTGTTCTCCGCCGGCGTCGTCAGGGCCATGGCGAAGACCGCCCGCCGCTTCTACGACACGCTGCGTGCCGAGGGGACGACCGACCCGATCCGCGAGGACATGTACGACTTCGACGAACTCGCCGACATCGTCGGCACCAGTGATCTCCTGGAAATCGGCAAGCGCTACGACACGACCGGGGGTGGGGCGTGAGCCTCGATCCCGTCACGCTCGCCGTCCTCAGGGGGCGGCTCGAGCAGATCGCCGACGAGATGGACGCGACCCTCTATCGCTCGGCCTTCAACCCGATCATCGCCGAGGCGCGCGACGCCTGCCACGGGCTCTATCATCGCGACACCGGCGACACGCTGGTGCAGGGCACCAGGGGCCTGCCGATCTTTGTCGGCGCCATGGCCTTCGCGGTGAAGGCGGTGATCGACAAGGTGAAGGCGCAGGGGGGTCTTTCGCCCGGCGACACCTTCATCTTCAACGACCAGTATGCCGGTGGCACGCACCTGAACGATTTCCGACTGGTGCGGCCGGTGTTCCGCAACGGCGAACTCTTCTGCTGGCTCGCCTCGGCCGGCCACTGGCTCGACATCGGCGGCAACGTGCCCGGCGGCTACAACCCGGTGGCGACCGAGAGCTTCCAGGAGGGCGTGCTCATCCCGGTGGTCAAGCTCGTCGCCAAGGGAGAGACACGGCAGGATATCCTCGACATACTCGCCGCCAACTCGCGCCTGCCGAACTCCAACTGGGGCGACCTCAACGGCCAACTCAACGCCCTCGACCTCGGCGAGAAGAGGCTGAACGCGCTGCTCGACCAGTATGGCGAACGGACTATCGACGAGGCCTTCGATGCCTTCTCCGCGCGGGCCGAGGCGCTGATGCGCGAGGCGGTCGCGGCGCTGCCCGACGGCACTTACGCCTTCGAGGACTACCTCGACAATGACGGCATCGTCGACGAGCGGCTCACCGTCGCCCTCGACCTGACCATTGCCGGCGAGACCATGGTGCTCGATTTCTCGCGCTCCTCGGCGCCCTGCGCCGGGCCGATCAACATCTCGACGCCGACCACCATTGCCGCCTGCTACGTGGCCCTGAAGCACGTCTTTACCGACGTGCCCGCCAATGCCGGCTGCCTGAAGCCCATCACCTTCGTGGTTCCCGAGACGACGCTGCTCGGCGCCAAGGCGCCGAAACCCATGGCCGGCTATACGGAAACCATCCTGCGCCTGATCGGCGTCGTCTTCGGCGCCCTCGCCAAGGCCGTCCCGGAGCGGGCGACCGCCGGGCCCTTCGGCACCATCAACGCCCTGTCGATGGCCGGGCACAGGGCGAATGGCCAGCGCTGGGTGATGTTCAACTTCTTCGGGGGTGGCCTCGGAGGCAATCCCGAGAGCGACGGGCTCAACCACGCCAACAACCCGATCTCCACCGCCACCATGCCGCCGGTGGAAATCCTCGAGGCGGCCTATCCCGTCATGTTCAGCCAATGGGCGCTCAGGCCCGATTCCGGCGGCGAGGGGGCCCACCGCGGCGGCCTCGGCGCCATCTACGAGATCGAGGTACTGGACGTGCGCGGCGCCGAGGTCTTCCTGCTCGGCGAGCGCGGCCGCTTCGCGCCCTTCGGCGTCAATGGCGGCGGGAACGGGGCGCTGAACCGCTTCTCGTGGCAGGACGGCGCGACGACCGGCACGCCGCCCATGGCCTCCAAGGTCACCGGCGTGAAGCTCGGACAGGGCGGCCGGGTCAGGCTGGAGACGCCCGGCGGTGGCGGCTTCGGCGATCCGGCCCGTCGCCACCCGGCAGCGCGCGAGCGTGACCTGAGGCTCGGCTACGTGACCGGAGAGAAGGCATGACCACCCTCGTGGGCGTCGATGTCGGGGGCACGTTCACCGACCTCTTCTTCCTGGACGAGGCGTCCGGGACCTTCCGCACGGCCAAGGTGCCGTCGAATCGCGGCGACGAGGCCGTCGGCTTCCTCGAGGGCCTGCAGACCTTCGGGGCCCTGTCAGCGCTCGGCTCCATCGTCCACGGCACCACGGTCGGCACCAACGCCCTGCTGGAGCGCAAGGGGGCCCGGATCGGCGTCATCACCACGGCGGGCTTCCGCGATGTGCTGGAGATGCGCCGCCGCGACCGTCGCAACACCTGGGGCCTGTGGGGCGACTTCACGCCCATCGCCGACCGCGACCTGCGCGTCGAGGTCGCCGAGCGGACGCTGGCCGACGGCACCATCAGGCAGGCGGTCGATCCGGCCGAGGTCGCCGCGGCAGCGAGGGCACTGGCGGACGCGGGCGCGACCGCCCTCGCCATCATCTTCATCAACGCCTACGCGAACCCTGCCAACGAGCGCGCGGCGGCCGCTGCGGCCCGCGCCGTCTGGCCCAACGAGCACATCTCGGTCTCCTCCGAGATACTGCCGGAGATCCGCGAGTTCGAGCGTGCCTCGACGACGGCGCTCAACGCCTATCTGCAGCCCGTCGTCGGCTCCTATCTCGCCAAGTTGGAGCAGGCGCTGGAGGGCGAGGCCTTCGCCGGTGCCTTCCACATCGTCCAGTCGAACGGCGGCGTCATGTCGACGGCCACGGCCCGTCGCCTGCCGGTGCGCACCGCGCTGTCGGGGCCGGCGGCCGGCGTGATCGCGGCGGCGGCGATTTCCACCGCGGCCGGCTACCCCGACATCATCACCGGAGACCTTGGCGGCACCTCCTTCGACGTGTCGCTCATCGCCGAAGGGGAAGCGGCACTGGCGGCGCAGACGACGATCGACTTCGGCCTCGTCATCCGCTCGCCGATGATCGAGATCACCACCATCGGCGCCGGCGGCGGCTCCATCGCGCGGGTCGACCGCGGCGGCTTCCTCAAGGTCGGTCCGGAGAGCGCCGGGTCGCGGCCCGGTCCCGTCGCCTACGGCCAGGGCAACGATCGCCCGACGCTGACGGATGCGAATATCGTCCTCGGCCGCATCAATGCCGAGCGCCCCATCGGCGGCAAGCTGCAGCGGCTCGACGTCGAGGCGGCGCGGCAAGCCCTGGCGAAGCATGTCGGCGTGCCGCTCGGCCTGTCTCCCGAGGCGGCGGCCGAGGCGGTGGTGCGCGTCGCCGATGCGCGCATGGCGGGCGCCATTCGCCTCGTCTCCATCGAGCGCGGCCACGACCCCGCGACCTTCGCCTTCGTGCCCTTCGGCGGCGGCGGCGCGCTGCATGCCGGCGCGCTGATCGCCGACATCGGACTGAAGGCGGCGCTGGTGCCGCGCTTTCCCGGCGTGACCTCGGCCATGGGCTGCGTCATGGCCGACATCCGCCACGACCAGGTTCAGACGCTGAACCTCGTCCTCGACGGCCTTGATGCGGGAGCGCTCGACCGGCGCATGGCGGAAGAGGGCGCGGCCGCCCATGCCGTCGTTTCCGGCGCCGGCCTCACCGTCGGCCGCATCGACGTCGTCTACGAACTCGACATGCACTACCTCGGGCAGACCCACACGGTCGCGGTGCCCCTGCCTGTGACACTCGCGGAGGGCCGCACCGGTGTCACCGCCGCCATCGTCCGCCAGGCCTTCGAGGCGGCCTATTCGCGCGCCTTCTCGCGACTCCTGCCCGGGCTCGGCATCCGCATCGTCAACCTGCGCACCGCCGCTATCGGCCGCCGCCCGGCGATCGACCTCGCCGCGCTTGCACCCGACGCCTCGGCCTCGATGGCCAGGGCCCGCACCGGCGCGCGTCCGGTCTGGTTCGGCGGCTGGCTGGAGGCGGCGGTCTATGCCCGGCTCGACCTTCCTGTCGATGCCGTGGTGGACGGCCCGGCCGTGCTGGAGCAGCCGGACGCCACCATCCTCGTGCCGCCCGGCCAGCGCGCCATGGTCGACCGCTTCGGCAACCTCGTCATGGAGCGCCTGTGATGGACCTCTCACGCACCGCGCTGCTCGTCTGCGACCTGCAGAACGACTTCCTGCACCCGGACGGCGCCTATGGCCGGGCCGGTCAGTCCGCCCCGGAAATCGCGGTGCTGCCGGAGCGACTGAAGCCGCTGGCGGACCTGATCCGGGCGAAGGGTGGCTGGATCGTCTCGACCCATTTCACGCTGGTGCCGGGCAAGGGCGGCGAGCCCTTCATCTCCGATCACCTGAGGAAGCTCCGCCCCTTCCTGCGCAAGGGCGACTTCGTGCCGGGGTCCTGGGGCCACGACACCGTGGACGCGCTGCAGCCGGTCGATATCCGGGTGGAGAAGGTGGCCTATTCCGCCTTCTACATGTCGCGGCTGGAATGGGTGCTGAGGAAGGCCGGGATCGAGACGCTGCTCGCCTGCGGCATCGTCACCAATGGCGGCGTCGCCTCCACGGTGCGCGACGCCCATGTGCGCGACATCCACGTGACGGTGATCGAGGACGGCTGCGCTGCGTTCTCGCCGAAGGTCCACGACGAGGCGATTGCCGGCCTGAGGCCGGTGGCGCGGATCGCGACCGTGGCCGAACTGATTGCGGAGATCGGCGGGTGAGGGCCCCATGTCCAAGGTCCTGATCGACAACCTTCCCTTCGACGCCACCGTGCCCGTCGCCATTGTCGGCGGTGGGGCCGCCGGCCTCTGTGCGGCGTTGGCGGCGAAGGAGGCGGGCGCCGAGCCCGTCGTCTTCGAGCGCGACGCCCTGCCGCAAGGGTCCACGGCGCTGTCGGCCGGCCTGATCCCGGCGCCGGGAACGGCGGCCCAGCGCGCTGCCGGCATTGACGACAGCGTCGAGGCCTTCTCACGCGACATTCAGGCCAAGGCCCATGGCGAGGCCGACCCCATTGTGTTGAAGACCGTGGCCGAGGGCGCGGGTCCCGCCATCGACTGGCTGAGCGATCGGCACGGCCTCGCCTTCACCGTCATCGCCGATTTCTCCTATCCCGGACATTCGGCGCGGCGCATGCACGGCCTTCCCTCGCGCTCGGGCGCCGAACTCATCGACCGGCTGCGCGCAGCTGTCGAGGCTGCCGGCATCGACATCGTCACCGGCGCCCATGTCACCGCCCTCGTGGCGAAGCCGGAGGGCCATGTCCGCGGCCTCGTGGTCAGCCGCCCTGATGGCTCTCGTGAACGGATCGGCTGCGCCGCGCTCGTGCTTGCCTGCAACGGCTATGGCGGCAACCGGGCGCTCGTCGCCGAGCATATCCCGGCCCTGAAGGACGCGCTCTATTTCGGCCATCCCGGCAACCAGGGCGACGCAGTCCTCTGGGGTAGGGCGCTCGGCGCGGAACTTCGGCACATGACGGGCCACCAGGGCCACGGATCGGTCGCCCATCCCCACGGCATCCTCGTTTCCTGGGCCGTCGTCATGGAGGGCGGCTTCCAGGTGAATTCTTCCGGGGCACGCTTCTGGAACGAAGCCTCCGGCTACTCGGAGGCGGCCCTCGCCGTGCTGGGCCAACCTGGCGGAATCGCCTTCGACATCTTCGATTCCCGCATCGCCGGTATCGCCCGCCAGTTCGAGGACTTCCGCCGGGCGGAAGCGGCCGGCGCCGTTCTTCAAGCGGAATCGATGGATGAACTGGCAGCGCGCCTCAACATTCAGCCCCAAGTGATTCGCGCGACTCTCGAATCCGTCGCCGATCTCAAGCGTCGTGGAGCCCGCGATGCCTTCGGCCGCGACTGGGCCGGCGTGCCCCGGCTCGAGCCGCCCTATCGGGCGGTGAAGGTCACCGGCGCGCTGTTCCACACCCAGGGCGGTCTTGCCGTCGACGCCTCCGCGCGGGTGCTGAGGGCAGGCGGCGTTCCGCTCCCCAATCTCTTCGCGGCAGGGGGCGCGGCGGTGGGGGTGTCCGGACCCGACGCCTCCGGCTATCTTTCCGGCAACGGGCTTCTGACCGCCGTGGTGCTGGGACGCATCGCGGGTGGGGAGGCGGCCCGCCTCGCCCTCGCCTGAAGCCCCTGAGAGCCCCATGCCCGTCGACCTCAAGGCCCTGAAGCCGATCCTCGCCCGTGTCCGCGCGACGCCTCCCGCGAAGAACCCCGAGGATTGGATGGCCGCAGCCTGTCCGTCGGCCACGGCGGAGGAGAAGGCGGCGATCGCCGCCGCCCTGGCGAAGGTCCCCGAGCCCTCCTTCGTTCGCGATGCCGCGCGCATTCCGGCGCTGCAGAAGGTCCTGAAGAAGGAGAGGCTTGCCGCTTTCCTCGTGCCGCGCGCCGACGAACATCAGGGCGAGTATCTCGTCGCCCGTGCCGAGCGGCTGAGATGGCTCACCGGCTTCACCGGCTCGGCCGGTTTCGCCATCGTGCTGCAGAAAGAGGCCGCGCTCTTCGTCGACGGCCGCTACACGCTGCAGGCGCCGGCCGAGACCGACGCCTCCGTCATCGAATGCCGCCACTTCAAGAAGCCGCCGGCGATCGAGTGGCTGGCGGCCAAGGTGAAGAAGGGCGACCGCATCGGCTTCGATCCGCGCGTGACCCCGGTGCGCGAGGCGGAGCGCTGGCGCGAGGCCATGGCGGCGGCGGGCGCCGAACTGGTGGCCTTGGAGACGAACCCCATCGACGCCATCTGGACCGACCAGCCGGGTGACCCCTTTGCGGCAGTCCGCGCCCAACCCGTGAAATATGCGGGCGAGGCGAGCGCCAACAAACGCGCCCGCATTGGCGAGGACATCGCCGCCCGCGGCGCGAAGGCTGCGGTGCTCAACCAGCTCGACTCCATCGCCTGGATTCTCAACGTCCGTGGCGGCGACACCCCCGCGACGCCGCTCGTCCAGGGCTTTCTGATCGTCTCGGCCGACGGACACGCCACCTGGTTCGTCGACACCGCGAAGTTCACGGCCGGTCTTGCAGCCCATCTCGGCAACGGCGTGACCGTGCGCCCCATCGAAGCCTTCGCCGACGGGCTGAAGGAACTCGCAGGCAAGGCCGTCACCATCGAGCCGGAGACCGCAACCGCCTGGATCGCCGAAACGCTCACCGCGGCAGGCGCCACCCTCGTCCACGGTCCCGACCCCTCGGTGCTGCCCAAGGCCCGCAAGAACCGCGTCGAACTCGCGGGGACGCGCAAGGCGCATGTCCGCGACGGCGCCGCCATGGCACGCTTCCTCCACTGGATCGACCGCGAGGCCGTCGGCAAGGGCGAGCTTGCGGTCATGGCCAAGCTCGAGGAGATCCGCGGGGCCGACAGCCTGCACAAGGGCGCCAGCTTCACCACCATCGCCGGCGCAGGCTCCAATGGCGCCATCGTCCACTACCGCTCCTCGCCGGAGACCGAGCGCAAGGTCGAGAAGGGCACCTTCCTGCTCATCGACTCCGGCGCCCAGTATCTCGACGGCACCACCGACATCACCCGCACCATTGCGGTGGGTTCCCTGCCGAAGCGCCTGAAAGAGCACTATACGCTGGTGCTGAAGGGCCATATCGCGGTGGCGACGGCCCGATTCCCGAAGGGCACCGGCGGCATCGCCCTGGACGGGTTCGCGCGCCGCGCGCTCTGGCAGGCCGGCCTCGATTTCGACCACGGCACCGGCCACGGTGTCGGTGTCTATCTCGGTGTCCACGAGGGACCGGCCCGGCTCTCGCCGCTGTCGCAGGTGCCCCTGGAACCCGGCATGATCCTGTCCAACGAACCCGGCTTCTACCAGACCGGCTCGCACGGCATCCGTCTGGAGAATCTCGTCGTGGTCACCGAGAGCGCCAGGACCGGCTTCCTCGAGTTCGAGACCATCACCTTCTGCCCCTTCGACCGCCGGGCCATCGTCAAGGGCATGCTGACCGCCGAGGAACGAAGCTGGCTCGATGCCTATCATGCCCGCACCCGCAAGCTGCTGGCACCACGGCTGGCCGGCGCCGATCGCGCCTGGCTGGTCCGCATGACGGCGCCGCTGTGATCGAAAGTGATGCGATCTTGTGATGTGACGTAACGTAAGTACAGGATTTTGCTGAGATTTTCGGTCTGCAGGCGGTTTTTTGATACCGTTTGTTAAGGGCTCTGTCCGATGGTTGGCCTCACGTTAACCATCGGGGCCTTCATGCGCATTCTCTCTCGCCTCTCGCTTGCGGCCAAGGTCGCCGCCCTGTCGGCGCTGATGATCACCGCGGTCGCCGTCGGCGCCGGCTTCCATGCCGTCTCGCAGATCGACGCCCGCATGGCGGAGATCGTCGAATCCCAGATCACCGAGCGCACTGTCGCCATCGGCAAGGCCGTCGAGCTCGGCCTCGAAGGCGGCAAGCTCGAGCGCTCGCCGGCCGGCGTGGTGCTGCGCATTCGCGGCAATGCCCTCCCGGCCCAGGGCGACCACCGCATCGTCGACCACGCCAGTGACGCGGCCTCGATGTTCCGCACGGATCCCGCGACCGGCGATCTCATCCGCCATTCCAGCTCGGTGATGGACGCTCAGGGCAATCGCGTGGTCGGTACTCGCATTCCGGCGGCTTCGGCCATCGCCAAGGCCATCAACAGCGGCCAGGTGATGACCGATCACATCGTCGTCGCCAACATCGCCCGCATCGCCCGCTACGTGCCGATCATGACCGCCGACAACAAGGTCATCGGCGCCATCGGTGCCGGCATCAGCAAGTCGGCTGCCGAAGCCTCCGCCGCAACCATGCGCCAGGGCGTCATCATCGCGCTGGCGCTGCTGGCTGTCGCCGCGGCTGCCGGCGTCTTCCTGCTGCTGACACGCTACCTCAAGCCCGTCCGCGAGGCGGCTGATGCCATCAACGGCCTTGCCGAGAACCGCGCCGTCGACATGTCGCGGCACGCCGCCCGCCAGGACGAGATCGGCCTGATCGCCCGCGCCGTCGACAGCCTCGGCGCGAGCCTCGCCGAGCGCGCCCAGATGCGCGCGGCAGAGGATCAGCGCATGGCCGCTCAGCAGGCCCGTCGCGCGACCATGGAGCAGGCCATCGGCCAGTTCGACACCGCCATCGGCTCGGTTCTCGACCGCGTCGCCTCCCGCGCCGTTTCGGTGACCGGCGCGACCGGCACGGTCTCGGAGTCGGGTGAGGCCGCCGAAGCCGGAGCCCGCGTGACGGTGCAGGCGACCGAGGAGACCCTCCACCGCGTCACCGGCATCGCCGGCGCGACCGAGGAGCTCAACGCCGCCATCGTCGAGATCCGCCGCCAGACCGAGGAGGCCATGAAGGTCTCCTCCGAGGCGACGCAGGCGGTCGAATCCGCCGCGGCCGACGTGTCGGGCCTCGCTGCCATGGGCGAGAAGATCGGCGAGGTGGTGGAGCTCATCCGCGCCATCGCCGAGCAGACCAACCTGCTCGCGCTCAACGCCACCATCGAGGCCGCCCGTGCCGGCGAGGCGGGCCGCGGCTTCGCCGTGGTCGCCTCCGAGGTCAAGCAACTCGCCTCCCAGACCGCCCGCGCCACCGAGGACATCGCGGCGCAGGTGGCCTCCATCCAGCAGGCGACCGGACGCAGCGTCTCCTCCATGGGTGGCATCACCGACACGGTCGTGCGCATGCGCCGGGCGAGCGAGGCGATCTCCACCGCTATCGACCAGCAGGCCCAGGCGACGCAGGAGATCGGTGTCAGCGTCGAGGGGACGGCCAGTGTCGCCCAGACGGCCGGTCAGTCCATCGGCATGGTGTCGGAACGCCTGCGCGGCGTGTCGTCTGCTGTCGGCTCGCTGAACGACGTGGCGAAGGGCCTCGAGACCGACATCCAGGGCCTGCGTCATGCCGTCGGCGCCTTCCTCGACGAGGTCAAGGCCGCCTGACGCTCCTGACCGCACGAATACAAAGGCCCGCCGGTTCCGGCGGGCCTTTTTTCGTTCAGCCGGAACGCGGGGATCAGGCGAAGGCCGCTTCCACTGCCGCCGCCATGCGCAGCAGGCGGCGGTCCTGGCCGCCGAGCGCCGTCATCATGAAGCCGACGGGCAGGCCCTTGACCGCCGGGCAGGGGATCGAGATGCCCGTGAAGGCGAAGATGTTGCCCATGGTGGTGTTGCGCAGCATCAGCCCGTTGGCGGTCCAGAACTTGTCGTCCGAAGCGATGAGGTCCGAGATCTTGGGCGCCCGGATCGGCGTCGTCGGCAGGATGAGGGCATCGATGTCCGCCAGCCGGTCACGCATCTGCGCGACGAGCTCGGCGCGCCTGTTGACGAGGCGGATGTAGTCAGGGGCGGCTGCCTTGGCACCGAGGCGCACGCGCGCCAGCACCCGCGGATCGAAGTCGCGCGCCCGCTCCTCCAGCCAGTCGGCGTGAACGGCGGCTGCCTCCATGGCGACAAAGGGGGCCTTGGCCATGGCGTCGGCGAGGTTCTGGAGAAGGTCCTCGATCGATATCTCGGTGACCCGGGCACCGGCCTTGGAGAGGCGTGCCACGGCGGATTCGAAGGCCTGCTCCACTTCCGGTTCGATTTGCCCGAACAGGCGGCCGCGCGGGATGGCGAGCCTGAGGCCGGCGAGCGGCGCAGGGGTCAGCGTCCACGGCTGCTCGCCGGCGAGCACGGCGTCGGTCGCGGCGCAGTCGGCGACGGTCTTCGCCAGCGGGCCGATGGAATCGAGCGCGTAGGACAGCGGGAAGGCGCCTGTGGTCGGGATGCGCCCGTAGGTCGGCTTGAAACCGACGCAGCCGTTGAGGCCCGCCGGGATGCGGATGGAGCCGCCGGTGTCAGTGCCGAGGCCCATCCGGACGGTGCCTTCCGCCACCGAGACGCCGGCGCCCGACGACGAGCCGCCGGGAACGCGGCTCTTGTCGGCGGCGTTGCCGGGCGTGCCGTAGTGCGGATTGATGCCGATGCCGGAGAAGGCGAACTCGCTCATGTTGGTCTTGCCGACGATGACACAGCCGGCCTGCCGGAGCCGCGCGATCGTCGGCGCGTCGACGGATGCCGGCGGCTGCGACCTGAGGATCGTGGAGCCGGCGGTCGTCACCTCACCGGCGACGTCGAACAAATCCTTGATCGAGATGACCCAGCCGTCCAGCGGCGACAGCCTGACGCCCGCCTTGGCGCGCGCGTCGGCGGCATCGGCCTCTGCCCGCGCCCGTTCGGCGTAGACCTTCGTGAAGGTGACGCGGCCATCGGACTTCGGATCGTCGATGCGGGCGAGCGAGGCTTCCAGCGCGTCGCGGACGGATGTGGGCATGTACGGCACTCCAGGCAGCAGGGTCCGGGGGACTGTCGGCTGCCCCGCCCGCTCCGGTCAAGCGCGGGACAGCCGTTGTGCTCAGGCCGGTTCGGTGCCGCACCACTCGGCGACGAACAGGGCCATGGACTTGGTCGCCTTGCGCAGGCTGTCGATGGAGAAGCGCTCGTCGAAGCCGTGCACCCGCTCGGCCGAGGGGCCGTAGTTCAGCGTCGGAATGTCGTCGAACAGCGCATAGACGCGTCCGTCGAGATAGGCCGGCGTCACGCTCTCCTTGAGCGGTTCGCCCCAGGCGCGCTGGTGGGCGCGGCCGAGCACGGCCTCGGCCTCGGAGCCGGGCTTCAGGATGTAGCCCTCCGTGGTGAAACCGTTCCAGACGACCTTCGGCGGGTTGTTGGCGAGGAAGCGATCCTCGCGCGCCGCCCTGGCGATGTTGTCCTCGATGGCGCGCATCATTTCCTGCGGCTTCTCGCCGGGGAAGATGGAGATGCGGCAGTCGACGGTGCACCAGGCCGGCACCGAGGAGGCCCAGTCGCCGCCCTTGATCTTGCCGATGTTGAGATTGATCGGATGCGCCTCGTCCTTGAACAGCGGATGGTCCTTGGTCTTCGTGTTCCAGAAGGCCTCGAGCTCGCGCAGCTTCCTGATGACGCCATAGGCCGCCTCGATGGCGTTCTGGCCGGCGCCGGCCTCGCGCACATGGACCGGGTGGCCCTGCACCGTGAACTGGAACCAGACGACGCCGACATTGCCGCGGGTGATCTTGCCCTGGCTCGGCTCGGGAATCAGGGCGGCTTCCGCCTTGTAGCCGCGCAGATGGCACTGCAGCGCGCCGTTGCCGGTCGATTCCTCTTCCACCACCGACTGGACGTAGACGGTGGCGGCCGGCTGCAGGCCGATGCGCTTGAGCGCATCGAAGACCGCGACCATGGCGCCGTGGCCGGCCTTCATGTCGCCGGCGCCGCGGCCGTAGAACCAGTCGCCGTCGATGCGCGGCTCGTAGGGCGGCGAGGTCCACATCTCCAGCGGGCCTGGCGGCACGATATCGATGTGGCCCTGCATGATCAGGCTGTGGCCGGTCTCGGCCTTCGGCCGGTGGATGCCGACGACGATGGGCGCGGTGGAGTGCGTGTCGGAGAAGGGCGAGCCGCCGGGATGGCGCTTGATCGCCTCCTCGTCCATGGCGAAGCGTTCCATGGCGAAGCCGCGCTTCCTCAGCTCCTGGAAGACGAAGTCCTGCACCGCATGCTCGTCGCCGCGCTGGGAGGGATAGCGCACCAGCGTCTTGAGATAGTCGAGTTGTGCGTCGAAGCCCTCGTCGACGGCTTTGCAGATACGGTCGGCAAGGGCGGGATCGAGGGCCATGGGCGGTGCTCCGGACAGAAGACTGTGGGGGAAAGGATCAGGGCTGGCGCGGTTCGACGCCGCACCACTCGGCGACGAACAGCGCCATGGCGCGCGTGACGCGGCGCATGCTGCTGATCGAGAAACGCTCGTCGAAGCCGTGGATGTTCTCCGAGATCGGCCCGTAGCAGAGCGCGGGGACGCGGTCGTAGAGGGCGTAGACGCGGGTATCGAGATAGCCGGGCGTGACGAGACCGCGGAGCTTGTCGCCCGTCGCCCGCTCATGCGCGCGGGCCAGCACGGCCTCCGCCTCCGACCCCGGCTCCAGCGCATAGCCTTCCGTGGTAAAGCCGGTGAAGGTGACGCGCGGCGGGTTGTTGGCGAGGAAGCGGTCGGCCCGGGCCGCCCCCGTCACCGCCTCCTCGATGGCCCGCATCATCGTCTCGGTCCGCTCGCCGGGATAGATGGCGATGCGGCAGTCGATGGCGCACCAGGCCGGCACGGAGGAGGCCCAGTCGCCGCCCTCGATCATGCCGATGTTGAGGTTTATCGGATGGTCGACGTCCTCGAAGTGGCGGAACTCGTCCTTCTTCGCGTTCCAGCGGGCTTCCAGTTGACGCAGGGCGCGGATGACGCCGTGCGTCGCCTCGATGGCATTCTGCCCGGACCCGGCCTGGCTGACATGCACCGGCAGGCCCGCCACCTCGACGCGGAACCAGACGACGCCGGTATTGGCGCGGATGATCTTCTCGTCCTCCGGCTCGGGGATCAGCACCGCGTCGGCCTTGTAGCCGCGCAGGTGGCACTGCAGAGCGCCGTTGCCGGTGGATTCCTCCTCGACCACCGACTGCACCGTGACGGTCGCCGCCGGCTGCAGGCCGACGGCGGCGAGGGCGTCGAAGACGGCGAACATGGCGGCGTGGCCGGCCTTCATGTCGGCGCCGCCGCGGCCATAGAACCAGTCCCCCTCCATATGCGGCTCGTAGGGATCGCGCGACCAGAGCTCGCGCGGGCCGGGGGGGACGACATCCACATGGCTCTGGAGGATGAGCGTGCGGCCGGCCTCCTGCCGCGGCCGGTGGATGCCGACGACGATCGGCGCATCGGAATGGTCTTTGGTCACCGGGGAACCACCGGGATGGCGGGCGAGTGCCGCCGGTTCCATGGCGAACCGCTCGGTGGCCCAGCCCCGGCGCTTCATCTCGGCGATGACGAACTCCTGGCAGGCATGCTCGCGCCCGCGGGTCGAGGCAAAGCGGACGAGATCGGCGGTGAAGCCCATCTGGCGGTCGAAGCCGGCGTCGACGGCAGCGATGATCTTGTCGGCGAGGGCGGGATCGAGAGGCATGGGGCTATCCGTGCGGGGAGCCGCGAGCCTATCTGCGCCCGCCAGCCGATCAACCGCCGCGGGCGCAGCCGAGATGCGCGGCGGGCGGTGTATCGGGGAGCGGGCTGCCGGCTGCCGGATGCGACCGATGTCGTCGCGCTCTTGCTCGGGCCGGCCACCGCGGTCAGTGTCGCGCATCGTAGCGATCCGTCGAGTCTGATGCCATGAAAGCCGTCTTCACCGACCTCCACAAAGGCCACGATCCCAAGCGCTTCATCCTGCGCGGCAAGTTCGCGCAAGGCGAAGAGCGCCCGGAACGCGCCGAGCGGCTGATGGCAGGCCTGAAGGCCGGCAATCACGAGCTGGTGCCGAGCGAGGTCTTCGGCCAGGGGCCGCGCCTCGGCGTCCACTCCGTCGACTTCCTGCGCTTCATGGAGGAGGCCTCGGCCGAATGGCAGGCGCTGGCCGACGCCTCCGACGAGGTGCTCGGCAATGTCCATCCCGTGCGCCGCGGCGGCACCATGCCGCAATCCATCACCGGCCGCGCCGGGTGGTACATGCAGGACATGGCCTGCGGCATCGGGCCGGACACCTGGCTTGCGGCCTCGTCGGCGACCGATGTTGCCGTGACGGCGGCCGAACTCGTCATCGAGGGCGAACGCGCCGCCTATGCACTCTGCCGTCCTCCGGGCCATCACGCCTATCGTGACGCTGCCGGCGGCCACTGCTTCCTCAACAACACGGCGATTGCGGCGCAGTATCTGCGCGCGGTGCACGACCGGGTGGCCATCCTCGACATCGACATCCACCACGGCAACGGCACGCAGGACATCTTCTACGACCGGCCGGACGTGCTGACCGTCTCGGTGCATGCCGATCCCTCGCGCTTCTACCCCTTCTTCTGGGGCTATGCGCACGAACGCGGCGCCGGGGCGGGTGAGGGGGCGAACCTCAACCTGCCGATCCCGGTCGGTTCGGGCGACGACGTCTACGTCGCCGCCATTGAGGCCTCGGCCAGGACCATCGCGGCCTTCACGCCGGGAATACTCGTTGTCGCCCTTGGGCTCGATGCCTCGGCCGATGATCCCTTCGGCGGCGCCAAGGTGACGGCCGACGGATTCCGTCGCGCCGGCGAGGCCATCGCGCGGATGGGCTTGCCGACGCTCTTCGTGCAGGAGGGCGGCTATCTCTCCGACCGGCTCGGCCCCAATCTGACGGCCGTGCTCGGCGGGTTCGAGGCCGCCGCCTGAGGTCAGCCCTGCCGGTTCTGCACCGGGCAGGTGTTCATGCCGAGGATCGTATAGGCCGGGCACCAGCCGAGAGCGGCGGTGACGAGCGGAACCACGCCGATCCAGCCGACCCAGTTGAACCCGGTCGCCGGGACGCCGGTGATGGCGAAGAGTAGCAGGGCGATGCCCACGACGATGCGCAGGATGCGGTCGATGCCGCCGACATTGGTGCTCATGGGGAAATCCTCATTGATCCCCCGACGCCGAAAGGGGCGCCGGTTGCCGCATCAGGCGCTCATTTCCCGGCGCTGTCGGTGACCTGGTCACACGGCGCGTGCGATCTGCCTCAGTCGCTCGGGGGCGGTGATACGGATGATGCCGCGGCCGAGGCTGACGAGGCCCTGCTGCTCGAAGGTCTTCAGCGCCCGGCTGACCACCTCGCGGGCCGACCCCAGCTCCGCCGCGAGGTCGTGGTGCGTGGCGTTGATCTCGCAGCCTTTGGCGCGGTCGACCAGTACCGCCGCGAGGCGATGGTCCAGGCGGCGGAAGGCCAGCTCCTCGAAGGTCATGATCAGATCGGTGACGCGGGTCGCATAGCTGTCGAGAACGGCGGCGCGGAAGGTCTCCGAGCGGCCGAGCAGCGTGTTGAAAAGCGGCGCAGGAATGGCGACAGCGGTCACCTCGGTCTCGCAGCAGGCCTCCGCCGAGTAGGGTTCGTGCTTCAGCAGGCAGGAGGTCGTGAGCACGCAGCTCTCGCCGCTGGCGACCCGGTAAAGGACGATTTCGCGGCCGGATTCGGCCACGAGCTGCACACGGATGATGCCGTCGAGCACGATGAGATAGGCCTCGCAGGGCGCTCCCGGCGAGAAGGGCCGCGCGTCGCGCGGCAGGCTCATGACGCGCGCCCGCAGGGCGAGATCGCGCCGGGCCTCGGGGTCGAGACGGGCGAAGGCGGCGATGCGGTCCATCCACCCCGCGGGCGTGCCCGCCATATGCGCTGTTCGGCTGGCGTCCATGACCGCAGGGTGGCCTGCCATCGGGTACGGTTCAAGGGGCGTCTTGCCGCGTCGCGAGTCCCGCACGGCTTGACACCGGCTGCCGGCGCCGGTCCCCTGAACCGCAGACGCCGCTCGACAAGCGGCGCGAGGGGAGAGACGCTTGAGGCCGCAGGGCAGGGGACCGTTGGAGTCCCTCTATTTCACCTATCCGAATTTCGAAGCTGGACGGGCCGCGGAACTGGACGGCGACCGGACGACCCATCCCGTGGTCATCGTCGGGGCGGGCCCGGTCGGCATGACCGCGGCCCTCACGCTGGCGAAATACGGGGTGAGGTCGCTGGTGGTCGATGCCAAGCCGACCTTCAACGACGGCAGCCGCGCCACCTGCATCGCCCGCCAGAGCTTCCACATCTTCGAGCAGGTGGGGGCGGTCGACGCCTTCCTCGCCAAGTCCCTCGGCTGGACCACGGGACGCAGCTATTTCCGCGGCCGCGAAATCTATCGCCTCACCATGCCGGACTCGGAGAACGAGAAGTTCCGGCCGATGTACAATCTCGAGCAGCAGTACACGGAGCAGTTCCTCCATGACGCCTGCATCGCCAGCGGGCGGGTCGATTTCCGCTGGCAGAGCGAAGTGACGGCGACAGAGAACCGCGGCGACGGCGTCACGCTGACGGTGGCCTCGCCGCACGGTTCCTACCCGCTCGCGGCGGCCTGGGTCCTGGCGGCGGACGGCGCCCGCAGTCCGATCCGCGGCCAGCTCGGCCTGCGCCTGAGGGGCGACAATTACGAGGGGCGCTACGTCATCGCCGACGTGAAGATGGATCACGACTATCCGACCGAGCGTCGCGCCTTCTTCGACCCCGCCTCCAACCCGGGCGGCACCGTGCTGATGCACAAGCAGCCGGATGACATCTGGCGGGTCGACTACCAGCTGCGCGAGGGCGAGGATCCGGAGGAGGCGGTCCGGGAGGAGACGATCCGTTCCCGCGTCGGCGCCATCCTCGCCGACATCGGCCATGACGGGCCGTGGGAACTCGAGTGGTGGTCGATCTACACCGCCAACACCCTCGCCCTCGACGACTATCGCCATGGCCGCGTCGTGTTCATCGGCGATTCCGCCCATATCGTGCCGATCTTCGGTGTCCGTGGCCTCAACAACGGGCTGGCCGACGCACAGAACATCGGCTGGAAGCTGGCGGCCGTCCTCAGCGGCGAGGCCGGCGAGTCCCTGATCGACAGCTACTCGCCCGAACGCCGCGGGGCGACGCTGGACGTCTTTGCCAATGCCGCCAAGAGCACCCGCTTCATGACGCCGCCGACGCGCGGCTTTGCCCTGGTGCGCGAGGCGGCGCTGTCGCTGGCACTGAGCGAGGATTTCGCCAAGGGCTTCGCCAATCCGCGCCAGATGCAGCCCTACACCTACGCGGCAAGCCCCCTGACGCCCTTTCCCGGCCGGGATGCGGGTTTCTCGGCCGGGCCGGTCTCTGGGGCCGCCATGCGCAATGTGCGCCTGGGCAGGGGCTTCCTGACGGATCACATGGGCGACGGGTTCACGCTGCTGGCCTTCACCGACGGCGCCTGGCCGTCGGGGCTCGATGCCCCGGTCGCTGCAATGGCACGCCGCCATCCACGGCTGCAGGTGCTGGCGGTCGGACTCCTGGCCGAGGCGTTCGGGGCGGTTCGGCCGCTGGCCGATCCGTCGGGTGGGGTTGCCGCCGCCTACGGCGCCGTGCCGGGCACGGTCTATCTCATCCGGCCCGACCTGCACGTCGCGGGTCGATGGAAACAGGCGGCGGCTGACGAACTCCTCGCCACCCTCGACGCAGGCCTCGGGAGGCCGTCATGACCGCATCGCCGCTGCCGGCTCCGGAGCCTCTCGCCTTTGAGGCGCTCGAGGCCGTCTATGAGACGCTCGCGACCGGAATCGACCGCGCAGGGCAGCCGATGGAGGCGGTCTTCCTCGCCAAGCTGGCCCTGATCCTGGCCCATCGCGCCGGTGCGGGGGTGGATTTCAGGGATTGCGTCGAGACGGCGCTGCGCGATCTGGACGTCGTGGCGCGCCCCTTGCCGAAGCGCTGAGCGAAGCGGCCCGCGCTCCGTCGTTACACCAGTTGATAGACCCTGACGACCACAGCCTCCCGCTCGGGCCTCAGCACATCCACCGTACCGACATGGACACCACGGTTGAGCCAGTCGTAAGGGCCTTCCGGCGCCGTCAGGTCGAGCGTCGAGAAGGCGTGACGGCGTCCGTCAGGGCCGTAATGGACCTTGGCGGAGTTGCGCACGGTGATGACCGCGCCGTCGTCGGTCTCCATCTCGTAGAAGGCATCGAGCAGCAGCAGGCCATCGGCGCGCACCAGCTGCCTGTCGGCGCCGCCCGGAAGCACCTTGCCGCGGATGTCCGGGCCCTCGAACGTGCCGCCGGTGATCGGCACGATACGCCGCTCGCCGAGCGGCCCCCTGCCCAGCGATCGGGTCGGCAGGAGTTCCACGACGGCTTCGTAGACGAAGCGGGTGGCTGGCAAAGCCAGGGGAAAGCGGCCGGCCATCGGTGGCAGGTAGCCTGCGGGATCATCGCCTGGCGGCATGGAGGGCTCCTCGTCGTCGATGAGGGGCAAGGCTAGGCCAGGGGGCCGGCCGGCTGGAAGGCCGCCGGGCTCAGCCCTGATCCTCTCTCCCGGCGTCCTCGCTCGCGGCGCCGCGCCCGCGGAAGCCCATGGCGAGCACGTAGAGCTCCTTGGAATCGGCCCGGCTCGCCTGCGGCTTAATGTGCTTCACGGTGGCGAAATCGCGCTTCAGGTCGGAGAGAAGGTCGCCTTCCGTGCCGCCCTGCAGCACCTTGCAGAGAAAATGGCCGCCGGGCGCCAGCACCTCGCGGGCGAAGTGGATGGCGAGTTCGGCGAGGTAGATGATCTTGATCTGGTCGGTCTTGCGATGGCCCGTGGCATTGGCCGCCATGTCGGAGAGCACCACGTCGGCCTCGCCGCCGAGCATCTCCTTGAGCTTTGCCGGCGCGTCGTCGGTTGTGAAGTCGCCCTTCATGAGGGCGACGCCCGGCACGGGATCGATGTCGAGGAGGTCGATGCCGACGATCTTGCCCCGGCCCTGGTCGAGGCCGATGCGCTTGGCCGCCACCTGCAGCCAGCCGCCGGGGGCCGCGCCGAGATCGACGATCCGTTGGCCGGGCTTGAGGATCTTCGCCCGGTCGTCGATCTCGATGAGCTTGAAGGCCGCCCGCGAGCGCCAGCCCTCGCGCTTGGCGCGCGCC
>CAZPMD010000012.1:40519-64227 GCA_964587395.1 uncultured Hyphomicrobiales bacterium
CTCGCTGCCCGACGCCCAGCCCGCGTACAGCTCGCCTACCTGCCGCGTGCTGAGCTTCGCCGCCGCGATCGTCTCCACCAGCCGCAGGCAGTCCTCGCGCTTGGCGCGCGCCACGTAAGGGTCGTTGAGCTGCCGCTCCAGCCACTTCTGCTGGCTGGTGGTGCGCTTCTTGGCGGTCTTCAGGCGCACAGCCAGCTGGCGGCCGCCGCCGGTCTTGGTCGTCATCGCCCGCCTCCCGGTCCGTTCGGCCGCTGGTCCTGCTGGCGGTGGTGGAAGGGCCGCCGCCACACGCCGTCCTGCCGCATCAGGCTGACGAGGATCCCTTCGCGCAGGCCTCGGTCGGCAACACGCAGTCTCTGGCAGGGGAAGTGCCGGCGCATGCCCTCCAGGATGGCGCAGCCGGCCAGCACCAGGTCGGCCCGCTCCGCGCCGATGCAGGGATGGGCGATCCGCTCCTCATAGGTCATGTCGAGCAATTGCTCGAGGATGACGTCGACCTCGCCGGCACCGAGCCAGGCGCCGTCGACACGGCGACGGTCATATTTCGGCAGGCCGAGATGCACGCCGGCCAGCGTCGTCACCGTGCCGGACGTACCGAGCATGTGCAGGTGTTCGATCTGGGCCTGGATCGCCTGGCGATGGGCGAAGGGCTCCACCATGGCCGCCACCTCGTCGACCATGCGCTGGAAGCCCTCGCGGGTGACGTGCTTGCCGTCGTGCCGTTCGGCGAGGGTAACCACACCGACCGGCAGCGAGGTCCAGCCGAGGATCTCCGCCGTCGGCGGCCCGCCGTGCCGGCCGGGTCCGCGCGGCAGCAGCCAGACGAGCTCCGACGATCCGCCGCCGATGTCGAAGAGGATGACGCCGCGGGCGCGGGGATCGGCCAGCGGCACGCAGCCCTGGGCGGCGAGCTGCGCCTCGGTGTGGCGGTCGACCACCTCGAGGGCGAGCCCCGTCTCGTCCCTGACGCGGGAAATGAACGCGTCACCGTTCGTCGCCTGTCGGCAGGCCTCGGTCGCGATGAGACGGGCGCGGACCACCTGGCGGTCGCGCAGCTTCATGCGGCAGATCTTGAGGGCCTCTACGGCCCGGTCCATGGCTGCCTCGCTGAGGCGGCCGGTCTGGGCGAGTCCCTCGCCGAGCCGGACGATTCGCGAAAAGGCATCGACCACCCGGAAGCTGGCGCCCTCGGGCTTGGCCACCAGCAGGCGGCAATTGTTGGTTCCGAGATCAAGCGCGGCATAGAGCCGTCGCGGCCGGGATGGTGGCTGGATGCGGCTGTCGTCCGCACTGGCCTCCGCTGCCGGACGCACGCCCGAATATCCCGGCGAACCGCGCGGCGGTTCGTGGGCCATGGCGACCTTTCCCACCGATCACCGGAACGCCAGAGGGTTCGACGGATGGACGGTTGATCTGTTCAGTTGGCGAAAGTGTATCAGGGTGAGGCCGCGCTGCAAGCGACTTGCCGTTTCACGGAAAAAGGCGGCGCGGCGGGGCTTGAACCCTCCGCGCCAATCGATTATGACCGCGCCTCGCACCGGCGAAGCGCCTCTCTGAGGGTGCCGTTGGGGGATAGTTCAACGGTAGAACATCGGACTCTGACTCCGAGAATCTTGGTTCGAATCCAGGTCCCCCAGCCAGCCCTCATCAAGCAGCTGATCCATCGAGCTTTTCGGCCCTCCACCCTGCTGGAAGGCTTCCTTATGGGCTCGATGGTCCCACAATGCTCCCACATCACGCGGAAGCGCGGCATCTACACGTACCGGCGCAGGTTGCCGCGGCCGCTGCGTGGCGAAGTTGCCCTCTCCCTCGGGACGGATAAGTTCCGGTTCGCCGAAGCCCTGTCAGTGAGCGTCGACTTGGCCTTCGCGACGTTCTTCGAGACAAATGGCATGACCGATTTCGATGTACAGGCGACCCTCCGGACCTACCTGCGCTCCATGTTGGAGAGGATGCGCGCAAGCATCTCACCACGCCCTACGGGCGGCCCGTCCACTCGGCTGAACTCTACGGGCATAGCACCGCCGCCAAAGCCGACCTTGCAGGACTGAATCATCAAATCCGGCAGATGAAGGCGGACATCAGACGATGGGATGTTCGGGCCATCGATCAGATTGCGGACAGCCTTGCGGACGGCACCCAGAAAATCCCGGTCCTTCGGGGCCGGGAAGGCGATAAAGGGTAACGCAGAGTTAACCCTGTCATCCCATATTGACGCTAGGGAAACGCCGAGATCGGTACGGGGCATGTTCAGGTGGTTGACGAAACGAGCAGATCGCCCTGCGCAGTTAGATGAATCCAAGTCTGTTGCCACCGAAGCCGAGACGCCACAGCGGGTAGAAGCTTACGCCCCGCTCTTTGACGTGATCGAGGGCGATCTTCGCAGTATCCTGGGCGATATCCGAGGCGCCAATGGCGAAGTTGCAGCCTCGATCAGCGACGCCAATTCCGCCCTCACAACCGTCAGTGAACAGGTAAGTGCTCTGGTCGCGACCTCGCGGGGCGTGACAGACAACACCTCAGCACTGTCTCAGGCGACATTGGAGATGGCCGACGCGGCGAGGGAGATTGGCGTCCACATGGAGGCAGCCAATGCGACCGTGGCAAGTACGGCCCAATCCATGGAAGCAGTCAGTGCCCGTGTGAGCGCGCTTGCTGACTCCTCTTACAAGATCGACGCCGTGCTGGGTCTCATTGCTGATATTGCGCGGCAGACGAACCTTCTCGCGTTGAATGCGACAATCGAGGCGGCGAGGGCGGGAGAGGCCGGCAAGGGCTTCGCTGTCGTGGCGCAGGAAGTGAAACTTCTTGCCACACGCACCCAGGCTGCAACGGCCGACATTGGTAGCCAGATTGATGCACTCCGCCAGGACGCAAACGCTGCTGTTCGTGCCGTCCAGGATGTTCGGGACGTCGTTGATCGTGTCGCTCCCATGTTCAATGCGGTTGCGGCGGCCGTCGAGGAGCAGAATGCAACGATTGCCCATGTCGCAGGGACCGCCCGGTCCACGGCTGCTCATGCCGCTGATGTAGACGCCTCGACCCAAACCATTGCTTCGGAGGTTGCCAACGCCTCGAAGGTGACGGTCGCCGCGGACCTGTCTGGAAAAGCTGTCGACAAGCTTTCAACCCGGCTGATGGTCATTCTGCGGGAAAACTCGCTCGCCAACCGGCGCAGATTCGACCGCTATCCGCTTGAGGTCGATGCCTCCGTAACGGGCCCGCAGGGCTTTAGGGGCATGCGGACCGTTGACATGTCGGAGGGTGGCGCATGGCTCAGCGTTCCCGAGGCACTTCAATCTGTGGGGCAGGGGCCTCTGTCCATCACCTTTGCCGGGATTGGCGAGATCGGCTGCAATGTCGTCGATGCACAGGACGGTCAGTGGCGGGTCCACTTTGAGAGCATGCCGACTGATGTTGCCGGGCGGCTGCATCACCGGCTGCAGGCCCTTCGGCAGGAGTACGCTCCGCTGGTGGCGCGTGCCCAACGCGTTGCCGATGCAATCGCGCAGACACTGTCGTCTGCTCTTCAACAGGGGCGTCTGACTGAGGAGATCCTGTTCGATACCGATTATCGACCTGTGCCAGGATCCGATCCCCAGCAGTTCCTCACCCGATCGTTGTCCATCCTGGAGGACATCCTTCCAAACATTCAGGAGCCTGTCCTGAAGGAGGATCATCGCCTTACCTTCTGCGTGGCGACCGACCGCAACGGTTATCTGCCCGTTCACAACGCCGCCTACTCCCAACCGCAGCGAAAGGGCGATCCCGTCTGGAATGCCGCCAACTGCCGCAACCGGCGCATCTTTGATGACCGCGCCGGATTTGCCGCTGCTCGGAATGTCCGACCGTTCCTGATCCAGACCTATTCGCGGGACATGGGGAACGGCACGATCGTCATGATGAGGGAGATTGACGCGCCCATCATCATCATGAGCCGCCATTGGGGCGGAATCCGGATGGCTTACCGCGTATCGGGTTAGCCGTGGGGACTGTAAGAGGAACTAGGGATTGCGGCGTGGACGGCTGAGCGATTGGCTCGGCGCATGTCCCACGCGCGCCTGTTCCGGTACTTCAAGACCTCACCCGAGGTGATCCGCCTGGCGGTCATGATGTATGTCCGCTACCCCTGTCGCTGCGCAACGTCGAGGGTCTCCTTGACGAGCGTGGGGTCGACATCACCTACGAGACCGTGCGGTTCTGGTGGAACCGCTTCGGGGTGATCTTCGCCGCCGAGATCCGCCGCAACCGGGTCCAGGCGATGCGGGCATTCCGTCATCGGCGCGGGCACCTCGACGAGGTGTTCGCGAGGATCAACGGCGTGACGCACTATCTCTGGCGCGCCGTCGATCAGGAGGGCGAGGCGCTCGAGAACTTCGTGACGAGGAAACGCGACAAGGTTGCGGCACAGAGGTTTCTGCGCAAGGCCCTGAAGCGCCATCGCCCGGTCGAGGTGATCGTCACGGACCGGCTGGCGTCATGCGGCGCAGCGCTCAAGGCGGTCGGTGCAGACAACAAGCACCAGGTCGGCCGCGGCCCCAACAACCGGGTCGAGAACTCCCACCTGCCATCCCGACGACGCGAGCGGGCGATGCTGCGGTTCCGCAGGATGCGAAGTGTGCAGAAGTTCGCCGCCCTTCACGGCTCCGTCCACGACCACTTCAACCAGGACCGGCACCTCTCGTCCCGGGAGAACTTCAAGGACCGACGCGCCGGCGCTCTCGCCGAGTGGCGCCAGCCCTGCGCGGCCTGACGACGCGCGAGGGTAGGGCACTCTGAGACCAGTTGGGTTTGTCTGACAGCACACGCCAAGGTATCGTGGTCAACCATCCGCACGCCCATGATCGGCGTCGACCGCTTCGGTCACACTTGCGGCAGAATGACGCGCAGACGGCGCAATGTGAGTTCAGTCGCCGCCTTGCGCAGCCCATCGGGTGAAAGTGGCCTCCGCAGCCCGGCTGCGGCGCCCGACGAGGCGGCGGAGGATTGGACGCCCACGCTGCGGAAGGGATTGACCCACCGTCGCCCGCCATCTCAATCTCGATCACAGAAGAGAGTCATCCAGCGGGGCCTGTCATGTCCATTCGTGTCTCGAAGCGCCAGCTTCTCGCCGGTGCCGGCGCCGTAGCCGTGGCGACCACGGTGCCGGGCGCTGGCCCGGCCTCGGCCCAGACGCCCCGGAACACGCTGGTGATCGCCGCCCAGATCGACGACCTGGTCGCCCTGGATCCGCACCAGTCGTTCGAGATCACCGGCTCCGACCTGCTCAAGAACGTCTACGATCAGCTCTTCGCCATCGACGAATCCAGGACCGTCGCCGAGTTGCGGCCGGGCCTCGCCGAGCGCTTCAGCGTTTCCCAGGACGGGCGGACCTTCACGCTCTCCATCCGGCAGGGCGTGAAGTTCCACTCCGGTAATCCGCTGAGCGCCGCGGATGTCGTCTATTCGCTGCGCCGTCCGCTGATCATCAATCGGACGCCCGCCTTCATGTATCGTTCGGTTGGCCTGACCCGGGAGAACCTTGAGCAGACCATCCGCCAGACGGGCGATTTCGAGGTTCAGGTCACCTTCGACAAGGCCTATGCACCCACGCTGATCCAGAACCTGTTCACGGCGACCATCGCGTCTGTGGTCGACAGCAAGGTCGTCGAGCAGAATGCCGGCACGGACAACGGCAACACCTGGCTCAACCGCAATTCGGCAGCCTCCGGTGCCTTCCGGGTGGTGCGCTACCAGCCGAACGAGAGCTACACGATCGAGCGCAATGACAACTGGTGGCGCGGCAGGGCGGTGATGCAGCGGGTCATCGTGCGTCACGTTCCGGAGGCGGCGACGCAGAGATTGCTGCTCGAGCGCGGCGATGTGGACGTCGCGCGCAACCTGACGCCGACAGAGATCAGCGGCCTGCGCGGGCGCCCGGGCATCACCATCGCCGACTTCCCGCGTGGCACCATCCAGTATTTCAGCGCCAATATGGCCGATCCGGTCCTCGCCAAGCCCAAGGTCATCGAAGCGCTGAAGCATCTCGTCGACTATGACGCGATCGCCAACAATCTGCTGCCCGGCCAGGTGTTTCCGCACCAGTCCTTCATCCCCCGCGGGACGCTCGGCGAGATTGACAGCCGCCCGTGGCGCTTCGATCCGGAGCGGGCCAGGACCCTGCTGGCCGAGGCCGGACATCCCGGCGGCATCAAGCTCACCATGGACACCGCGAACACCTTCCCCTCGCTGGATGTCGCCCAGGCGCTGCAGGCGAGTTTCGCGCGCGGCGGCGTGACTCTGGAGGTTCTGCCGGCGACGGGCGCGCAGGTTCTCGCCAAGTTTCGCGCCCGCAACCACCAATTGTTCATCGGCACCTGGGGCCTTGGCCATCCGGACCCGCACTACAATGCCGACAGCTTCACGCACAATCCGCCGGGGCGCGACAATCCCGGCAAGCTGAGCTGGCGCAACAACTGGGACATGCCTGAGCTGTCCGCCCGCACCGAGGCGGCGATGCAGGAGCGTGACGCCGACGCCCGGGCGGCGATGTACCGCCAGATCCAGGAGGACTTCATGAAGGTCTCGCCCTTCGTGGTCTTCGCCCAGCAGCAGGTTCAGGTCGGTGTGCGCGCCAACGTCACGGGATACATGGCCAGCTCGCCCGGCCTGTCGGCTATCTACTGGCGCGCCAGCAAGTCCTGAGACGGCGGTTGTCCCTCCTCCGCCACTCATCCGGCTTCCTGCTGCAGGTGGCGCTGACGTTCCTCGGCCTGCTCGCGGTCACCTTCTTCATCGGCCGGGTCGTCCCCATCGACCCGGTCCTGGCGGTCGTGGGCGATCAGGCGCTGCGCGACGTCTACGAGCAGGTGCGGCGCGAACTCGGCCTCGACCAGCCGCTCTGGACGCAGTTCCTCATCTATGTCCAGAAGATGCTCACCGGCGACTTCGGCCAGTCTCTCGTGACCAACCGCCCCGTGATCGAGGACATCGTCCGGGTCTTTCCCGCCACACTGGAACTGGCCACCTTCGCCACCATCATCGGCGTGGTGCTTGGCGTGCCCATGGGGATCGCCGGCGCCGTCTGGCAGGATCGCTGGCCCGACCAGATCGTCCGCGTCGTCGGCCTGGTCGGCTATTCCGTTCCCATCTTCTGGCTCGGCATCATCGGCCTGCTCGTGTTCTACGGCATGCTCGGCTGGGTGCAGGGGCCAGGGCGCCTCGGCGTTGTCTTCGAGGACATCGTCCGCCCGGTCACGGGGATCCTGTTGGTCGATGCTGCCCTGGCGGGAGAATGGGAGGTCTTCCGCAACGCCTTCGGGCATGTTGTGCTGCCGTCAGCTGTGCTCGGCTATTTTTCCGTAGCTTATATCGCGCGCATGACGCGCAGCTTCATGCTCGAGCAACTGAGCCAGGAATACATCGTCGCGGCGCGGGCCAAGGGCATGTCCGAGGCGCGCGTCGTCTGGGTCCACGCCCTGCGCAACATCGCCGTTCCGCTCGTCACGGTCATCGCCCTGTCCTACGCAAGACTGCTCGAGGGCGCCGTGCTCACCGAGACCGTCTTCGCCTGGCCCGGTCTCGGCCGCTACCTGACGACGGCCCTTCTGGCTGCCGACATGAACGCCGTTCTCGGCGCGACCATCGTGGTCGGCGCCGTCTTCGTCGGCGTGAACCTGCTGTCGGACCTGCTCTATCGTGTCCTTGATCCGAGGGCGAAATGAGCGCCTGGCAGGACCGCCTTCTCACCGACACCCCGGGGTCGCGCCGCGAGGCCAGACTCGGCGCGCTCTACCGCAGCTGGCTGCAGTTCCGCAGCAACCGACTGGCATTGCTCGGGCTCGGCATCGTCGTCCTGCTGATCGTCGTGGCGGCATTTGCTCCCTGGATCGCGACCCACCATCCGAACGAGCAGAATCTGGCGCAGCGCCTTCTGGCGCCAAGCGGCACCCACTGGCTCGGCACTGACGAATTCGGCCGCGACGTGTTCTCGCGCATCGTCTATGGCGCCCGCATCACCCTCTACATCGTGGCGCTGGTGGCGATCATCGCGGCCCCGATCGGCCTCATCGTCGGCACCGCGGCCGGCTATCTCGGCGGATGGGTGGATGCCGCCCTGATGCGTATCACCGACGTGTTCCTGGCGTTCCCGAGCCTGATCCTCGCGCTCGCCTTCGTCGCGGCACTCGGCCCCGGCATCGAAAACGCCGTCATCGCCATCGCCCTGACGGCCTGGCCGCCCTATGCCCGGATCGCACGCGCCGAGACGCTCACCATCCGCAACGCCGATTACATCGCCGCGGCGCGTCTGCAGGGCGCGAGCACCGGCCGCATCCTGTCGCGCCACATCATGCCGCTGTGCCTGTCGTCGTTGACGGTGCGGGTGACGCTGGACATGGCCGGCATCATCCTCACCGCTGCCGGGCTCGGGTTCCTCGGTCTCGGCGCCCAACCGCCCCTCGCCGAATGGGGGGCCATGGTCTCCTCGGGCCGGCGCTACATTCTCGACCAGTGGTGGGTCGCCACTATCCCGGGGGTCGCCATCTTCGCCGTCAGCCTCGCCTTCAACCTTCTCGGAGACGGTTTGCGGGACGTCCTGGACCCGAGGCAGAAGAAATGAGCGTGACGCCGCCGCCGCTGCTTGCGGTCGAGGACCTGAGAGTGAGTTTCGCAACGCCTACCGGACGCTTTCTCGCCGTGCGCGGCGTGTCCTTCACGCTCGGCCGCGAACGGCTCGGCATCGTCGGAGAGTCCGGCTCCGGCAAGTCGCTCACCGGGCGCGCCATCATGCGGCTTCTGCCGGCGAGCGCGCAGCTCTCGGCCGCACGCCTGTCCTTCGACGGAACAGACCTCCTCTCGGCATCGCCGAAGACCCTCCGCGGCCTGCGCGGAGCCCGCATCTCTCTGGTCATGCAGGACCCGAAATACTCCCTGAACCCGGTGATGACGGTCGGCGAACAGATCGCCGAAGCTGCCCGAATTCACGGCGGAGTCAGCAAGATCGAGGCCCGCCTGAAGGCGCTCGCCATGCTCGAAGCCGTGCGGATCCGTGATCCCGAGCGCGTCTTCCGTCTCTTTCCCCACGAGGTCTCCGGAGGCATGGGCCAGCGCATCATGATCGCCATGATGCTCGTGCCTGAACCCGACCTCCTCATCGCGGACGAGCCGACCAGTGCCCTCGACGTGACAGTCCAGTTGCAGGTGCTGGCGATCCTCGACGATCTCGTGCGCCAGCGCGGAATGGGCCTCATCTTCATCAGCCATGACCTTGAGCTGGTCGCGAGCTTCTGTGATCGGGTTCTCGTCATGTATGCGGGGCGGGTGATGGAGGAGCTCTCCGCCCGCGACCTCGGTTCGGCCCGGCATCCCTACACGCGCGGCCTGCTCAACAGCCTGCCCCGGCTTGCCGACGAGCGGGCGGAGTTGCCGACCCTTGCCCGCGACCCGGCCTGGCTGGAGGGACCGTGATCTCCGTCCGCGACCTCGTCATCACCTTCGGCGCCGGACCGCGTGCGGTTCACGCCGTGCGCGGCATCTCCTTCGACGTCGCCGATGCCGAGAGCTTCGGTCTCGTGGGGGAGAGCGGCAGCGGCAAGTCGACCGTCCTGAGGGCACTGTCTGGGCTCAACAGGCTCTGGACGGGAAGTGCCACCATCAGGGGAGCCTCCGCGCAAACCCCACAGCCGCGCCTGGTCCAGATGGTCTTCCAGGACCCCTACGCCTCCCTGCATCCACGCCACACGGTGGACAGGACACTGTCCGAGCCGCTGGAGATCCACGGCATCGCGGATGTCAATGGGCGCGTCGAACGCGCCCTTGCCGATGTCGGCCTCGGCCCCGCCTTCCGCTTCCGCTATCCCAACCAGCTCTCCGGCGGCCAGCGCCAGCGCGTCGCCATCGCCCGCGCCCTGATGCTGGAGCCGCGGGTCCTGCTCCTGGACGAGCCGACGAGCGCCCTCGATGTCAGCGTGCAGGCGGAGATCCTCAACCTGCTGCGGCGCCTGCGCGTCGAGCGTCGTCTGACCATGATCCTGGTTAGCCACAACCTCGCGGTCGTGGCGCATATGTGCGACCGGCTGGCGGTGATGAACCGTGGCCTCGTCGTCGAGGAGATGGACGTCGCGACGCTGCGGCGCGCGGAGCCGCGCGAGGCCTATACCCGACAGTTGCTCACCGCCAGCAAGGGTTACGATCGCGACGTGGCTTCGGGGATCGTCACGTTCGATTGACGCCCGGGTTCGGCGGCGAACTTCTCGTCGGGCCCGAGACCAGGGCCCGCATCAGGACGGGTTCGCCAATGGCCCTCACCTCGGCCTTCGTCGCAGCCGCCGGCACGGATGGCGGCCGGGCCTGATCCTCGGGGCGGTTTCCGATGCGGGCGCAACGCCGCGCCTGGAACGATCGTTGTCGGCACGCCCGGCGCCTCGCCGCTGTGCGATGCGAGCGTCAGTTTTCAGCGCGCCGATGAACGTCTGCAATGGCGGCGCGAAGCGGGCGTTCAGCTCATCACGGGTCAGGTCTCGAAGGACGTAGCACGGCCTGACGACAGGCTAAGGGTGCGGCACGTTGTGACTGGTCTGGTTGGTCTGACGGCACAACGTGGAGGTTATTCTAAAGAGAGAGGGGCGACGTGGCACCCCTCTCCCAAAAAACTATCAGCGATCCCCTAGGCCCTCTGCGTCACCTCAGTTAACCGATCCCGTCCTCCCTCTTAGAATGGCCACACAGCCGCCAGTGCGTCCTTGAATGTTCCCACCGCGGCTATCGCGGTGAGAATGAGGAGAACCCACCGGTAGATGCGGTCGGACCGATGCTTGGCCTGCCGCGTCGGACAGGCTTCGTAGGCGGTTCGCAACCCCCGCAGATATTCCATCCGCTTCGTGTCAGTGGGCAGTTGGTGAAGTCGCTCGTTGATCGACACGAGGATCGAGGGAACGTCGTCCAGTGCCGATCGCTCGCTCACCAGATCGGCGATGTCATCCGGGACTATGTTTGCCCGAGGTTCGCTTCGTTGGGCGACGAGCGCCCGCATGTATTCCCCGATCTCCGTGCCATCCCGGGGGTTGGCGGCCGGATTGTCGAAGGTATCGTCCCGCTTAGGAGGTTGCTGTCGTGAACTGGTCATGAAGTTCTCCTTCCCGTCGTTTGAATGCCTCTTTCTGTGCGATGCTACTTTCTTGTTGCTCGTAGTCTGATGGTTCAGGCCACCTCCTTGCAGTCTATCGCCTGCTGAATGCCCACCGAAAGCCAAAGCCGCCCCTGCGGAGTGAGCGAAAATGCCTCTGCCTTGGGGCCGGGGCGCGGCCTGCCGCCGTCCTCCACGCGCTCCACATAGCCCCGCCGGACCAGCTCATCGAGGATCGGTTTAAGGGTGGGCACATGAATCTCCCCCGGACCGAATTCCTTGCTGACGGCGCCGATGTCCGAAGCGCGTGGGTAGTGTGCCGTCTCCACCACGAACTTCTCGATGATCCCCATCACCCAGTACGAGCGCGCCGGCAGAACGAGTTCGTCCTTGTCCAGGCGGAACGTTGAGAATGCATGGTCGGCGAGCTTGCGATCTGGAGAATGGAAGCGGTTGCGCATGGTCGGCCAGACGTTCCTCACGAGGTCGCTGACGCGCTCCCCAATGCCGCCCCCGCGGGCATCGGAATTAGTGGTCGGCGAATAGTGTGCACCAGACTGGCGGCGGTCGAAGAACTTGATGAGTTGCGCGCCCATGGAAAAATCCCCTTGCTATCTGATGGCCAACTCGATGGCCCACGCTCAAATCATAGCGCCGAATTCGATTGAATGGAAG
This sequence comes from uncultured Hyphomicrobiales bacterium, assembly GCA_964587395.1. Taxonomy (GTDB): domain Bacteria; phylum Pseudomonadota; class Alphaproteobacteria; order Rhizobiales; family Phreatobacteraceae; genus Phreatobacter. The sequence continues at coordinate 52,299 of CAZPMD010000012.1, forward strand.
CGAAATAAAATTACGCAACCGGCGTATCGCGCTAGGTCTGGGCGATCCGATGGATCAGCTACTCTGGCCTGCGCGTCGTTCGCGAGTTGGACGCCGTCACCCACCGGCGCGGTCGGCCCGACACGATCGTCTCCGACAACCGCACGGAGCTGACCTCAATGGCGGTGCTGCGCTGGTGCCAGCAGACGGGCGTGGAATGGCACTACATCGCCCCCGGCAAGCCCATGCAGAACGCCTTCGTCGAAAGCTTCAATAGCCGCTTCCGCGACGAGTGCCTCAACGACACGCTGTTCTCGACGCTCGCCGAGGCCCGCAGCGCCATCACCTCATGGAAGGAGGACTACAACCATCACCGACCACACTCGGCACTCGGCAACATGCCGCCGGCCGAGTTCGCAATGAAATCCACGCTGGAAAAACGGGCCGCCTAAGGCCAGAAACGCAACCCAGGACTCTCTCTCAAACCGGAGGAGAAGAGGGTCTCAGGTCCTCGGCCTTCCGATGCCGTTCGATCTCGCGCTGGCCGCGCGCCGCCTGCCATGCGGAAGAATTCGCTTCCCGCAACGTTTCAAACGGTTCAATCTCTCCTTCAAGGCAAGGCCCGCCCCGCGGGACCCAATGAGTGCCGGGAGGAAACCGATGAAGAAGCTGATGCTGGCGCTGCTTTGCGCCTTGTCCCTGACGGCCGTCCGGGCCGAAGCCCAGACCGCTGCCGCCTGGCCGCAGCGCCAGGTGACGGTGATCGTGCCGTTCACGGCCGGCGGCACCACCGACCTCTTCGCCCGCATCTTCACGCAGGCGATGCAGCAGAAGTACAACGTCGCCTTCGTGGTCGAGAACCGCGCCGGCGCCGGCGGCACCGTCGGGGCGACCGCAGCCTCGCGCGCCGCGAAGGACGGCTACACGCTGTTCGTCGGCACGGCGAGCACCCATGCCATCGCGCCCTATGTCTACAAGTCGCTGAACTACGATGCCGATCGCGACTTCCAGCCGATCAGCCTGTTTGCGACGCTGCCCAACATGCTCGTGGTGTCGAACGCCATTCCGGCCCGCACCTTCGCCGAGTTCGTCGCCTATGCGAAGGCCAATCCCGGCAAGCTGAACTACGGCTCCTCCGGCATCGGCGCCTCCAACCACATCCCCGCCGAGATCATCTCCAACCTCATCGGCACGCCGATGACCCACATTCCCTATCGCTCGTCCAACGAGATCATGAACGCGCTGGTCGGCGGCCATATCCATCTCGCCTTCGACAACATCACCTTCGCCTGGCCGCAGGCGCAGGGCGGCACGGTGCGCGCGCTGGCCGTCACCTCGAAGGACCGCAGCCCGACGGCGCCCGACGTGCCGACCATCGGCGAGACCTTCCCCGGCTTCGACATCGGCACCTGGCACGGCCTCTTTGCGCCCGCCGGCGTGCCGCGGGCCATCGCCGACCAGGTCGCCGCCGATGTGAAGGAGATCTTCTCGCGACCGGATGTGGTCGCCAAGTTGAAGGAGATCGGCGCCGTGGCCTCGCCCAACACGCCGGATGCCTTCACCGCCTTCGCCCGCTCGGAGCGCGCGCGCTACCAGGTCATCGTCCGCGATGCCCGCATCGAGCCTCAGTGAACAGCTGAGCTGAACCAGACGCCGGTTCGCGCGTTGTCCCTGCCGAAGAGACCGGAGCCGGATTGGCTCCGGACCGCAGGGAGGGGCCTATGTGGACCGGAGTTCTGGTTGTTCTGCTGATCCTGGTGCTGGTCTTCGGCGGCTATCTCGGCGGCGCGCGAGGTGCCGGGGGGGCGGTGATCACGCTGATGATCATCCTGACCGCGCTCTACATGTTCAACTGGCTGCCAGATCCGTGGTGGTAGGCGGGGCGAGGGCCGCGCTTCAGCGTCCGGCCTTCTCCCGCCAGGCCGCGAAATCGACCTTGGTCTGCGGATCGGTCGGCGGATAGAGCCCGAGGATGGAGCGGCCCTGCAGCACCATGGCCGTGACGAAATCCTCGAACACCGTCATCTCCACCGCCTCGTCGGCGATCTCGTCGGCGATGCCGGCGGGGATCACCACCACGCCCTCGCCATCCCCCACCATCACGTCGCCCGGCCAGACCGCGACGTCGCCGCAGCCGATCGGCACGTTGATGTCGAGCGCCTGGTGGAGCGTCAGGTTGGTCGGCGCGGAGGGGCGATGGTGATAGGCTGGGATCGCCAGCCCGGCGATCTCCGGGCTGTCGCGAAAGCCGCCGTCGGTGACGACACCGGCGACGCCGCGCATCATCAGCCGTGACACCAGGATGCCGCCGGCCGATGCTGCCCGCGCATCCTTGCGGCTGTCGATCACCATGACCGCGCCGGGCGGGCATTCCTCGACCGCCTTGCGCTGCGGATGGCCGCGATCCTGGAACACGCTGATCGGGTTCAGGTCCTCGCGCGCCGGGATGTAGCGCAGGGTGAAGGCCTCGCCCACCATGGTCGGCAGGGAGGGGTTCAACGGCCGCACGTCCTGGATGAACTGGTTGCGGAGGCCGCGCTTGAACAGGGCGGTGCAGAGCGTCGGAGTCGAGACGCCCTTCAGCTTGTCGCGGGTTTCGGGCTTCAGGCTCATGTCGGGCTCCCGTCCGCTCAGAAGATCACCGGCTCGGCCACCGGCCCGCCGAAGCTCTCCTCGAGGAAGTCGAAGTCGCAGCCCTCGTGGGCCTGTTTGATGTGCTTGGTGAAGATCCAGCCGTAGCCGCGCTCGTAATGCGCCTTCGGCGGCTGCCAGACGGCGCGGCGCCGCGCGAGTTCCTCGTCGCTGACCTTCATGTTCAGCGTGCGCGCATCGACGTCGAGCTCGATGAGGTCGCCGGTCTTCAGGAGCGCCAGCGGCCCGCCGATATGGGCCTCCGGCGAGACGTGCAGGATGCAGGCGCCGTAGCTGGTGCCGGACATGCGGGCGTCGGAAATGCGCACCATGTCGCGGATGCCCTGCTTCACCAGCTTCTTCGGAATGGGCAGCATGCCCCATTCCGGCATGCCCGGCCCGCCATGGGGGCCGGCATTGCGCAGCACGAGCACCGTGTCGGCGGTGACGTCGAGGTCGTCGCGGTCGATCGCCGCCTTCATGCTGGGATAATCGTCGAAGACAAGGGCGGGGCCGGTGTGCTTGAGGAAGCGCGGCTCGCAGGCACTCGGCTTGATGACGCAGCCGTCGGGCGAGAGGTTGCCCTTCAGCACGGCCAGAGCGCCCTCGGCATAGATCGGGTTGTCGACGGAACGGATGACGTCGTCGTTGTGGACCTCGGCGCCATCCAGGCTCTCGGCGATCGGCCGCCCGGTGACGGTGATGGCGCCGAGATGCAGGTGGTCGGTGAGGCGTGTCATCAGCGCCGGCAGGCCGCCGGCGTAGAAGAAGTCCTCCATCAGGTACTTGTCGCCGCTCGGCCGCACATTGGCGATGACCGGCACCCTGCGGCTCGCCTTGTCGAAATCGGCGAGCGAGATGTCGACGCCGGCCCGGCGCGCCATGGCGATGACGTGGATGATGGCATTGGTCGAGCAACCCATGGCCATGGCCACCGTGATGCCGTTCTCGAAGGCGGCGCGCGTGAGGATGTCGGTCGGCTTCAGGTCCTCCCAGACCATGTCGACGATGCGCCGGCCGGCGGCGGCGCACATGCGCTTGTGGTTGGCGTCGGGAGCGGGAATGGCGGAGGCGCCGGGCAGCGTCATGCCGATGGCCTCGGCGATTGCCGTCATGGTCGAGGCCGTGCCCATGGTCATGCAGACGCCATAGGAGCGGGCGATGCCGGCCTCCACGTCGGACCAGTCACGGTCGGTGATGTTGCCGGCTCGGCGCTCGTCCCAGTACTTCCAGACATCCGAGCCGGAGCCGAGCACCTGGCCCTTCCAGTTGCCGCGCAGCATCGGGCCCGCCGGAACGTAGATCATCGGCAGCCCGGCTGAGGTCGCGCCCATCAGCAGGGCCGGGGTGGTCTTGTCGCAGCCGCCCATCAGCACGGCGCCGTCGACGGAATGCGAGCGGATCAGTTCCTCCGCCTCCATGGCGAGGAGGTTCCGGTAGAGCATGGTGGTCGGCTTGACGTTGCTCTCCGACAGCGAGAGGGCGGGAAGCTCGATCGGGAAGCCGCCAGCCTGGAGGATGCCGCGCTTCACGTCCTCGACGCGGTCCTTGAAATGGGCATGGCAGGGCTGGGCGTCCGACCACGTGTTGAGGATGGCAATCATCGGCTTGCCGACCCAGTCCTCGGCCGCGTAGCCCATCTGCATCCAGCGCGAGCGATGCCCCATCGACCGCATGTCGTCGGGTGCGAACCAGCGGGCGCTGCGGAGATCCGAGGGGGACTTGCGGCGGGTCATGGGCATCTCGTCTCGGGCGTTTCGATGGGCTGCGCCGGCTCTTGGCGGCCGGGATGCCCATCCAAGGCCGCGGCGTGCCGGAAGGCAAGCCTAAGTCTCGGCAGAAGCGTCTGATTTCATGGGATTGCGGGCGCCCGGTGCGACAATATCCATGCTGCGCCGCAGCGATTTCAATCGTTTCGCATCGCGCGCTGCCGACTCGCCCGCAGGGGCGGGTCGCGCGCCGGTACCCCGACGGCTCGGCGTGCGCCCCCGCGACGCGGCGTAAATCCACAGTCCCCTGATGGCGGCGGCGCTTGCCAAAGACTGCCCCTGCGTTAGTCTCCCGCCGCCCGCGGCCGGCAGAACAGGTTCTCCGGCGCCGGGGAGGATTAGTCCATGCGCCGTCTCGCTCTCGCTGCCGCTCTCGCCCTGTCCGCTTTCGCAGCGACGGAGGCGCACGCCATCCGCATCCTCGGCCACGGCACGGACCAGTGCTCGGTCTGGCTGCGCGTGCGCACCACGCCACAGGCCGCCGAGTATCGCGAGTGGATGCTGGGCTACCTGTCGGCATCGGCCTTCCACAAGAACCGCGATATCCTGCGCAACATGACCTACGATCAGGTCCTGACGCGCGTCACGGGCGAATGCCAGCGCACGCCCAACAAGCGCATTGATGACGTGCTGGACGGCTTCCTGCGCTGATCGGCTGACGAACCGGTGCGCCACCCGCCGGATGGCGCCGACTCCGGACGGTCCGGAGCGGACGCCGGGGGGCGGGAGCCGAACGGCGGCAGAGACATATCGAAACGCGATTGCGACGAGGCCTTAGCGATTCTGTAAGAAGCTGCTGCGAGGATCGTTCGGCGAATTCTTCTGCCGAACTGATTTTTCCCCATGCGATTGACAGCCATCATCTTTCGTGGCGCCCAGGGCTTGCGGCGGGACACCCGCGGCGGCGTCGCCCTCATCTTCGCCATCTGCCTCGTTCCCCTCGTCGGAATCATGGGGATGGCTGTCGATTATGCCCAGGCCTCGCGCCTGCAAGCCAAACTCCAGTCGGCGCTCGATGCCGCCGCCGTCGCGGCCTCGTCGCGGGCCGCCGGCAAGACCGGTGACCAGATCAGGGCCGATGCCCTCGCCTTCTTTGCCGCCCAGTTCAACGATCCGAAGGTCGGAACGCCGCCCGTGACGGCGGTGGTGACCAACTCCACCCTGGCCTTGCGATCGACCTTCGAAATGCCGGCCTCGTTCCTGCCGGTGATCGGCATCAACACGGTCTCGGTCACTGCAGCGGCCCAGACCGCCTGGGGGATCACCCGCCTGCGGGTGGCGCTGGCACTGGACAACACGGGGTCCATGTCCAGTTCCGGCAAGATGGCGGCCCTGAAGACGGCAACGCTCAACCTCATCGAGCAGTTGCGCGGCAATGCCAGAAACGATGGGGACGTCCTCGTCTCGATCGTGCCCTTCGCCAAGGTCGTCAACGTGGGCAATGCCCACCGCAACGCGAGCTGGATTAACTGGAACGACGCCACGGTCTGCAACTGGCGCGGCGTCTGTTCGGTCTCCTGGGACGGCGCCATCCAGGACCGTGACCAGAATTTCGACATCTCAAACGCTGCGCCCACAGGCGCGTCCAGCCGCTTTCCGGCGCTCGCCTCGGGCTCGACCGGCGGCACGCCGACCGAAATCCAGCCGCTGACCTCCAACTGGGGGCAGTTGCGGTCGACGATTGCCCGGATGTCGCCGGCGGGGAACACCAATCAGGGGATTGGCCTCGCCTGGGCCTGGCAGACGCTGACGGAGGGACTGCCGATGAACGCGCCTCCGGAGGACCCCGGCTACACCTACAGGAGGGTCATCATCCTGCTGTCTGACGGCATGAATACCGAAAGCCGCTTCTTCAACCGCGCAAGCCAGATCGACGCGCGCCAGCGCCTGATGTGCGATGCGATCAAGGCGGCCGGCATCACCATCTACACGATCCAGGTCAATACCGCGGGCGACCCCACGTCGACGGTCCTGCAGTACTGCGCCAGCACGGCCGACAAGTTCACCATGATGACCAATCCGGCGCAGCTGGATTCCACTATGCAGGACATCGGCGGACAGTTGACGCGGTTGCGCCTGACAAACTGACCGTCGGGCAGGCACAAAGGCCCCGGACATCGCCGGGGCCTTCGTCACTGCGCCTGTCGGGGACCCTAGCGGCGGGCGAATCGTCCGTGGTGACCACCCCGTCCTCCCATCGCGAAGCCCGGCCGGGGACCCATACGACCGATGAAGGGACCGGGACGCGGACCCGGGCGGCCGATGAAGGGGCCGGGGCGCGGACCCGGGCGACCGATGAAGGGACCCGGCCGGAGGGGGCGAACCTGCCGGCAGGCCGGATGGGCGGGATTGCGGGCGCAGAGGCTGCCGAGGGGGCCTGGCGTTGCGCCGGGCGGCAACTGCACGCCGCCGACGAAAGGTCCGGGACGGCGGCAGCCCGGCGCGAAGGGGTTGGTCGCGCAGATCGGCCGGCACCAGGACGGGCGGATGCCGGTGGAGCAGGACGGCGGCAGGCCGACATGGCCGGGACGGCATCCGAAGGCCCAGGGGTGCCGGCGGCAGCGTTCGATGATGATGATTTCGCCGCCAGGGACGAAGACCGGCCCGCCGGGGACGAAGGCGGGACCGCCATGGGCGACCATCGGGCCCGAGGGCGCCATCCGCTGCGGGGCATAACTGGCGACAGGCGGGGGCGGAGCGGATGATCGGCAGCCGCTGTTGAACGAGGCCTGGTCCTGGGTCTGCCAGCCGTCGCGCGGCGGCTGGTTACCGTGCTGCTCGGGCAGCATCGGGGCCCAGCTCACCTGGTGGGATTCGGCACGCCAGACCACCCAGCCCGGACCGAAGTTCGAGTCGGCAGCCCAGATCCAGCCATGCTGGGGATCATTGGCCCAGCGGCCGTGGCGGTGGACGATGGCGCCCCACGGTGTCGGGTCGTTGAAGACCCAGCTGCGCTGCTCGCGGTCGAACTGCCAGTGGCAGCGCGGATAGGGCGACCAGCCGGGCATGGCGATCTGCTCCGAAGGCTTCCAGACCTCGCCATAGAGAGGGTGTGTGTGGAAGTCGCCGAATTGCTGCAATGTCGCCCGGAAGGCATCCATGGGGCTCGGCATCGCCTGCTGGATGACCGCGCCGGCGCCCGTTTCTCCGGGAGGCGGGGGAGGCGCGCCGGTCCCGTCGGTTGCGGCAAAGGCCGGACCTAGCGACAGGCTCGCGGCGAGCGCGAGCGACGATACGATGGCTGCAATGCGGGAACGGGGTCTCGTGGACATGGTGGCTCTCCTTGCAGGCGCCGATCGCGCTCATCCATCGGTCGTCGGAAGGGGCGAAAAGGTTCACCCACCGCTGGGAGAGGCGCGAGACGGGCCGGGCGAGTTGGGTGTTTGAACCACCGGTGTCTTCGGCTACACACGCGGGATGTGGCTCAACCAGCGAACTGTCGACGCAATCCGCCTGATGGCCGAGCTTTCGGCGCGCTGGCCCAATGCGGTCAAGGCGGCGGAGCTGGCCGAGATCACCGGTATCACCTTCCTCAACGTCCAGAAGACCGCGCACGCCCTGTCGCGGGCCGGGCTGCTCGTGGCCGAGCGCGGCCGCTACGGTGGCCTCAGGCTGGTGCGCGCCGCCGACGAGATGAAGGTCGCCGAGATCGTCAGGGCCTTCGAGCCCGCCGATTGCCCGGTGAACTTCCTGATGGCCGACCAGTCGCGCGACCCGGTCTCCAACCTGATCTTCAGGGCCCATCGCGGCTTCTTCCAGCCGCTGGAGGAAACGACCCTCGCCGACATCGAGCCACGCTCCCTTGCGCGCAAGGCCGGTCAGGCGGCTCCGGGCTCCGCACGCGTCCCCGTGTAGTTCTGCGGCAACACAACGGGGAGCCCGCCGGGGGCAGGAGCCTCACGGCAGAGGTCCACCCCGAAGACGTCGCGCACCATCCTCCGCGTGATCACCGCCTCGGCCGTGCCGAGCGCGTGAAGGCGGCCGCCGTTCATCACCGCCACATGATCGGCGAAGGTCGCGGCAAGGTTGAGGTCGTGCAGGACGGCAATGACGCCGACGCCCTCGCCCGCGAGGCCTGCGGCGCTCGCCATGAGGGCGATCTGGTGCGACAGGTCGAGATTGGCCACCGGCTCGTCGAGGAACAGCACCTGGCGGGCGGTGTTTCGGCGCCCGGCCCTCAGCTGGGCGAAGGTGCGCGCGAACTGCACCCGCTGCTGTTCGCCGCCCGACAGGGTCTGGTAGCTCCTCGCCACAAGATGGGCGATGTCGGCCGCGGCCAGGGCCTCGGCGATGGTGTGGTCCCGTTCTCCCCGGGAGAGGGCACGGCCGACGCTGTCGATACCGATCCTGACGACCTCGGCGACGGAGAAGGGGAAGGCGAGGCGGCTCGCCTGGGCCATGACCGCGCGCTGCGAGGCGAGCTTCCAGGCGGGGATCGCGGCGAGCGGCTCGCCGTCCAGGCGGATGGTCCCCGAGCCGGCGGAGAGCTCGCCCGTCAGCAGCTTCATCAGCGTGGTCTTGCCGGCACCGTTCGGTCCGACGATCACCAGCAGCTCGCCGGCCCCGATCGACAGCGAAACGTCGTCCACCGGCTTGTGCCGCCCATAGGCGACGCCGATCCTCTCGGCTTCGAGGAGCGAGCTCATGCGTCGAGGGTCCTGTCGCGGCGCAGCAGCAGCCAGAGGAAGAACGGTGCGCCGATGGCGGCGGTCAGGATGCCGATGGGCAGTTCCGCCGGTGCCACCATGGTGCGGGCGAGGAGGTCGGCGCCCGTCAGCAGGATGGCGCCCAGAAGGGCGGAGAAGGGCAGCACCGTGCGGTGGTCCGGGCCGAACATCAGGCGCAGCAGGTGCGGCACAACGATGCCGACGAAACCGATGACGCCTGCGGCCGCGACGCCTGCACCGACGGCCACCGCCACCATGGCGATGGCGGTCCGCTTCAGGGCCTGGACGGGAAGGCCGAGATGGAAGGCCTCCGCCTCGCCGAGCAGCAGGGCGTTCAGCCCACGGGCGAGGAAGGGCACCGCCAGCAGCACCGGCAGGAGCAGCGGCGTCACCGTCCAGACCTTCGTCCAACTCGCCCCCGACAGCGAGCCGAGCGACCAGAAGGTGAGGTCCCGGAGCTGGCGATCGTCACTGATGAAGGCGAGCAGGCCGGTGAGGGCGCCTGCAAAAGCGCCGAGCGCCACGCCGGCCAGCAGCATCACGGCGACGGAGGTGCGGCCGTGGCGGGTGGCGATGGCGTAGAGGATCAGCGTCGAGGTGAGGCCGCCGAAGAAGGCGCCGAAGGGCAGCAGCGCGAAGGGCAGCTGCGCCGAGACGGTGCCGAAGACCCGGTCGCCGAGCACGATGGTGAAACCGGCCGCCAGCGCAGCACCGGACGAGACGCCGACGAGGCCCGGATCGGCGAGGGGATTGCGGAACAACCCCTGCATGAGGGCACCCGACACGGCGAGCGCCGCGCCGATGAGCGCTCCGAGAGCGAGGCGCGGCACTCTTATCGACAGGATGATCAGCGCATCCCGGCTGGCGAGAACCTCCCTGTCGCCGGTCAGCCAGCCGAGAATGACCTCGACCACCTGTCCCGGCGGGATCTTCACGGCCCCGCTGCCGAGCGAGGCGATCGCCAGCAGCAGCAGCGTCGCGACGAAAAGGCCGGCGCCGAGCGCAAGCCGCCGTCGCCGCGAGGCAAAAAGGCCCGCGACGGCCGAGACGTCGGCGGCAAGGGTCACGGGCGGGCGCTCTGGATGAGGGCCGCCGGCCCATAGACCGCCTTCATCAGATCGTGCGCCGCATCAGGGGTGCGCGGGCCGAAACCGATAAGGTACAGGGCATCCATGGCGATCAGCGACCGGGTGCGGGCCGCTGGCGCGACCGACAGCGCCGGCTGGGCGAAGACCTGATCCGGCGAGGCGGCGTGGCTGTTGTGGCTCATCATCAGCACCACGTCGGGCGCCGCCGCGATCAGGCCCTCGTCGGTGAGCGGCTTGTAGCCCTCGACGGCGCTTGCGGCATTCACCGCACCGGCGAGCTGGATGATGGCATCGGCGCTGCTCTTCGCTCCCCCCACCATCACCCGGCCGTTCTGCAGCGACAGGATGAAGAGCACCCGCTTGCGCCGGGTGATCGCCTGGCGCTGGCGCGTGAGCATGGCGAAGTCCGATTCCAGCCTGGCAGCGAGGGCTTCGGCCCTCGCCGTTGCGCCGGTGAAGTCGCCGATGCTGCGGATGCGCGATACCACGCCCGCTTCAGACGTGTCCTCCGACACGCGCTGAACCCTCACCCCGGCCTCGGCGATGAGCTTGATCGTGTCCGGCGGCCCGGCACCCTCCACCGCCAGGAGGTCGGTCGGCTTCAGCGACAGCACGCCCTCTGCCGAGAGAGCGCGGACATAGCCGACATTGGCCTTGTCCCGCATGGCGGCAAGCGGATGGAGGCTGGTCGTGTCGATGCCGACCAGCAGGTCCTGCTGGTCGAGCGCATAGAAGATCTCGGTGATGACGCCACCGGCCGCGACGATGCGGCGTCCGCCATCCTGGGCGCGTGCGGGCGCCATGAGCGGCCATGTTGCACCGGCCGCAAGGAGGGTGCGGCGCGAAAGGGACGGAAGGGTCATTTGGTCAGGATCAGCTTGTCGTTGGCGGTGATGCGCAGGCGGTAGCGCTCGCCCTTGTGGACAATCACCGCCTCGCGGGCCGAGCCGATGATCGTCGCGACCTCGACGGTGGGGATGCCGCCCGCCGGTTCGATGCCGGAGGCTTCCGGTCGGTGACCGTAGGGAAGCGTGGGGGATGAGGAAATCATGGCGGCGGCCTAGTTTGGAATGATAACAATCATGCGGAGTTTTCTGGAGACATTAAAATGTGCTTCTCTCGTTATGATTGTTGACATTCATAGTCAGGTTAATTAGGCATCGTCAACAGCGCCGCAGCCGGGATACCGGCAGGCGGACATGCCAGCCAGCCGGACGCATCAGCCGCGTCGAAGCCAGCCAGCCCGACGAACAATTCATTCAGGCTTGCGGTCTCGATCATGCTCATCCGTCACGGACGTCAGGCGCTCTTGGCGTCGGTTTCCCTCCTGGCCTTTGCGGCCAGCCCAGCTTTCGCCCAGTCGGAAGCCCGCCCGGCCGATGGGCGCACCCCTACCGCCCAGGACGAGATCACGGTGTCCGCCGAGCGCACTCCCTCCACGGTGTTCAATTCGCCGGGCACCGTGACGGTGATCAACGAGCGCCAGATCGACCAGCAACTGGTGCAGGGGCCGCGCGACATCGTGCGGAACGAGCCGGGCCTCGCCGTCTCGAACTCTCCGACGCGGGTCGGCGCCGGCAGCTTCTTCATCCGCGGCATCGGCGACAACCGCGTCCGCCTCGAGGTCGACGGCTTCCGCGTGCCCGACTACCCCGGCTCGAATGTCGGTCCCGGCCTCTACACGCGCGACGTCATCGACTACGACAGCCTGAAGGCGGTGGAGGTCATCCGTGGTCCGGCTTCGGCGCTCTACGGCTCGGACGCCATCGGCGGCGTCGTGACCTTCCTCACCAAG
>CAZPMD010000013.1:0-6126 GCA_964587395.1 uncultured Hyphomicrobiales bacterium
TTGGGGCCGGAGCGGCCTCGGCCACACCGGCCAGGCCGCCTGCCATCGCAAAGGCTGCGACACCGGCAACGGTCGCGAAGAACATTCGTCTGGTGGTCATCTGGGACTCCCTCATCGTTCCCTCGGGATTGCTGCGAGAGCAGCAACCCATCCGCCTGTTGCGGTCTGACTGGAACGCACGGCCCATGGTTTTGTTCATTTGTCGTCCAGGGCGACGATTGCTCCACGGCCCGGCGACCCCCAGGATGCCGTTGCCGAACGGATAGAGCCCCGAAAATGATCCTCCGCCGTATCGTCTTCTTCCTGGCGCTCGCGTTCGGCGTTCTCGCCTCGCAACTGCCGGAATTCGCCCAGCAGTACCGGCAGCGGCTGGGCGGAGCCGTCGACGAACTCAACCGGATCATCGGCGAATTCGATGCGGACGCCGCCCGCATGCAGATGGACCGCTCGGCCGGCCTCGACAGGCTGCTGCGCAATGCCGACGACTTCGTGCGGCAGCGCGGCGAGCAGATCCGCACCGACGCGGAGCGGCTCGCCCGGCTCGAACGGCAACTGCAGTCCTATCAGGAGGCGGGTCCGTTCTGGCGGCTCGCCACGCTGGCCCGCAACTACGAACCCGAGATCGCACGGCGCGCCGCCGAGAGTTTCGAACCGGCTGTTCCCGTGACCTCAGAAGGGCTGATCGCCTCGGCGACGGGTTTCCTGCTCGGATGGCTCGGCGGTCGCGCCCTCATCGCTCCGGTGCAGCGGCGGCGACGCACCGCGACCGGCCGCGCCTGAGCCTCACTCGGGCGCCATCCGCCTGACGCCGTCCTTGATGAAGAGGCGGAACGGGGTGGTGCCCGTGGCCGAACCGTCCGCCGAGCGCCAGCGGCCATTGGTGCAGAGGGTACCGCCCTGCTCGACGACAGCGTCGAACTCCACCGTGTTCCGGTAGACCGTTCCGTCCGGCAGGGTGGCCGTGAAGGCCGTGCGGCACCTGCCCTCTCCGACAACCGGATCATAGCCGCCGATCATCACGCCGCCGCCGCCCGTGCTCGGAAACGGATCGGTCAGCAGCGGCCAACGGGCATAGTCCTCGGCTGCCCGGGCCCACGATGCGCCAAGCACAACCGTCGCCGCCATCACCAACACCTTGATCCTCATCGCCTGTCTCCCTGTCGCCCGTCTGGCCTTCAAGACGGGCTACACCGCAACTGACGCGTTCGGATGCACCGGGGTGGCCCGACGGAACGAAGGCTTGCGCCGGGAGGGAACGCGCGGGAACAATGACGGCCGCGATCGGAGTGGTGAGTCCCATGCAGCAGTCCTGCCCCAAGCATCTCAGACACCTGGTGATCACCCCTGGCACCAAGGTGAAGCTGAAGGACATCGATCCGCGGGAGGTGGACTTCCTCGGGGACGAGGAGGCCGTCCGCGGCCGGCTCGCCGACGACGTCATCATGATCGATCGTCTGCAGGACCGCCTCTACGCCGAAGGGAAGCGCGCGCTCCTCGTCGTGCTGCAGGGCACCGATACCGCCGGCAAGGACGGGACGATCAGGGGCGTTTTCAACACGACGGGCCCGCTCGGGGTCAGCGTCACGCCGTTCAAGCGGCCGAGCGAGGAGGAACTGGCCCACGATTTCCTCTGGCGGGTGCACATGGCTGCACCCCGCCGCGGCACGATCGGCATCTTCAACCGCTCCCACTACGAGGATGTGCTGGTCGGCAACGTCCGCAAACTGGCACCGAAGGACGCGATCGAGCAGCGCTACGACCAGATCAACGACTTCGAGCGCATGCTGTCCGAGAATGGCACGGTCATCCTGAAATTCATGCTCCACATCTCGAAGAAGGAGCAGGGCGAGCGTCTGCAGGAGCGGCTGGACGAGAAGGAGAAGAACTGGAAGTTCAATGCCGGCGATCTTGAGGACCGCAAGCTCTGGGACGAGTTCCAGAAGGCCTATGAGACCGCCCTCACCCGCTGCTCGACCGAGCATGCGCCCTGGCATGTGGTGCCGTCAGACCGGAAATGGGCGCGCAACGCCATCGTCGCGGCCATCGTGCGCGACACGCTGGAGGCGATGGACCCGCAATACCCGAAGGTGCCCTGGAAGGCCTCGGATTTCACGATTGAATAGGAGGACTGGGGCGCGAGCCGGCTCAACCGGTCCAGGGGTCGACATCGCCCTTCGCCCAGCCCTCCCTGACCTCGGCCGTATAGTCGGCGTAGCGGTTCTCGGCGATGGCCTTCCGCGCCCCTGCCATCAGGTCCTGGTAGTAGGCGAGATTGATCCAGGTGATGAGCATCGAGCCCAGCATCTCCTCGGTGCGGACGAGGTGGTGCAGATAGGCGCGGGAATAGTCGCGCGCCGCCGGGCAGGATGATGCCTCGTCCAGCGGGCGCGGATCCTCGGCGTGGCGGGCATTGCGGAAATTGATCCGGCCGAAGCGCGAAAAGGCCTGCCCGTGGCGGCCGTTGCGCGTCGGCATGACGCAGTCGAACATGTCGACGCCGCGCGCCACGGCCGCCAGCAGGTCGTCCGGCGTGCCGACGCCCATCAGATAGTGCGGCTTCTCGTCGGGAAGGTGCGGCATGACCTCCTCGATCATCGCCAGCATGACATCCTGCGGCTCGCCGACGGCGAGGCCACCGATCGAATAGCCGGGGAAGTCCATGGCCGCGAGCGCCCTGGCGCTGGCGATGCGCAGGTCCGGCTGGTCGCCGCCCTGGACGATGCCGAAAAGCGCCCTGCCCGGCGGTTGCGCCTCGAAGGCCCGCTGCGACCGCTCGGCCCAGCGCAGCGACAGTTGCATGGCCTTGTCGATGGCGGCGCGCTCGTTCGGCAGCGCCACGCATTCGTCGAGCTGCATCTGGATGTCGGCGCCGAGCAGCCCCTGGATCTCGACAGAGCGCTCCGGCGTCAGTTCGAAACGGGAGCCGTCGACGTGGCTCGCAAAGGTCACGCCCTGTTCGGTCAGCTTGCGCAGCTTCGCCAGCGACATGACCTGGAAGCCGCCGGAATCGGTGAGGATCGGGCCCTGCCAGCCGCCGAAGCGGTGCAGGCCGCCGAGTTTGGCGATGCGTTCGGCGCCGGGGCGGAGCATCAGGTGATAGGTGTTGCCGAGGATGACGTCGGCGCCCAGCGCCTTCACCTGATCCATGTACATGCCCTTGACCGTCGCCTGCGTGCCGACCGGCATGAAGGCGGGCGTGCGAATGGCGCCGCGAGGGGTAGAGACGACTCCGGTGCGCGCGGCACCGTCCCGGGCCTGGATGGCGAAGGAGAATCCGGTCATCGCGCGTCCCCGCGGAAGAGAAGCGAGCCGTCGCCATAGGAATAGAACCGGTAGCCGGTGGCGATGGCCCGCGCATAGGCCGCCCTCATCATCTCGAGGCCGGCGAAGGCCGAGACCAGCATGAAGAGGGTCGAGCGCGGCAGGTGGAAATTGGTCATCAGCACGTCGACGGCCCGGAAGCGGTAGCCCGGCGTGATGAAGATGGAGGTCTCGGCGGCAAAGGGGCGGATCGTGCCGTCCTCGTCGGCAGCGCTCTCCAGAAGTCGCAGCGAGGTGGTGCCGACGGCGACGATGCGGCCGCCAGCAGCCCGGACCGCATTCAGGGCGTCGGCCGTCTCGGCAGTGACCAGGCCATATTCGGGATGCATGCGATGGTCCGTCGTGTCCTCACTCTTGACCGGAAGGAATGTCCCCGCCCCGACGTGAAGGGTGAGGAAATGGAGCCCGATGCCACGGGCCTTCAGGCGATCCAGCAGCTCCGGCGTGAAATGCAGGCCGGCGGTGGGAGCTGCGACCGAACCTTCGTCGCGGGCATAGACCGTCTGGTAGTCGGCGCGGTCCTGCGCGTCCTCAGCCCGTTTCGAGGCGATGTAGGGCGGCAGCGGGATATGGCCGACCCGGGCAATGGCCTCGTCGAGATAGGCGCCGGAAAACTCGAACTCAAACACGACGCCGTCGTCGTCCTTCGACACGACGGTGGCATGGATGGCGGACAGGAGGCAGGCCTCCGGCGTCTCGCCGAAGCGGATGAGGTCGCCGGGCCGGAGTTTCTTCGCGCCCCTGACGAAGGCGAGCCAGCGGTTGTCGCCGAGCCGGCGGTGGAGGGTCGCGGAAATGGACGCCACCTGCCCCGCCCGATCACGGATGCCGTCGAGCTGGGCCGGGATCACCCGCGTGTCGTTGAAGACGAGGGCATCGCCTGGCTGAAGGAGGTCGGGAAGCTCCCGCACCAGGCGATCCTCGATCCCCTCGCCCGGCCGCACCACCATGAGCCGTGCGGCATCGCGCGGGCTCGCGGGCCTCAGCGCGATCCGGTCGGGCGGCAGATCGAAATCGAACAGGTCGACGCGCATGGTCTCAGGGGATCGTGATTGCGCAAAAGAAAACGGCGCCCGGATCGCTCCAGGCGCCGCGCTCCCTACCACAGGGGATCAGAGCTTGGCGATGACGTCGCCGTAGGTGGCCATGTCGTCGGCGGCCATCTTGGCGACGACGATCTTGTCGGGATCGCGCACCGGTTCACCGCGCTTGATGCCGTCGACATTGTCCATGCCTTCGACGACCTTGCCCCAGACCGTGTACTGCTTGTCGAGGAAGCGGGCATCGTCGAAGCAGATGAAGAACTGCGAGTTGGCAGAGTTCGGGTTCTGGGCGCGCGCCATGGAGGTGGTGCCGCGCACATGCGGCTCGGCGTTGAATTCGGCCTTCAGGTCCGGATACTTCGAGCCACCCGTGCCGGTGCCGTGGGGGCAGCCGGTCTGCGCCATGAAGCCGTCGATGACGCGGTGGAAGACGATGCCGTCATAGAAGCCCTCGCGGACGAGTTTCTTGATGTGGTCGACATGGCCGGGCGCCAGATCCGGGCGCATGGCGATGACGACACGACCCTTGGTCGTCTCCAGGATCATGGTGTTTTCTGCGTCGAGGGCCATCGCGGCCTCCTTGTGGTTGTCGTTGGATGTCGGCGTCAGCGGATGTCGGCGGCCACACGGACGCGGACCATGCGATCCGGCTGCGTGACGGTGCCGTTGGCGGCCGGATTGCCGCGCTTGATCTTGTCGACCGCCTCCATGCCGGAGACGACGTTGCCGAAGACGGTGTACTGGCCGTTCAGGAACGAGCCCTCGGCGAACATGATGAAGAACTGCGAGTTGGCCGAATTCGGGCTCTGCGAACGGGCCATGCCGAGCGTGCCGCGCACGAAGGGCTCGCGCGAAAACTCGGCCGGCAGGTTCGGCAGCGAAGAGCCGCCCATGCCGGTGCCCTGGGGGTCGCCGGTCTGGGCCATGAAGCCCTCGATGACCCGGTGGAAGACGATGCCGTTGTAGAAGCCCTGGCGGGCAAGGGTCTTGATCCGCTCCACGTGCTGCGGCGCGAGGTCGGGTCGCAGGCGGATGATGACCGGACCGTCCTTCAACTCGATCACGAGCGTGTTCTCGGGATCGGCGCCCGCCGGCAGGCGGATCGCCTGGGCGGCGGCGGGGCCGGCGGCGGCAAGGGCCGCGGATGCGGCGAGGAAAGTGCGGCGCTGCAAGGGATGTTCTCCTGATGAAACGGGGGTCGCGCTCAGACGCGGCGCCTGACCTTGGTCGCAAGGGCCGCGGCGACGGCCGGCGGCACGAAGGAGGTCACGTCGCCACCCATGGCGGCGATCTGGCGGACAAGCGTGGCGGTGATGGGGCGAACCGTGGGCGAGGCCGGCAGAAAGATCGTCTGAACCCCCGGCGCCATGGCCGCATTCATGCCGGCCATCTGCATCTCGTAATCGAGGTCGGTGCCATCACGCAGGCCGCGGATGAACAGGCTCGCACCGACGCGCTGGGCCGCCCAGACCGCAAGGTCGTCGAAGGTGACGGTCCGGAACAGGCAGTCCTCCTCGGCGGCGATAGGCGCGCACACGGCGTCGAGGAGGGCGAGACGTTCTTCGGCGCTGAACATCGGTGCCTTGCCGGGATGGACACCCACCCCGACCACCAGTTCGTCGGCGAGGCGGCAGGCATGACGGATGACATCGATATGGCCGTTGGTGACCGGATCGAACGAACCCGTGTAGAGCGCGATGCGTTTCGTCATGGGGCTCCGCCGCGACAGGACCGGCGAGGCTTACCGAAGCGGCAGGGTCGG
>CAZPMD010000013.1:6136-15830 GCA_964587395.1 uncultured Hyphomicrobiales bacterium
AGCCGCTGGCCGGTAGGTGGCGCCGGCATGGACAGCATGTCGCAGACCGATTGCCTCGACGGCAGGGACACGGGAAGAATGCCCGCCGACGCACAGGGGCCGACGCCCCCGGGGAGACCATCATGACCGCGACGACCGAAACCCGCATCACCGAATGGCTGGCCGAGCGCAAGGGCGCGATGGTCGATCTGTTGCGCGACGTGGTCAACATCGACTCCGGCTCCTACGACAAGGCGGGCGTCGACGCGGTCGGCGCGCGCTTCGAACGGTTCTTCGAGGAACAGGGCATCTCGTCATGGCGCGAGCATCATGAGGTCTATGGCGACGCCCTCCACGCGCTGGTGGCGGAACCTGGTTCAAACGAGAAGCCAATTCTGCTGATGGGCCATCGCGATACGGTGTTTCCCAAAGGCGAGGTCTCAAGGCGCTCCTTCAACATCGAGGGCAGCCGGGCCTACGGTCCGGGGGTCGCGGACATGAAGGCCGGTCTCGTCATGAACGTGTTCGTCGCCGCCGCCTTCAAGGCGCTCGGCGGCGCACCGTGCCCGATCCGGGTCCTCATCACGTCGGATGAGGAGATCGCATCGCCCTCCTCGCGCCCGATCATCGAGCGGGAGGGCCGCGCCTCACGCGCCGTCTACAATTCCGAGCCCGGTCGGCCCTCGGGCAATGTCACCACCGGCCGCAAGGGCGGCGTCTTCATGCGCTTCGACGTCTATGGGAAAGCAGCTCATTCTGGCGGCAATTTCACCAGTGGCATCAGTGCCATTGGGGAACTTGCTCACAAGATTGTTCAGATTCACGCGCTGACCGATCTCGCCAAGGGAATCACGCTGAATGTGGGTCTGGTGTCGGGGGGGCAGTCGGTCAACACCACCGCCCCGCATGCGGAGGGGCAGATCGACCTGCGCTACATCGACCCGGCCGACCGCGCCCGGACCCTGGATGCCATCCGTCGCATCGTCGATACGCCGACCGTCGCGGGTACGACGGCAAAGCTGGAGATCAAGGGCGAGTTCCTGCCCGTGGTGCAAACACCCGAGGCGAAGGCGATCTTCAACGCCTATCAGGCGGCGGCTCGCGACGCAGGACTTGCCAGTCTGGATGGCGAGTTCTCCGGCGGCTGCGCCGATTCCGGGTTCACCGCCAGCGTCGGCACGCCGACCATCTGCGGGGTCGGACCGGTCGGCGGCAATGCCCACACGGTCGAAGAGTATCTGGAGGTCGACAGCATCGTCCCCCGCGCCCAGGCTCTGGCCCTGGCGATCCTCAGGACGAAGGTCGACTGACGCCCGACGGGCCTGCAGCGGGGCGGTACAGCGGCGGCGCGCCATGCGCGGCGCCTCTCCCGCCTTCCGGCGTTCTGGTCTAGAAGCACGGCACACACCCGATCACAGGAGACCACCATGGGCGCACTCGACGGCAAGATTGCCATCGTCACGGGAGCCGCGCGCGGCATCGGCAAGGCCATCGCCCAGCGCTTCGTCGCCGAGGGCGCCAGCGTCGTCCTGTCCGACATCGCCGCCGAGGCCGGCAAGGCCACGGCCGACGCACTCGGCAGGTCCGGCAAGACCGCCTTCGTCGCGGCGGACGTGGGTGACGCCGCCTCGGTGGCCGCTCTCGTCGAGAGTGCCCGCAAGGCCTTCACCGGCGACATCGACATCCTCATCAACAATGCCGGCATCGTCCACACGGCCGAGTTCCTCGACCTCGCCGAGGCCGACTTCGACAAGGTGTTGCGGGTCAACCTCAAGGGTTCCTTCCTCGTGGGTCAGGCGGTCGCCCGCCGCATGGTGGAGCAGGTAAAGGCCGGCAAGGCGCCCGGTGCCATCGTCAACATGAGTTCGGTCAACGCCCGGCTCGCCATCGTCAACCAGATCCCCTACTGCGTCTCCAAGGGCGGCGTCGGCCAGCTCACCAATGTCATGGCGCTCGGGCTGTCGGAGCACGGCATCCGGGTGAACGCCATCGGTCCGGGGTCGATCGCCACCGAGATGCTGGCGAGCGTCAACACCGACAAGGCGGCGCGCCACCGGCTGTTCTCGCGCACGCCCCTGCGCCGCCTCGGCGAGCCGGACGAGATCGCCCGGGTCGCTGTGTTCCTGGCGTCGGATGCCTCCAGCTACATCACCGGACAGACAATCTATGTCGATGGCGGCCGCCTCGGCTTGAACTACACGGTGCCGGTGCAGGATTGACCAGCGAGCTTCCCGCGGCCCTGAGGTCAGGGCTGGAGGCGCTTGCGGCCTCGTTTCCGGGCCGCGACCTCGCGGCCGCGAGCGCGCGACTGTCCGCGGACTACCATTCCGGCCGTGGCAGTCGCCTGCCTGCCCCGGTCGATGTTGCCGCCTATGCGATCGCCCGCATGCCCGCGACCTATGCGGCCTGCGCCTACGCACTGGCGGAAGCAACGACCCGCGCGTCATTCGCGCCGCGCACCGTCTTGGACATCGGTGCCGGTCCCGGAACGGCAACCTGGGCCGCTGTCGAAGCCTATCCCTCGCTTGAAGCCGCAAGGTTGGTCGACAGTCACCCGGGCATGATTTCAACCGGCAGGACTCTGGCCGCCCATGCGACGGGCGTCCTGTCGACGGCGGAGTGGATCGCCGCCGATCTCGCCGGCCTGGCTCCCGGCCTCAAGGCGGACCTCGTCGTCGCCAGCTATGCGCTGAATGAGCTAGGCGCCGCCGAAGCAACCCGCCTCGCCACGGAGCTCTACGGGCGCTGTACCGGCCTCCTCGTGCTGGTCGAGCCAGGATCGAAGGGAGGCTTTGCCGTCCTGGCGGGCGCACGGGGCGCCCTCGTGGCGGAGGGCGGGCGCCTCGCCGCTCCCTGCCCGGCCGACGGTCCCTGCCCGATGACCGATCCCGACTGGTGCCATTTCGCCGCGCGGCTGCCGCGCCTGAGAGCGCACAAGGCCGCGAAATCCGCCGACGTGCCCTTCGAGGACGAGCCCTTCTCCTACCTTGTCGTCGCCCGCCCAGGTATCGTCGTCCATCCCGCAGAGGCGCGCATCCTCAGGCGGCCGCAGGCCGCGAAGCCCGGCACGACCTTTGCCCTGTGCACACCGGCGGGACGGGAGACCCGCTTCGTGCCCAGCCGCGACCGCGGGGCCCATCGCCTGACACGCCGCCTCGGCTGGGGCGATGCCATGCCGTCTGCCAACGGAGAAACCTCATGAGCCGCACTCTGCTCGCCGCCGTCATCGCGACGGCGCCGCTTCCCGCTATCGCCCAGAACGAAAATCTGTCGTTCTCCCAACGCGTCGCCATCTATCGGGCCTGCAAGCCCGATCTCGACCGCCGTTGCCCGGACGCCGGCCGTGATTCCGCGCGTGTGTCGAGCTGCCTGCGCACCCACCAGGCGCAGCTCTCGGAGGGGTGCGTGGCGGCGGTGCGCCAGACCGGGGCACGCTGACCGGAGTCCGGCACCGCAGCCCTGCGCCTGTCCCGATTGACCGTCACCGCCCGCGGGCGCGATAGCAGCACATCGGGAGATGCTGATGTTCCTCATGCCCTGGCTCTGGGCCGTGTTCACCGTGGTCGCCGCCGCCGCCCAGACGGCGCGCAACGCCATGCAGCGCAGCCTGACGGAGAGCCTCGGCACCATCGGCGCGACCCATGTGCGCTTTCTCTACGGCTTTCCCTTCGCGCTGGTCTTCCTCGGCATCGTGCACCTCGCCGTTCCCGCAACGTCGCCCGCCATCCACGGGGCCTTCCTGGCCTGGACGACCTTTGGGGCGCTGTCGCAGATCGGTGCGACGGCGCTGATGCTCGCCGCCATGCGCGAGCGGTCCTTCGTGGTCACGACGGCCTATACCAAGACCGAGCCGGTTCTGGTGGCGCTGTTCGGTGTGATCCTGCTCGGTGACCATCTGACGACATGGGCCTGGACGGCGATTCTCATCGCCACATCGGGCATCGTGCTGATGTCGTGGAAGCCGGGCACGGAGCAGTCGCTGCGTCCGGCCGTGCTCGGCATCGTCTCGGCGGCCCTGTTCGGAATGGCGGCCGTCGGTTTCCGGGGCGGCATCCGCAGCCTGGACACGCAGAGCTTCGTTCTCGCCGCGACCACGACCCTCGCCTGGGGCCTCGCCATCCAGACGGCCGTGTTGACGACCTATCTGGCGGTCGCCGACCGGCCGGGCCTCATCGCCATCTTCAGGGCTTGGCGGCCGTCGGTCGTCGCGGGGTTCCTCGGCGCCTTCGCCTCGCAGTTCTGGTTCCTGGCCTTCGCTCTGGAGACCGTCGCCAAGGTGCGCACCCTCGCCCTGATCGAGGTGCTATTCGCGGGCCTGGTGTCAGGCGCCATCATCAAGCAGGCGACGAGCCCGCGCGAAGGACTCGCCATCGCCCTGATCGTCATCGGCGTGGCGGTGCTGCTCAGCTACGGCTGAGTGGCGCGAGGCGCGTGAGATGGCCCATCTTGCGGCCGTCGCGCTGGTCGCGCTTGCCGTAGAGATGGAGGACCGTCCCCTCCTCAGCCGCGATCCGGCGCCAGTCCTCGACATCGGCGCCGATGAGGTTGTGCATCACCACGTCCGAGTGGCGCTGGGTCGAGCCGAGCGGAAGTCCGGCAACTGCGCGCATGTGGTTCTCGAACTGCGAGCAGTGGCATGCCGCCTCGGTCCAGTGGCCTGAATTGTGGACGCGCGGCGCCATCTCGTTGAGGAGCAGGCGATGGTCGGGCGTCACGAAGAGTTCGACGGCGAGGACGCCGACGTAGTTGAGTTTCTCGGCGAGGACCGTGCCGATCAGCGCCGCCTTGGCGCCGAGCGACACATCAATGACCGCCGGCACCGTCGAGGTACGCAGGATGCCGCCGCGGTGGACGTTCTCCACAGGGTCATAGTGGCGGATTTCGCCATCCTGGGCGCGCACCACGAGGATCGAAATCTCGCGCTCGAAGGGCACGAAGGCCTCGAGGATGGCCGGCTGGTGGCCGATCGCTGCCAGCGCCCGGGCGGGACCGTCACCCTGGCGGATGACCACCTGACCCTTGCCATCATAGCCGAAGCGTCGCGTCTTCAGAACCGCCGGCAGCCCGATCACGTCGATCGCCCGGACGAGATCATCGACGCTGTCGATGGCGGCGAAGGCCGGGACGTCGATGCCGCAATCACGGGCAAAGGTCTTTTCGATGACCCGGTCCTGCGCAACGATGAGAGCCTCCGGTCCGGGGCGGACCGTCAGGCGGCTGGCCAGGAAGTCCGCAGCGCGGCCCGGCACGTTCTCGAATTCGTAGGTGACGATGTCGACGTCCTCGGCGAAGCGCGCGAGTGCCACCTCGTCCGAGTAGTCCGCCTCGGTGATCCGCCGCACCACGTCAAAGGCGGGGCTCTCCGGCTCGGGAGCATAGACATGGCAGCGCAGGCCGAGACGGGCTCCGGCGAGAGCCAGCATGCGGCCGAGCTGGCCACCCCCCAGGATGCCGATGATCTGGTCCGGGCCGACCGAACGGTCAGAGGTCGTCACGGGGACGCTCCGCGATGGCAGCGGTCTGGCGCGCGCGATAGGCGTCGAGACGACCGGCCAGTGCCGGATCGTTCAGCGCCAGGACCGCCGCGGCAAGCAGGGCGGCGTTGATCGCGCCCGGCTTTCCGATGGCGAGCGTGCCGACGGGGATGCCCCCCGGCATCTGAACGATGGAATGCAGACTGTCGACACCGGACAGCGCCTTGCTCTCCACCGGCACGCCGAAGACCGGCAGTGGCGTCAGCGCAGCCGCCATGCCCGGCAAATGCGCCGCGCCGCCGGCGCCGGCAACGATGATCCGGAAACCCTGGTCACGCGCAGACCGGGCGAACTGATAGAGGCGATCGGGAGTGCGGTGGGCCGAGACGATCAGGTCCTCGTGCCCGATGCCGAGCGCATCCAGCGTCTCGGCCGTATGGCGCATGGTCGCCCAGTCCGACTGGGACCCCATGATGATGGCGACGGGCTTTTCCCCGTTCGCGGCCGCCTGCGGCATCGACGCCTCCCCCACCCGTCGAGGGATCGACGGCATCCAGAAAGAAGCGCCGGAGAATAGGCAGACGCCGACGTTGGAGCAAGACGCCAGAAGCTGCGACCTTTGTGGGGCAGACGGGTCCTGCTTCAGGGAGGCTCAGGCGATGATGTCCGGCGTCAGAAGGTCTTCCAGATAGCTGATCCGGTCGCGCAGGCCGAGCTTGCGCTTCTTCAGCCGCTGGATCTGCAGCCTGTCCGACACCGCCATGCGTTCCAGTGCATCAATGGCGGCGTCGAGATCGCGGTGCTCCTGCCTCAGGCGTTCCAGTTCCTGCAGGGCCTCGTCTTCTTCGGTGTCGGTCAAATCCATCGTCCAGCTGAATGTCGTGACGCGACCCTGCCTCGGCGCGTCCGGTCGCAGTATGCCGCCCATCGATCACGCCCGACAAGGCAGCCGAAGGCCGCACGACGACCTTGGGGTCTGCGTCGTAACATACCGTGATTTTACTTTGCCGAATTCGCGATCAGACTGACCATCAGTCCGATGCGTTTCGGACATTGTCCGGGGTCGTCGGCGCATTCTCTTGCAAGGAGGATATGGATGAGCCTGCAGTCGCATCTTTCGGAACTTGAGAAGCGCCATGAGGCGCTTGAGCGTGAACTGGCTTCAGTCGTGGCGTGTCCCTCCTCGCAGGACGAGGAAATCGCGGCCCTGAAGCGGCGCAAGCTGCAGTTGAAGGACCAGATCGCTCGCCTCAAGACGAGCAGCGTCAGCGTACACTGAGTTCATCCGTCCGCGCGCCAGCCGACTGCGGACTCTCTTGGAAACGTCGCTGCCGGCCTTGTCATCAAGGTCGGCAGTCGCGCTTCTGCAGGACAGTTCAGGCCGAGGTCATGGCCACATGCGCCGGAACACGCCGTCCCTGATGATGACGAGATGCATCAGCGCGGCGCCGACATGGGCAAAGACCAGCAGCGTCATCAGCACCGCCCCGCCGAAGTGGACACGATAGACGGCTGCGCAGGTGCTCTCCTGCCCGGAGAACGGCAGCGTCACAGGAATGGTCCAGAACAGACGGACCGGGCCATAGCACATGGACGTCGCGAGCCATCCCGCCAGCGGCACGAGAAAGATCAACACGTAAAGCAGATGGTGAGTCGCACCAGAGGCGATCCGCTGGAAGCGCGTCAACGTGGGGACCGGCACAGGTGTGCCCTGAGTGACCTTCAGCGCGACCCGGGCAACGGCCAGCATCAGGACGATCAGTCCGAAGGACTTGTGCAGTTCATAGAGGTTGTTCTTCAACGCCGGATTGGCGCCGGGATTGGGGGGATAGGGAATGCTGGACATATAGATGCCCACCGGCACCAGACCGATGATAAGGGCGGCTGTCGCCCAATGGACGAAGCGGTGAGGTGCGGAATAGACATCGTTCTGCGACATGGCTGCCATTCCTCTCCTGCTTCAACTGACGATGATGATCAGCATGACCCGCCGATGCAAGTGAGCGGGCGTGCCGAAAGCGGAATTCCGGACGATCCAGGCCGTGCGCGGACGTCTTGCTGCCATGATCGGCCGCGACACTTTTTTTGGCGTGACTTGATCCAAACAGGTCGCAGAACACATACATAGATCAGTTGCCGCTGGTGGAATGGCCAATCCGGCTCTCCGTACGCGGCGCGAAGGACTTTTTTGACGATGGATACTTCCGGAATTCTCGGTGAAGAGACCGATATCGTCCGGGCACAGGTCGAACGGGCCATCGCCGAGTTTCGTGCGGCCCGCCCGGTGCTCATCACGGATTCCGGCCGCGCCGTCCTCGCCTTTGGTGTCGACGGGATGGATGCAACAGCGGCGGAAGCCGCCGCGCATTTTGCCTCCATCATGCCGCATCTCCTTCTGCCCGCGGCGCGTCTGCGCCGGCTCGGGCTGGACCGGAGCGCGCCGGCCCGCATCGCCTTGCCGCAGGTTGATCCCGCACGCATCGAGATGCTTGCGCTCACGACCGACGCCCATGTCGATGCACCCGTTTTTCCGGTCGACCGCTTGGACGAGGCCGCGCTCGAACTTGCCCGTCTCGCTCTCGTGGTGCCCGCTGTGGTGATGATCCCGCTGCCGGCCTCGGCCGGCACGAACACCCACATCCTGTCGGTCGATGCAGAAGCTCTCTTCGGCTTCCGCCGACTGCAGGCGCGCGGCATCCGCATCGTCGGCCGCGCCCCGGTCCCGCTCGAAGGGGCGCCGGAGACCGAGTTCGTGGTGTTTCGCGGCGGCGAGGGACTGCGCGATCAGGTGGCGATCGTCATCGGAAAGCCGGACCTGACCAAGCCCGTGGCGGTGCGCCTGCATTCCGCCTGCCTGACGGGCGATCTCTTCGGCTCGCTCAAGTGCGACTGCGGCGACCAGCTCCGCGACACGGTGGAATGGATGGCGTCCAACGGCGGGGGCGTGCTCCTCTATCTGGATCAGGAAGGCCGCGGCAATGGCATCGCCAACAAGATGCGCGCCTACCGGCTCCAGTCCATGGGCTGGGACACCTATGATGCCGACGAGGTTCTCGGCTTCGATCTCGACCAGCGTCGCTTCGACTTCGCCGCAGCGATGCTGAAGCAGCTCGGTGTCACCTCCATCGACGTCATGACCAACAACCCCGAGAAGATTGCTGCCATGTCCGAAGCGGGAATCGAGGTCCGCTCGGAGCGGCGGGTCATCGGTCGGGCGACGGGCCACAATGTCCGCTACCTGACCTCCAAGCGCGACCGCGCGGGCCATGCCATCGACGCGGATGCGCTGATCGCGAGCCTGACCGCCGGAGAGTGACCGTTCGCCGACCAGTGGCGGCGACGGCACGCCTCGGCTAAGACGCTGGGTGTCCCAGCCGGCGGTTCCCATGCAGCCCAACGTCCCAGCGCCTTTCCGCCTCGCCCCGGCGCTCGCGCTCTTCGCCCTGGGCTGGCTGGTGCTTGCCGGACCCTGGCTCAGCGGTTCCGTCACCATCCCGTGGGACGCGAAGGCCCACTGGTATCCGCATCTCGTCTTCGCGGCGCGCGCGATCCACGCCGCTGTCTCACCGGTCTGGTCGCCGAATATCTTTGCCGGCTCACCAGAGATCGCCGATCCCCAGTCGGTGCTGTTCTCGGTTCCTCTCCTCGCCCTTGCCGCCGTCGACCCGCGACCCTCGCTCGCAGCCATGGACCGCGCCGTCTTTGCCATGCTGCTGGCCGGTGGCACGGCGGTCATCCTGATCTTCCGTGATCGCGGATGGCACTGGGGCGGCGCCGTCGTCGCTGCCCTCGCCTTCGCCTTCGGAGCGGCCGCCAGCTGGCGGATCCAGCACCTGTCCCAGGTCTTATCCCTCTGCTGGTGGCCGGTCGCCTGGTGGCTGCTGTCACGCGCCCTCGACCGTCGTTCGGTCGGCTACGGCGTCGTGGCAGGCCTCGCCGCCGCCCTGATGGTGCTGGGGCGCGACCAGGTTGCCATGCTGCTCGCCTATCTCCTCGCGGCGAGCGTCATTCACCACTGGCTGTCGTCGGAACGAGCGGTCGTCGCCATCCGGAGCGGCCTCGCGCCACTAGCGGCAGCAACCGTCGCCGGTGCCGCAGTGGTGACGATCCCGGTCCTCATGTCCGCGCTCTGGGGGGCTGAATCGAACCGGATCGTCATCGACGAACTGGGAGCGGGCCGTGGGTCGCTCCACCCCGCCCATCTGCTGACCTGGTTCGTCGGCAATCTCTACGGCGCCGCC
>CAZPMD010000013.1:15840-32788 GCA_964587395.1 uncultured Hyphomicrobiales bacterium
CTCGCCGAGCACTGGGGGCCGCCGAGCCCGACATGGGGCGACAGCGGCCTGTTCCTCGCCCGCAATATGGGCAACCTCTATGCGGGCGCCCTGCCCCTCCTTCTGGTGATCGCCGCCGTCCGCACCGGCGCCGCCTTCGACCGCGACGCCCGCTTCGTCACGGCTGCCCTCGCGGTGATGCTGCTCTATGCGCTCGGCTGGTACACGCCGGCGTTCCGGCTGTTCTGGCACCTGCCCGGTGTCGATCTCTTCCGTCGTCCCGCCGATGCGGCTTTCGTCATCGGCGGCCTGTTCGCCATTCTCGCCGGCTATGGCGCCCATCGACTGCTCACAGGTCGGCTTCCGACCAGTTGGCGGGTCGAGGCGTTCCTCGGGCTGGCGGTGGTCGGACTCTGCGCCGGCCTGATCATCGCGAAGGGCGCGCCGCAGGCGGCCTGGGTGTCGCTTGCCGTCGGCGCCGGCTCGCTCGCGGCCTCCCTCGCCCTTCTGGCGAGCCGGTCGCGACTTGCCGCTGCGCCTTTCGCGGCCGCGATGGCCTTGATGCTGACCGTCGACCTCAGGCTGACCAACGGCCCGAGCGAATCGACCGCCCTGCCGCCGTCCGCCTACGCGGTGCTGGAGCCGCAGACGCAGGATCCGGCGGTTGCGCTGATCCGCCGCGTCACCGTCCGCGACGAGACCCGGCGCGATCGGGTCGAGCTCATCGGGCTCGGCTACGAATGGCAGAACGCCGCCATGTCCCACGATTTCGAGGACGTGCTCGGCTTCAACCCGGTCCGGTCCGCGGCCTATACCAATCTCGTCGGCGCCGAGGACATCGCGGCCCTGCCGAACCAGCGGCGCTTTCCGCCGGCCTTCCCGTCCTATCGCTCGGTTCTCGCCGACGTTCTCGGACTGCGCTACGTCGTAACCCGCGGCCCCCTCGAGGAGGTGGACCGGAGGCTGCCGTCCGGCGCGATGGCGCTGGTGGCGCAGCAGGGCGACGTCCGCATCTACGAGAACCCGCGCGCCCTGCCCCGCGTCTGGATCGCCCGGTCGGCGGCGCCAACGCCGGTCGACCTTGCCGCTTCGGGTTTCCCCACCGGGCTTGATCCACGCGAGACGGTGCTTCTCGAGGGCACCTCCGCACACCAGCGCGCCGCTGGCGGAAGCGCGCGGCTGCTCTCCTACGACAACAGCCGCGTGACGGTGTCGACGACCACGACCGGGGGCGGCCATCTGGTGCTCGCCGATGCCTGGCATCCCTGGTGGCGCGCGACGATCGACGGGCGGGCGGTGCCGGTCCGCCTCGCCTATGGTCTCGTCCGGGCCGTCGAGGTACCGGCCGGCACGGTGACGGTCACCTTCACCTTCGCGCCGCTGCGCGGGCTGATCGACCAGTTCGTGCTGAGAAGCCCTAGCCGGCCTTGAAGGGCCGGATGGTGACCCCGGCCGCCTGCAGAGTCTCGCGCACGGTCTTCGCCATGGCGACCGCCGCGGGGTTGTCGCCGTGGACGCAGATCGTGTCGATCTGCACCTTCAGCTTCTTGCCCGTCACGGTCACCACCTCCTGATCCTCGACCATGCGCAGGACACGCTGCGCGGCAAAGGCGGCATCGTGGATGACGGCGCCCTGGACCTTGCGGCTGGTGAGGTTGCCGGAGTCGTCGTAGGTGCGGTCGGCGAAGACCTCCCGCGCCATGGGCAGACCGAGCTTCTCGGCGGCGCGCTCGGTGGAGAGGCCCGGCATGACGACGTAGACCAGCGAGGGATCAACCGCCTTGATCGCACGCCCCACCGCCAGCGCCATCTCGTCGTCGTCGTTCGACATGTTGCCCATGGCACCATGGGTCTTCACATGGGTGACCTTGTGGCCGGCCATGACGGCGAGCGCCTGCATGGCACCCACCTGATAGGCGATCTGCTTCTCCAGGTCCGCCATGCTGTCGCCGCGGATGACGCGCCGGCCGAAGCCCCAGAGGTCGCCGAAGCCGGGATGGGCGCCGATGGAGACGCCCTTCGCCTTCGCAATCTCCGCCGTCCTGTGCATGATGATGGGGTCGCCCGCATGCCAGCCGCAGGCGACATTGGCCGAGGAGACGATGGAGAGCATCGCCTCGTCGTCACCCATCGTCCAGGGGCCGAACCCCTCACCCATGTCGGAGTTGAGATCGACGCTCGTCATGGCGGCCTCCTTCAGGCGGTGTCGGACAGATGTTCCAGAGGGGCATGGGCATCGACCCAGCCGTCGACAAGGTTGACCGAGAGCAGGTGCTCGGCATCGAGTTCCACGCCGACCGGGCGGAGGCCGTCGCGCACCGCAGCCAGCATCGCGGCCTGATCGCGGGCGGCGGCGATCGCATCCTGCAACGAGACGGCGGTGAACCTCAGCTCGCTGCCCGGTCGTTGATGGACGAAGCGCGGCAGGTCGGCGGAGACGATGGTCGCGATCTTCGGGTAGCCGCCGGTCGTCTGGCGGTCGGCGAGCAGGACGATCGGCTCGCCGGAGCCCGGAACCTGGATGGAGCCGGTGACGATGCCGTCGGAGACGATGTTGAAGCCCTTGGCGTGTTCGATGGCCGGCCCGGACAGCCGGTAGCCCATGCGGTCGGCCTCCGCCGAAACGCGATAGGTCTCGCCAAGGAAGGTGGCGATCCCGGCTTCGGAGAAATAGTCGTCCTGAGGGCCGAGCACGACGCGGTAGGCGCCCGAGGATACGCGCGGCGCGACGCTGGCGGTGAGATCCGGGCCGTGGGGGGCGCCGCCTACCGGCAGGACCTGGCCCGGCCGCACCGGGGCGCGGTCCACTCCGCCGAGGCCGCCGCGCAGATGGAAGGACCGGCTGCCCAAGTTCTTCCTGACGTCGACGCCGCCGCTCACCGCCAGGACCATGAAGGTGCCGAGCTTCGCCGCTCCGACAGTGATCGTCTGGCCGTCCTGCGCCGTGGCGCTCGTCAATGCGGGGATGGCATCTCCGTCAATGCGCAGATCAGCCAGGGCGCCCGCGAGCGCGACGCGCACCGGACCTCCCTCGACCACGAAAGTGCCGCCGATCACCGTGAACTCGATGGCCGCCTCGCCGGGGTCATTGCCGACCAGCATGTTGGCGACGGCGAGCGCGACCTTGTCCATGGTGCCGGCAGGACCGACGCCATAGCGCTGGTAGCCGAACCGGCCGCCATCCTGGATCGTCGTCCCGGCGCCGCAATCCCTGACGAGGAGGCGCATCATGACCGCACCAGCTCCGCCACGGGCTCACCCGCGGCAGCTGCCCGGTCGAGCGCGTCCCAGTCGCTTGTGGCGATGGGATGGAAGACGACCTCGTCGCCGGCGCCGACCAGGAAGACGGGATCGCGGTCCGGCATGAAGTTGCGAACGGGCGTGCGGCCAAGCAGATGCCAGCCGGAGGGCGCTTCCACGGAGGCGAACAGCGCCTGCACGCCGCCGATGGAGACGGTCCCGGCCGGTGTCTTCAGACGCGGGCTGATGCGCCGTGGCAGGGCTATCGACTGGTCGGCACCCGACAGGTAACAGAAGCCCGGCAGGAAGCCGAGCATGGCGACGCGGTAGGTGCGGCTCGAATGCCTTCGGATCACCTCGTCCGTCGAGATGCCATGGGCCCTCGCGACATCCTCGAGATCGATGCCGAACTCGCCGCCATAGACCACGGGGATGGCCCATCGCCGCGGCGGCGTACCGTCCGGGGCGAGGGTCGCGAGAACCTCGTGCACCCGGCGCTCGAAGGCCGGCATGTCGATGACGAGCGGATCGACCTGCACGAGCACCGAACGGTAGGTCGGCAGCGTCTCGACGACGCCGGGGATCGCCGCAGCGACAAGCGCCGCGTCGAAGGCGAGACACAGCGCATTCAGACCGTCATCGATCTCGGTGCCGAACTCGATGGTGACGGCGGTATCGCCGCACGGCAGGAAGCGCGGTTTGGAGGCGCCCATGGCCGCTGTCCGCTCAACCCGACAGGGCGTTGGGCAGGAACATCACGATCTGCGGGAAGAGGACCAGCAGCATCGTGAACAGGATCATAATCAGGAGATAGGGCAGCGTCACCTTGGCGAGATAGGACAGGCTGTCGCCGGTGATGCCCTGGATGACGAAGAGGTTGAATCCCACGGGCGGGGTGATCTGCGCCATCTCCACCACCAGCACGACGAACACGCCGAACCAGATCGGATCGAAGCCGGCCATCTTCACGATGGGCAGGACGATCGGCAGGGTCATGACGATCATCGAGAAGCCATCGAGGAAGCAGCCGAGGATCAGATAGAAGACGATCAGCGCCAGCATCAGCTGGAAAGGCGACAGGCCGAGCCCCTGGACGAAAGCTGCGACCTTGGCGGGGATGCCGAGGAAGGCGGCTGCGGAGCCGAGGATCGAGGCGCCGAGGAGGATCAGCGCGATCATCGAACAGGTCACCACCGACCCGATGGCGATCTCGCGGGCCGCCTGGGCCGTCAGAGAACCCTGAGCAAGAGCGACGATGGCAGCGCCCAGCACACCGACGGCAGCTGCCTCGGATGGCGTGGCGATTCCGCCATACATGGAGCCTAGCACGCAGGCTATGAGGAACAGGGCGGGCGCCAGGTCCTTCAGCGAGGCGAAGCGTTCGCCCCAGGACATGTTTCGGAGGGCGCGCTCGCTTTCTGGCACCAGGTCCTTGCGGATCGTGGTGTGGATCATCACCCATCCCATGAAGCAACCGGCGAGGAGCAGGCCGGGAATCAGGCCCGCTGTGAACAGCTTGATGATCGAGACGTCAGCAAGGACGCCATAGATGATCATGATGTTCGAGGGCGGGATCAGGAAGCCGAGTGTGCCGGCGCCGGCCAGCGAACCGATGGCGATATCGCGCGAATAGCCGCGCTTGAGGAGTTCTGTCAGCGCGATCCGGCCGACGACCTGCGTCGTGGCGGCGGACGAGCCGGAGATCGCAGCGAAGATGGTGCAGCCGATGACGTTGACGTGGATGAGGCGCCCCGGCAGCAGGCCAGCCCATGGCGCGAGGCCTGTGAACAGCGAACGCGACAGGTTGGTGCGGAACAGCAGTTCACCCATCAGGATGAACAGCGGCAGGGCCAGCAGCTCCTGCGTCGTGAGGATGTTCCAGGCATATTGCGGCACCAGGCGGTGCAGCGGGATGTCGCGGAAAATCGCCAGGAGGATCGTTCCGGTCACGCCGAGCGTGAGGCCGATCCAGAGCCCCCCGGCCAGAAGGCCGAAGAGGATGGCGAACATGACAATGACTTCGACGGCCATGGACGGCTCCGCTCGGCGAAAAGAGGTTCAGGACGACGCGAGGGCCGCTATTCGACGGGGTTCGACGCCCGCATGGATGGATCTTCCAGCGGCAGGTCGAGAGTGGCGCGGATGGCCCGCGCCAGGAACTGGAGGGCGAGGAGCGCCATTCCGAAGGTGACCAGCGCCATCGGAGGCCAGACGATGGTCCCCGACGAGATCGACACCTGTCCCCGAGCAAAGGAGTTCCAGGTGAAGATCACCATGGACACCGTGAGGTAGCTCATTGCGGCGCAGCCGAGCGCCGAGGAGAAGACCTCGAGCACGCGGCGGAACGCGGGGCCGGAATTGGCGAGGAGCAAGGTCACGCGGATATGCCCGCCTCCCCGCAAGGTCATGGCGGCACCAAAGGTGAAGGCCGCCGCCATCAGGTAGGAGGAGTACTCCCACGCGTTGGGAACGACGCCCGGTCCGATGCCAAAGAAGTTCGACGCCGCCCGCGCGATGACTTCCGCCAGCATCAGGCAGGTCAGCGCCATGAGGCAGCCCGCACCCACCCACCCGTCAAGGCGGCCGAGGCGGTCGATGCCGGTCAGGAACCACCGGACTGCCGATGGCGCCCCGGCATTGAGATCAAGGTTCGGGGTCGCCATCGGATCGTCCTCGTCAGGAGCGCTTGACTTCGGCGAGATAGGCCTCGATCGGAGCCTTCGCCGCGGGGACGCGCTTGATGTAGTCCTGCACGAGGTTCGCGGTACGACGGCGCATGTCGGCCATCATCGGCGCCGGAATGTCGACCACCTCCATGCCGCCCTGCTTCAGGCGGGCGAGGCTGTCGGTGTCGGCCTTCACCGAGGTTGCCCAGAACTCCGGCTCGAGCTTCTTGGCGACCGCCTCGATGGAGGCGCGATGGTTGGCAGGGATTCTGTTCCAGGCGTCCATGTTGACGTTGACCATCTGGCACGACCAGACATGGTTGGTCGGGTAGATGTACTTCAGGAACTCCCAGAACTTGCCGTCGACACCGGACACCGCCGAGGTGGAGACGCCCTGCACGGCACCCGACGCGAGGGCCGG
The DNA here is from genome assembly GCA_964587395.1 of uncultured Hyphomicrobiales bacterium. Classification (GTDB taxonomy): domain Bacteria; phylum Pseudomonadota; class Alphaproteobacteria; order Rhizobiales; family Phreatobacteraceae; genus Phreatobacter. Next base: position 22,147 of record CAZPMD010000013.1, read on the forward strand.
GATGGTCTCGCCCCAGGGAATGACCACGCCGGTCAGGCCGAGGGCGTTGACCATGTCCTGGGCGCCGCGATCCGGGCAACGGACCTTCTGGCCAGCGAGGCCGGCCAGGGTGTCGGCCTTCACCTTGAGGTGCAGGTACTGGGTCGGCCAGGGCACCATGTAGAGGTTCTTCTGGTTGTTGTTCTGCACCACGCGCTCGAACACGGGGCGGATGTGCTTGTGGTAGATGCGCAGCTCGTCCACCGAGCCGACGAGGAAGGGGATGCCCTCGGCGCCGAGGATCGGCTCGTCGCCGATCTGCTGGATGTTGAGCACGTCGGCGATCGGCACCAGGCCGTCACGCACGGCGCGCAGGTGCTCCGGACCCTTGAAGCCGAGCTGGCCGCCGGCCTTCACCGTGATGTTGACGGCGCCGCCCGTGGCAGCCTTCACCTCATCGGCGAACTTCTTGGCGTTGATCGTGTGGAAATTGCCGTCCGGCCAGACCGTGGAGAGGTCCCAGTTGGCAGCCTGGGCGCGTGCCACGGTCGGTGCGGCGAGAATGCTTGTTCCGGCAAGGCCGGCTACGAACTGACGACGATCGAACATGGCGGGACTCCTGGTTCCTGGCTCTGGATGCTCCGCCGGTTCCGGCGGCAAGGCTTGGCGCCCTTGTTCAGATTGGATCGCCGATCGTCGGTATTGACAAGGTCGAATTACGCATCGCGCGTCAGCACTTGCACGCGATGGTACTCAGCAGCCTGTCGCCCGTTGCGCCGATCCTTAACCAAGGTTCCCGCAGCCCTGCGCGCATGTCAACATGATGTTGACGTTTTATCGCCGAAATATCCATTTGATCTCGACGACGCGTCGAGGCATCCTATTCGGCCCTTGTCGACTTCCCCGCAGGAGTTGCGCGATGCCGCCTCCCTCACCGCTCGGGCCGATCGTCTCCTCGGCTCATCTGGCTGCCGGCGAGTTGCCCGCCCTGTCCGAGTTCGAGTTCGGCATGATCATGGTCAGCCACGCCTTTCACCGCTGGACCGTGAGGTGTGCCGCGGCGGGAGGTGCTCCGGGCCTGTCCGCGCTGGAGAACATGATCCTCCATACGGTCTATCACCGCGGCCGGCCGAAGCGGCTCGCCGACATCGCCCTCGTCCTCAATGTCGAGGACACCCATCTCATCACCTATGCGGTGAAGAAGCTGGAAAAGGCAGGGCTGGTGAAGGGCGAGAAAGTGGGCAAGGAGAAGGCCCTCTCGGTGACCAAGAAGGGCGCGGAGGCCGTCACGCGCTACCACGAGATCCGCGAGGCCCTGCTGGTCCAGGGCGTCAAGGCCTTCGGAACGGAACCCGCGGTGCTGAGCCGGATCGCAACCGAGATGCGCGCGCTCTCAGGGCTCTACGACCAGGCGGCACGGGCGGCCGCGAGCCTCTAGCGCCCTCGCCTCCGCAGTCTTCCCGATCCGCGGGCCGCATCCGTCTGGCTTGGCCGGCGGGTATCCTCCTTGCGCCGCGATCGCGGACGCTCACTGGAGGATGCCATGAGCCGCAACATCGACACCGTGCAGACCGCCTATGCCGCCTTCGGCCGCGGCGACGTCGGAGCCATCCTGGCCCTTCTCGCGGATGACGTGAGCTGGGAGCACGACTGGGGCGGCGAAACTCTTCGCTGGTACAGGCCGCGTCGTGGCCCGGCCGAGGTGGCGGGCTTCTTCACGACGCTCGCCGAGTTCGACTTCCTGCGCTTCGAGCCGTTCAACCTGCTGGAGGGCGGCGATCAGGTCGTTGCGCTCATCCACATCGAGCTCGGCATCAAGGCCAACGGCCGCCGCTTCCGTGACCTGGAAGCGCATCTGTGGACCTGCGGAAGCGATGGCAAGGTGACGGGGTTCCGCCACCTCACCGACACGCACCAACTGGCGCAGGCGACGGCCTAACCGCCATAAGCCTTGGCGCCCCTGGCACTGACGAGACCCTCGCTGACGTCCTTCGCCAGCGCCGCGCGGTCGCGCTTGCCGGGATCGCCGATGCCCGCACCACCCGGCGTCATCACCACCAGCCTGTCGTCCGGCGGGATCAGCTGGAAGCCCTTGCCCTTGAGGACCTTGCCCGACTTCAGCGACACCGCGCCGGGGGCGCCGTCGCTGCCGCCGTCGCGCCCGCGCGGCGGATGGTCGATGCGGTCATAGGCCGCCAAGAGATCGAAGGGCTTGCCGATGCGGCTGCCGACCTCGATGACCTGGCCGAGGCCGCCGCGCGTCGTTCCGGCCCCGCCGGAGTCCTCGCGGAATTCCTTGCGCCAGAAGATCAGCGGCGTGATGGACTCGGCGATCTCCACAGGCGTTCCCTTGACGCCCGACGGATAGGCGGTGGCGGAAAGGCCATCCTTCATCGGACGCGCGCCGGTGCCGCCGTTGGACGTCACCGCCATCATGAACCCGTAGTTGCCAAGGCCCGCCTCGTCGGTCTGGCCCCGGACATTGAGGTTCCACAGGCAGGAGGTGCCTTCGGCGGGGACGCGGTCCGGGATCGCCTGACGCAGCGCGCCGAAGACGACGTCGGGCAGCATCTGGCCGATGATGTGGCGGGAGGCGACCGGCTTCGGCTTCAGCGCGTTGACGATCGAGTTCTCAGGCGCCGACACGGTGAGAGGCGCGAGCGAGCCGGCATTGTTCGGGATGTCCTTGCCGACGATGCAGGCAAGGCCGAAGACCGTGTAGGCGGTCGTATAGGCCAGCGGCACGTTGATGCCGCGCCTCGAGGCCTCTCCCGTGCCGGTGTAGTCGACGTGGATGCCCTTCCTCGTCACCTCGACGGTGCAGGCCAGCGTCACCGGCTCGTCGTAGCCGTCCACCGTCATGGTATTCGACCACTTGCCCTGCGGCAGGGCGGCGATGGCATCGAGAACCGCAGCCTTCGAGCGGGTCAGGATGTGCTTCGACAGCACGTCGAGATCCTTCAGGCCGAACTCCTCCATCATCTCCGAGAGGCGCTCACAGCCGACGTCGTTGCAGGCCGCAAGCGAATAGACGTCGCCCTCGGTGTCGATCGGCAGGCGCGTGTTGGCGCGGATCATCGCCATCAGCGTCTCGTTGAGCTTGCCGCGGTCGGCGAGCTTCAGAAGCGGGATGTAGAGACCCTCCATGAAGACGTCGGTGCCGTCCGGCCCGAAGCCGATTCCGCCGATGTCCATGAGGTGGCTGGTGCAGGAGAACAGGCCGACGAGCTTGCCGCGATGGAAGGCCGGCGTGGTCAGGACGAAATCGTTGAGGTGTCCGGTCCCCATCCAGGGATCGTTGGTGATGTAGATGTCGCCAGGCTTCATCGTCTCGACGGGGAAGACGCGGACGAAGTGCTTGACGCTCTCGGCCATGGAGTTGACGTGCCCGGGCGTGCCGGTAACCGCCTGGGCGAGCATGTTGCCCTCGCGGTCGAAGACGCCGGCGGACAGGTCGCCTGCCTCGCGGACGATCGGCGAGAAGGCGGTGCGCAAGAGCACCTGTGCCTGTTCCTCGACCACCGCGATGAGACGGTTCCACATGACCTGCAGTTCGATGTCGGAAAGCTTGCTCATGACGGTCACTTTGCCTTCTTCGAAACAGTCTTGGTGGCGGGCCGAGCCTTGGCGGCGGCCTTGCGCGCGGTCAGCACCAGGCCGAGCCCGGCATCGATGGCGGCGTCGAACGTGGCGGTGACATAGGTGGACGTGCCCGCCTCGACGATGATCGCCGGCCCCTCGATCCGCGCGCCGGGTGCCATGCCGAGCCGATCGTACATCGGCACCTTCACCACTTTGCCGGTCTTGGCGTCGAAGACGGGCCTCGTCCCGATCGGCTTCGGGCCGGCCTTGGCCTTCGGCTTCGCCAGCACCGCCGGCCGCGCCGTATCGGTCGTCACCAGCACGGCCCAGGAGAGAACCTCGATGGCCGCGCCGGGGATGTGCCGGGAGAAGAGCTGGCGATATCCGGCCTCGAAGGTCTCGCGCATCTTGGCGACGTCCTTCTCCACCAGCGCGCGAACCGGCAGGGCGACAGCGATCTCGTGCCCCTGCCCCGCGTAGCGCATGAAGGCCGTGCGGGTTTCGGTCAGCTTGCGGTTGCCTGCAGCCGCCTTGGCGAGGCCCGTCGCCTCCGAGCTCATGGTGGACAGGAGGCGGTTGGCCTCCCTGAGGTCGAACTTGTCGAGCCGCATGAACTTGGAGTGGACCAGTTCATAGGCCGCCGGAGCCCGCAGGAAGCCGATGGCCGAACCGACGCCGGCATCGGCCGGGACGACGACTCGGGCGATGCCGAGCTTTTCGGCCAGACGGGCGGCGTGAAGCGGCGCGGCGCCGCCGAAGGCGACCATGGTGTGATCCGACACGACCACACCGCGCTCCACCGAGTGGACGCGGGCGGCGTTCGCCATGTTCTCGTCGACGATCTCCGCCACGCCATGCGCCGACATGGAGGTCGTCAGCGACAGGGGCTTGCCGACACTGGCGTCGAGGGCGGCGTCCGCCTTCTCCGGATAGAGCTTGATTGCGCCGCCGGCGAAGCGTGCGGGCTCGATCTTGCCGAGGGCCACGTCCGCGTCGGTCACAGTCGGCAGTTCGCCGCCACGGCCGTAGCAGGCGGGGCCCGGAACCGAGCCGGCGGAGTCCGGACCGACCGTGATGCGCTTGAGGGCATCGACACGCGCGATCGAGCCTCCGCCGGCGCCGATCTCGACCATCTCGATCACCGGGATGCGGACGGGAAGTCCCGAGCCCTTCATGAAGCGCGACTGGCGATCGACCTCGAAGGTGCGCGCCTTGTACGGCGTTGCGTCGTGGATGAGGCAGATCTTGGCGGTGGTGCCGCCCATGTCGAAGGACAGCACCTTGTCCTCGCCGCGCTCCGCCGCGATGTACGCCGCAAGGATGGCGCCGCCGGCCGGGCCGGATTCGACCAGGCGGATGGGGAAGCGCGCCGCGGTTTCGAGCGTCGCCAGCGAACCGCCTGACGTCATGAGGTGGATGGGCTTGTTGTAGCCCTCGGCGGCGAAGCGGGCCTTCAGGCGGCCGAGATAGCCGGCCATCAGCGGCTGGACATAGGCGTTGGCGACGGCCGTGGACGTGCGCTCGTATTCGCGCATCTCCGGGCAGACCTCGGAGGACAGCGTCACCGCGATGTCAGGCGCTTCCTTCGCGAGGATCTGGCACACCCGCTCCTCATGGACGGCGTTGGCATAGGAATGGATGAAGGCGACGGCGACCGCCTCGACCTTCTCGGCCTTCAGTGTCTTGGCAACCTTCCGGACCGCGGCCTCGTCGAGGTCGATCCACACCTTGCCAGTGACATCGATACGTTCGGGCACGGTGAACCGGAGCTGGCGCGGCACGAGCTGGCGCGGCTTGTCGATGAAGACGTCGTACTGGTCGTAGCGGCTCTCGTCGGCGATCTCGATCACGTCGCGGAAGCCGTCGGTCGCGATCAGCGCCGTCCTGGCACCCTTGCGCTCGATCACCGCATTGGTGGCGAGCGTCGTGCCGTGGACGAAGACGTCGAGGTCGGCGAAGCGAAGCCCGGCCTCCTTCAACACAAGCCGAGTTCCCTCGACCACCGCTTCTTCCGGCGCCTGGGGCGTGGTCAGCAGCTTCGTGGTGAACCGGTGATCGCCCCTTTCGAGCACGATGTCGGTGAAGGTCCCGCCGATGTCGGTGGCGAGGCGCGTGATGACTGACTGGGCCATGCGTGAAATCCGGTCCGATCCCCGATGCTGGACGTGGGCTGCAGCATGCGGCCCTCGTCCCCGAAGCTGTGGATTGTCTCGCACGAAACCCTGGGTTCGACGACTGCCAACCACGCGGGACACGACATTCATGTGCGCACTTCACGATGTCAACATTTCATCGACAATTCGTCGTTGAAATGTGAGTCAGGCCGATTTGGCGTCGCGTGTCCGCTGCTCTGGCGCCGCCCCGGTGCATAGCTCGTGCCGACCGGAGGGCTCGACGTCGCCTCCGGGTCCATCCACGATCGCACCAGACCAGCCCTCCGGAGGTTTCCATGACATCGCACCCACGCCCCATCGTCGAATGGGCCAAACTGACGGCCCCGGAGATCAACGCCCTCGCCGCCGCCGATGCCACCGTGCTGCTGCCCGTCGCCTCGACCGAACAGCACGGCCCGCATCTCGGCACCGGCGTCGACACCATCCTGTGCGGCACCGTCTGCCGGATCGCCGCCGAGAAGGCGATGGATCGCCGCCCGGTCGTCGTGGCGCCCACCCTGTGGGTCGGCATGGCCGAGCACCACATGGCCCATGGCGGCACCTTCACCCTCGACATCCCGACCTACAGGGCCGTTCTCCTCTGCCTGATCCGGTCGCTGCAGCGCCATGGCTTCCGGCGGGTGCTGATCGTCAACGGCCATGGCGGCAACATGACCGCGCTGAACGCCTTCCTCCCCGATCTCGAGCGGGAGACGGGCCTCGTCGTAGCCGCCACGACCTATTTCGAGCTGGCGCAACCCGCCTTCGCGCCGCTGCTCGAGGACCAGCAGAGCGTCCTCCACGCCTGCGAGGCCGAGACGGCGATGATGATGGCGGTCGCATCCGAGGCGGTACGGGAGAACAAGCTCGCTGAAGCCTACGGGCCGCATTTCGGCGATCCGCGCGCCGTTCTGGCTCCTCCCGCCCAGCGCTTCAGGTCCTTCGCCACGCTGACTCCCTCCGGGGTCCTCGGCGATGCGCGCAAGGCGAGCCGCAACAAGGGCGAGAGGCTCCTTGCAGCGGCGACGGACGCGCTGGCCGATCTGATCGTCAGGGGCGAGCCCTGGGCGTGATCCTCAGCGGATCTTCGCCAGCCACTTCTTGTCGAGCATGACGTGGATGCCCTTGTTGCCGTTGACCACCTGCGTGACGCGCACGTCGGCGACGAGCGACATCAGGGCGAAGGCCTCGTCCCGGTCGAGGCCGGAGCGCGCCGTGACCTGATCGATCATCGACCGCAGGGCGATCTGGACCGCCGTGTCGAGATCGGGGTCGAAGGCCATGGTGAGGAGGTGCGTCGGTGTCTCCGCCATGGGCCAGGCGAGGCTCATGTCGTCGCGGGCCGTCAGGCGGAAGGTGCCGATCAGTCCGGTCTCGATGGCGGTGATGCAGACCTCGCCGTCGCCCTGCGCGCCGTGGGCATCGCCCACCGAGAAGTTCGCCCCGTCGACGAAGACCGGCAGGTAGAGCGTCGTGCCGGCGACGAGTTCCTTGTTGTCGAGATTGCCGCCATTGCGGCGTGGCGGCAGCGTGTTGACACGGCCCCATTCGGGCGGCGGCGCGACGGCCATGACGCCGAAGAACGGCCGGTCGAGCGAGATCTCGTGCCCCCATGGCATGGTCGCTACCTTGCGGGCGCGGTCGATGCGCGAATGGAACAGGCGCTTCGCCTTGATGTCGTCGGGGAGCGCGCCGACCAGCGGCGCGACGAAGGTGTAGCCCCAGTCGTAGTGCAGTTCGATCGCCTCGATGTCGACCTGGAGCACCTGGCCCCGCTTCGCGCCCTTCACCGCCACCGGGCCCGTGCAGATGTGGCCCGGCAGTGTCGGCCCGCCGAAGCGCTGATGAATGGCCGTCAGCCCGGGCGGAATGCCCCAGTCGGCGGGCGGGAGGACATCGGGCCCACCGGAGACCGTGGACACGGTGATGGTGTCGCCGGAATGGATGGTGGTGCGGGCTGCGAGGGTCGCGTCAAAAAAGCCCCAGTGGGCCGTATCGGCACCAGCGTCGAGACGATGAGTCATCGGTTTCCCGTCCATGAGAGTGGTGGCGCAGTGTAGCGGCAGTCGGCGCGCCGCCTACCCCGCCTGCCGCAGGTCCCGGACACGGAACTGGCGGAACTGCCCTTGCGACAGACCGGGTGCTCACTTCTGCGTGCGGTGCATCCATGGCGCCGGCAATCGCGTAAGATCATCAGGTCAGCCGGAGCACCCATGATGCTGTCACGCCGCACCCTTCTCGCAACCACCCTGGCCGCATCAGCCGCCCTGCCCGCCGCAGCCCAGACCTCCTCGACGGCCTATGCGTTTTCCTTCGAGGGGCTGGACGGCACGACGATCCGTCTGTCCGATCACGCAGGACGCGTGCTGCTCGTGGTGAACACCGCGTCGTCCTGCGGCTTCACGCCCCAATACGCCGATCTGCAGCAGCTCTGGACGCGCTATCGCGACCGCGGCCTGACGATCATCGGCGTGCCCTCCGACGACTTCAACCAGGAACGCGGGACTGCTGCGGAGATCGCCGCCGTCTGCCAGGGCGTCTACGGCGTGTCCTTTCCCATGGCCGCCAAGCACCGCGTTACCGGCGGCGCGGCACATCCCTTCTACCGCTGGGTGGCCGGCCAGAGGCCGACCGAGATTCCCACCTGGAATTTCCACAAGTATGTCGTCGGGCGGACGGGCCTGGTGATCGGTGCCTTTCCGGCGCGTGTCCGTCCCACCGATCCGCGGATCACGGCCCTGATCGAAGCCCAACTGGGCAGTGCCTGAAGGCCTTTCGCTTCGGCCAAAGACTCCTGTATGGAGGACGTGATGCTGATCACGTCCCCTTCCGATCTGGCCGCCATCTGCGCGCGCCTTGCCAAGCACCCCTTCGTCACGGTCGACACGGAGTTTCTCCGTGAGACGACCTTCTGGCCGAAGCTTTGCGTCATCCAGCTTGCGAGCCCCGACGAGGCCGTCGCCATCGACGCGCTTGCGCCGGGCATGGACCTGACACCCTTCTTCGACCTGATGGTCGACCCGAAGGTGGTGAAGGTGTTCCACGCCGCCCGCCAGGACGTCGAGATCGTCTGGCACCTCTCCAAGCGCATTCCGGAGCCGCTGTTCGACAGTCAGGTCGCGGCCATGGTGCTCGGCTATGGCGATTCCATCTCCTACGACCAGCTCGTCCAGCGCACCAACGGCACGCAGCTCGACAAGACCAGCCGGTTCACGGACTGGTCGAAGCGCCCGCTCAGCAACGCCCAGATCGACTATGCGATCGCCGACGTGACCCACCTGCGCGACATCTACGTGAAGCTCACAGGCGAACTGGAGAAGCGCGGACGCAGCGACTGGGTCGCCGAGGAGATGCGCGTTCTCACCTCGCCCGACACCTATCGGCAGGAGCCGGAACGCGCCTGGGAGCGCTTCCGCAACCGCGTGCGCAAGCCCAAGGAACTGGCCGTCCTCATGGCGGTGGCCGCCTGGCGCGAGCGCGAGGCGCAGGCGCGCGACGTGCCGCGCTCGCGCGTGCTCAAGGACGACTGCCTGTTCGACATCGCCCTCACTGGCCCCAAGACCGTCGAGGCGCTCGGTGCCATGCGGTCCATCCCGAAGGGGTGGGAGCGCTCGCGCGACGGCATGGCCGTCGTCGAGGCCGTGCAGGCCGGACTTGGCCGCGATCCGCGCGAGCTGCCGCCCATCGACAAGCATCGACCGCAGAGCCAGTCGCAGTCGGCGACCGTCGAACTGCTCAAGGTCCTGCTCAAGATGGTCGCCGAGAAGCATCATGTCGCTGCCAAGGTGGTGGCGACCTCCGATGATCTCGACCGCATCGCCGAGAGCGACGAGGCCGATGTCGGGGCCCTGAAGGGCTGGCGGCGGGAGCTGTTCGGCGACAAGGCACTAGCGCTGAAGCACGGCAAACTCGCGCTCGCCATCGAGCGCGGCCGCGTCACGGCCGTCGACCGCGTTCCACCCGTGGTGATCGCAGAAGCCTGAAAGGAAGCGGCATGAGCCGGATCGACCCGGCCCTCGCCAGGGCCCGCGAACTTCTCGACCGCTTCATCCTTTTCGACGGGCACAACGACCTGCCCTACACCATCCGTCGCGCGGCGGATGGTGACGTGAAGGCCTACGGTTTGGATCGCGTCCATCAGGAGAGCGACACCGACATTCCGCGCCTGCGCGAGGGCAAGGTCGGCGCCCAGGTCTTCGCGGCCTTCGTGCCGACATCGGTGCCCAATCCCGGACGCTTCACGCTGGAGCAGATCGCCGTCGGCCTCGATATCGAGGAGTTACATGCCGACGTCTTCCGTCCGGCGCGCAGGGCGTCGGACATCGCGGCTGCGCGGCGCGAGGGCAGGATCGCCTCGGTGATCTCGGTGGAAAGCGCCGTGGGCCTCGGCGGCTCCCTGTCGCCGCTGAGGGTCTGGTATGCCGCAGGCGTGCGCATCCTCACCCTCTGCCACAACGAGACACTCGACTGGATCGATTCGGCGTCCGATGCCCCCCGTCATGACGGAATCACGGACTTCGGACGCGCCCTGGTCGGCGAATGCAACCGCATCGGCATGATCGTCGATCTCGCCCATGCCTCGCCCAAGGCCCAGCACCAGGTGCTCGACGCCACGGCTGCCCCCGTCCTCTGGTCGCATTCCAACGCCATGGCGCTCTGCCCCCACCCGCGCAACGTGCCCGACGACGTGCTCGACCGGGTGAAGTCCAATGGCGGCGTGGTCATGGCCACCTTCGTACCGAACTTCATCTCCCGGAAGAGCCACGAGTGGATGACGCCGCTGCAGGTTTACGGCAAGACGCGGCCCGACCTCGACATCGACGCCGCCGTCGCCGAGCTCGGCGGCCCGGCGACCCCGGCGGTCGGTTTTGCGATGGGCCTCGAGCGGCTGCTCCTCGCGCTCGGCGACGATGCCCACAAAGTCGCGG
>CAZPMD010000013.1:32798-59112 GCA_964587395.1 uncultured Hyphomicrobiales bacterium
TGGCGCCGCTGCAAGTGTACGGCAAGACGCGCCCGGACATCGACATCGACGCCGCAGTCTCGCGCAAGGCTGCCGAGACCGGTCCCTGGCCGCGCGGCTCGATCCCCGAGCTGTGCGATCACATTGCCTATCTCGTCGGCCGCACCGGCCTCGCCCATATCGGCATCGGCTCCGACTTCTTCGGCGGTCCCAACCCGCCCGATCTCGCGGACGCCTCGCGCTTTCCCCACCTCGTCGCGGAGCTGATCCGGCGGGGCTGGTCGGATTCAGCACTCAAGGGCCTGCTCTCCGGCAATGCCCTGCGCGTCTGGCGGAAGGTGGAGGCCACGGCGGCCGTTCTGAGGGCCGAACGCCCGCCGGCCATCCTGCGGCTTGCGCGCGAAACACCGCGCTGACCGTCGTCCATCCACAACGCAATAAGCCGGCGACCTAAGCTCGCCGGCTTCGAGTGTTGCGCTCTGACAGCGCGCTCAATGCGCCATCAGCACCGGAACCGGCGAATACTGCAGCAGGGTCGTCGTCGTGCCGCCGAGCACCATCTGGCGCAGGCGCGAATGGGCGTAGGCGCCCATCACGATCATCTGCGCCCGGGTGTTCTGGGCATGCTCGACGATCGTCTTGCCGACATCGCGGCTGTACGGGAGGTTCGTGACGGTCACCTTGACGCCGTGGTGGGCCAGCATGGGCGCAAGGTCGGCACCGGCGACCAGATCGTCGGCGTGGCGGTCACCGAGCACCGAGACGATTTCCACCTGCCCGGCCTTGTCGATGAAGTCCGAGGCCGAGCCGATGGCGCGGGGCGCAACCGCCGAGCCGTCCCAGGCGACGACGATCGAGTTGGAGGCGCGGGATGGGTCGAAGCCGTCAGGCGCCAGAATGGTCGGACGGCCAGAGGACAGCAGAAGCGTCTCGGCGAGCTCGGTGGCCCAGACATCGTCGGGACGCGGGCGGCCGCAGATGCAGAAGTCGTGGAGGCGTGCGCGCTTGCCGATCCGGCTGAACAGCGGGTCGATTGCATCGGTCACCACCTCGACGGCGGCGGAGACGCCGGCCGTCTGGGCGGCATTGCGGATGGCCTCGCTCAGTTCGTCGGCCTTGTCGGTCCGGGTATCGTTCTCGTCGGCGACGATGGCCTGCACTTCCGCGACACCCGAATAGACGACGACGGGAACCTTGATGGCGCCGACCACGACGGACAGGTGGGCACCGTTGGCCGCCGCCAGCGAGACGGCGTAGTCAATGGCGCCCTGGGGCTTGGCACCATCTCCGGCAATGAGAGCGAGCAAAATCGACTTGATGGACATTGGGGGAGCTCCTTGTTCAGGACCGAACACGCGACAAGGTTGCGCGTTCCATGCAAGGCGTCCTTGATGAAGATCAGACGCCCGCCAACACCCTAGCCCATCAGAGCGGGATGTTGTCGTGCTTCTTCCAGGGAGTCTCCGCAGCCTTGTGCCGCAGCAGCGACAGGGCGCGCGCAACCCGGCGCCGCGTCGAATGCGGCATGATGACCTCGTCGATGTAGCCCCGCTCGGCCGCGACGAAGGGCGAGAGGAACCGCTCCTCATACTCCTTCGTCCGGGCGGCGATCTTGTCGGCGTCGTTCATGTCGGCGCGGAAGATGATCTCCACCGCGCCCTTGGCGCCCATCACGGCGATCTGTGCCGACGGCCAGGCATAGTTGATGTCGCCGCCGATATGCTTGGACGCCATCACGTCATAGGCGCCACCGAAGGCCTTGCGGGTGATGACGGTCACCAGCGGCACCGTGCACTGGCTGTAGGCGAACAGGAGCTTGGCACCGTGCTTGATCAGGCCGCCATATTCCTGCGACGTCCCGGGCAGGAAGCCGGGAACGTCCACGAAGGTGACGATCGGGATCGAGAAGGCGTCGCAGAAGCGGACGAAGCGCGCCGCCTTGCGGCTGGCATCGGAATCGAGGACGCCGGCGAGGACCATGGGCTGATTGGCGACGATGCCGACCGATCGACCTTCGAGGCGCGCGAACCCTGTGATGATGTTCGGCGCGAACCTCGCCTGAATCTCGAAGAAGTCGCCCTCATCGACAGTCTTCAGGATCAGTTCCTTCATGTCGTAGGGCTTGTTCGGATTGTCCGGCACCAGCGTGTCGAGCGACATGTCGATGCGGTCCGGCCGGTCGAAGGACGGGATCTCGGGCACGCCATCCATGTTGTTCGAGGGCAGGAAATCGATGAGGCGCCGCATCTGCAGCAGCGCCTCGAGATCGTTCTCGTAGGCGCCGTCGGCGACCGACGACTTCACCGCGTGAACGGAGGCGCCGCCCAGTTCCTCTGATGTGACGACCTCGTTGGTCACCGTCTTCACGACGTCCGGTCCGGTCACGAACATGTAGCTCGTGTCCTTCACCATGAAGATGAAATCCGTCATGGCCGGCGAATAGACGTCGCCGCCGGCGCAGGGGCCCATGATCAGCGATATCTGCGGAATGACACCCGAAGCGATCACATTTCGCTTGAAGACTTCGCCATAACCACCGAGAGCATCGACGCCTTCCTGGATACGTGCGCCACCGGCATCGAACAGCCCGATGATCGGCGCGCGGGCTTTGAGCGCCATGTCCTGAATCTTGGTGATCTTCGCGGCATGGGCTCCCGAGAGGGAGCCACCGAAGACTGTGAAATCCTTGGAAAAGATGAAGACGGTGCGGCCGTTCACGGTGCCCCAGCCGGTGACGACGCCATCTCCCGGGATATGCGACTTCTCCATGCCGAAATCCGCGCAGCGGTGCTGCACGAACATGTCGAACTCCTCAAAGGAGCCCCTGTCGACGAGAAGCTCGATGCGCTCGCGCGCCGTCAGCTTGCCGCGGGCGTGCTGGGCGTCGATCCGCTTCTGGCCGCCGCCGAGGCGGGCCTCCGCGCGGCGCTCTTCCAGCTTTTCGAGGACGTCCTTCATGAATACGCCGGGGGTTGCGCCCCGCCCCTCATCGGTTACAGGCCAGTACGCCCGGATAGCACGCAAGCTGCGGGCCAACCAATGAGACTGTCGGCGGATGCGCGACCGCCGTCACGCCAGGATGGTCTTGCCCTGATTGTACTTCCAGATGCCGACGGCCAGCACCAACGTCGTCACCCCCGCGACCAGAACTGTGAAAGGCGTCGCGCCGAGTTTCTCGAACCACTGGGTGTAGAAGTGGATGGCGCCGAACACCGCCGCGAGGTTGAGCACCCATGGCCGGTCGGCGCGCGCCGCCCAGACCCCTGCACCAATGATGACGGTGATCCAGAGCACCGAGAAGGTCCAGGCCGGAATGACCGGCGCGAAGCGCGAGGTCGTCGTGCGGTCGACGAACCAGGTGAGCCGGTCGCCCCAGAGCGAGCCGATCCAGAAGCCAAAATTGACCAGAAGCAGCGACGTGCGCGCCGCAGTGATCGAGAGCCGGGCGAAATCGGCAGTGAGCCGCTTCGACGCCTGGTAGGCCGCGATCGCGAGACCTGAGAACAACAGCACCGTGACAGCAGGCTGCTCGATCGCGAGGAAATAGGTGGCCCGCATGTAGCCGGTTCGGGCGCCGATCGTCGCCGACAGGGCGAGCACCGCCAGCGCGATGAGCAGGCCGGACCGCGCCACGATCCCGGCCCCCGCGAAGATGACAGTCACCGCCAGCAGGGCCGTGACCGATCCCTTGGTCATGAACATCACGCCGCCAGCCAGCATCAGGGCGCCGGCGAGGAGGCAGATCTGCGCCAGGATGAACCAAGCCCGCTCACCCCTCAGCACGAAGCCGAGGCCAACGCCGCCAAGAATGCCGCCCAGCACGACGGCAACGGTCGGCTGCGGCACGAGGCCCATGACGCCGAGCGCCACGGCAACCACGCCAAAGCCGACAAGCATGTTCATGGCCAGCGATCCGGTGGATTCGGCGGCCAGCCCCTTGAGCCGCGCGGCCTCCTCAGGCGTGAGGCGGCCATCCTCCACCAGTTTGGCGATGTCGAGCGTGATCTTCATGCAGCGTCTCCGAGCCCCCTGTTTCGGCGGCCAGCATGGCGGAGACATGGAGCCGCGCCGGTTTCACGGCGATGTCACACTGTCGCGAGAACCGTTGCCGCGGCGTCAAACTCGCGCCGCCGCGCCAGGCGCCGCTCGGCCGCTTCGGCATCCTCGCCCCATTGCGATATCTGGAAATCCTCATCCACATGGGCGGCGATCCAGACCTCGCCGGCATCGAGACGTCCGTGCAGCAGGGCGAGCGCCAGCAGGGCCGAGCCGGTCAGCGTCGTGACGACATGGGTCGCACCGATACGCCAGCCATCGCCCACGGGCAGCGCAGCCGCGATCGCGTCCAGCGCGCCCGGCGGCTGGGTGACGAACATCACGCCCTCGGAGAGGATCAGGCGCGCGCCGAGCGCATCACGCGCCCAGGCCAGCACGGGACCCCACAGCGCAGACTGCCGCTCGACCAGCGTACGGGGGCCGTCAGCGCGGTAGCAGAGGAGGTCGGAGGAGGCGTAGCGGACGATCTCGGCGGCCACCGGCGCCGGATCCGGAACAACGCCGTCGATGATCGCGTTGGCGATGCGGGTGATCGGCATGCGCAGTGGCTCGATGAACTCGCCGAGCCCGTCCCACTCGGCCGCAACCGCGGATGCCAGAGCCCGGGAGGGAAATGCCAGGAGGTTCCTTCCGGGGGTCTTCGCCGGGCGCCCGTCCAGCAGCAGACGCCAGCCCTCCCCCGATTCACCGGCCGTCGCCTCCTTGAAGAACTTCTTCGGGTAGCTCGGCTTCATGGCGAGACGGGCCGACGCCACGGGATCGTAGGCAGCCGGGTCCATGCCCCTGGCGAACCAGTCTTCGAAGACGCTCTTGCTCATGGCGGCCATGTAGAGGCTCGCGCAGGCAAACTCAAACGCCCGGCTCCGCGCCGACGAAGCGCAGGAAGACCTCGCGGGCATCCGGCATGGCGAGACCACGCGGTTCGAAGACGTGGCGGTTGAGGAAATGGCCGGTCAGTCGGAAGCCGGCGCGCACGTCCTCCGGGGTGACGGCTGCCGCCCCGACGAGGAAGGCGGGCAGCGCCAGCAGTCGCTCCCGCCATGGCTCGCCGGCTTCCCTGGAGACCGCGCGGCCGGATTTCGGGGAGACATAGGCGAGGTTCTCCGTCGCCCCCGTGGCGGCGCATTCGGACAGGTCGACGCCGAAGCCGAGGAGCTTCAGAACCTCGAGTTCGAACCGCACCAGAAGCGGCGCGGCGATGGCGACCTCGGGCAGAGCATCGGCGATCAGCTCGATCGCCTCATAAATCCCCTCGTGGGCCTCGCGCTCCGGCATCAACCGGGCCAGCGCGGCGAGATGGGTGATCCCGGCCACACCCTCACGTCTCTCCATCAGGCGGGCGGCCCTGGAGAGCGAGGCCTCGATGGTGTAGTTGCCGAGATGCTCATCGAGGCGCGCCGACCAGGTCGCATGGACGCGGTTTCCCGGTTGCAGCACCGGCTGCTGGCGGCGCGACCTGCCGCCCCTCACAAGCCCGAGATGGCGCCCGTGCATGCGCGTGAAGAGTTCGAGGATGACGCTCGATTCCCCGTAGGAACGTGCCCCGAGGACAATCCCGTCATCGATCCATTGCATCGATCAGTAGTCGGAGAGCTTCAGATCGGGGGAATAGGTCACGTCCTCCACCTCCCTGACGATGGCCTGACCGCAGATGACGCGACCCTTGGCGGCGTCGAAGGTGAGAGTCGGCGGGCCGTAGAGCTGCCAGCCCTTGTTGATCGCCTCGCTGACGCGATGGCAGAAGGAGGAATCGTCGGGACCTGTCAGGTAGCGATAGAGGGTGGTGGTCTGCTTCGGACGGACGGACAGCATGGCTCACCTGCCTTTCGGATATTCGAGCCCCATGCGCTCGTAGCGCTCGGGATCGTCGCCCCAGTTCTCGCGCACCTTGACGAACAGGAACAGGTGCACCTTCGTTTCGAACAGTTTCGAAAGCTCCTCGCGGGCGGACTGCGAGATCAGCTTGATGGTCTCGCCGCCCTTGCCGAGCATGATCTTCCGCTGTCCCTCGCGCACGACATAGATCGTCTGCTCGATGCGGATGGAGCCGTCCTTGCGCTCCTCGTAGCTTTCGGTCTCGACGGTTGCGTCATAGGGCAATTCGTCGTGAAGCCGGTGATAGAGCTTCTCGCGGGTGATCTCGGCGGCCAGCATGCGGGCCGGGACGTCGGAAATCTCGTCCTCGGGGTAGTGCCAGGGACCGAGCGGCGCGCTCGCCGCGAGATGCTGGCGCAGATCCTTCACACCCGAACCGGTCGCGGCGGAGATCATGAACGTCTTCTCGAAACGGGCCCGTTCATTGATGGCAGTGGCAAGGTCGAGCAGCTTCGGCCGGTCGACGAGATCGACCTTGTTGAGGACCAGGTCCTTCGGCTGGCGCACGTCGCCGAGCTTGTCGAGGATCGCTTCGACGGACTCGTCCAGCCCCTTCTTGGCGTCGACCAGAACGATGACACGGTCGGCATCCGCCGCTCCGCCCCAGGCGGCCGAGACCATGGCGCGGTCGAGCCGCCGGCGCGGAGAGAACAGCCCGGGTGTGTCGACGAGGATGATCTGGGCGCTGCCTTCCATGGCGATGCCGCGCACCAGCGAACGGGTCGTCTGCACCTTGTGCGAGACGATCGTGACCTTGGCGCCGACCAGCGCGTTGACCAGCGTCGATTTGCCGGCATTGGGTGCGCCGATGATGGCGACGAAGCCGCAGCGCGTGGGTTCGGCGGTCATGTCCTGGCTCCCGCCTCGGTCATCGCGGCCCAGACGCCCTCGCGCAGCAGCACGGTGGTGGCGGCAGCGATCTCGGCCTGGCGCTTGGCAGGTCCCTCGCCGATTCCATCGGCCAGGCCAGGAATGACGACGGCCATGGTGAACAGCGGCGCGTGATCCGGTCCGCTGCGGCTGACGACGCGATAGACCGGGGTCGCCAGGCCCCTGCCCTGCGCCCATTCCTGCAGGGCGCTCTTGGCATCCCGCTGCGGCGCCGATCCGGCCGTGAGGCGGCCGCTCCAGTTGCGGAAGACGAAGGCCTCGGCCGGCGGCCAGCCGGCATCGAGATAGATGGCGCCGATCACCGCCTCGCAGAGGTCGGAGAGAACGCTGGCGCGCTTGCCGACGGCCGCCTGGCTTTCCGTCGGGCCGACCTGCACGCCGTCGCCAAGTGCCAGTTCGGCCGCGATCTCGGCGCAGGTCTCGGCGCGCACCAGGTCGGACAGGCGGCGCGACAGCGCCCCCTCGTCCTCGTCCGGGAGGGTGCGGAACAGCATGGACGCCACGGCAAGGCCGAGGACGCGATCGCCGAGGAACTCCAGCCGCTGGTATGAGCCGCTCCGCTTCTCGATGCCGGAAACCGCGCTCGGATGCGTCAACGCCCGCGCCAGAAGGTTGCGGTCGGAGAAGGCATGGCCGATACGCGCCTCGATCTCCTCGAGGCTCGCGCGCTGGGCCTTGGCTTTGCGACCGGGCGCCACCGCCTGATTCACCTCACGAGGTTTCCGAAGCGGGTCCAGCGGATCGACCAGGGCCAGCGCCAGAATGCCCAGGCGCGCTCACCCTCCTCGATCGAGAAGAACAGCACCTGCGCCCGTCCGATCAGGTGATCCATGGGGATCGGCCCGACCTGGCTCAGCACCCGGCTGTCGGTGGAATTGTCGCGGTTGTCGCCCATGACGAAGACGTGGCCGGCGGGGACCTCGTAGACCGGCGTGTTGTCGTAAAAGCCGTTCTCGTAGAGGTCCAGCGTCGTGTAGCTCACGCCGTTCGGCAGGGTTTCGCGATAGCGTCGCGTGCGCGTCTGGCGCCCCTCCTCGACATCGACGAAATCATCGATGCGCTGCCGCTCCACCGGCGTTCCGTTGATGTGGACCTGACCGGCGATCATCTGGATGCGGTCGCCAGGCAGGCCGATGACGCGCTTGATGTAGTCGACATCGGGCTCGCGCGGCAGGCGGAACACCACCACGTCGCCGCGGGTCGGCACCGATCCCATGATGCGCCCGTCGAAGAGGTTGGGCGAGAAGGGGAAGGAGTACCTGGAGTAGCCGTACGAGAACTTCGAGACGAAGAGATAGTCACCGACGAGCAGCGTCTCCTTCATCGACCCCGAGGGGATATTGAAAGGCTGGAACAGGAACGTGCGGATCACGAAGGCGATGAGAAGCGCGTGGATCACCACGCGGACCGTTTCGCCCAGTCCGCCCTTGTTGTCATCGGCCACGCGCGTCGAACCTCATGTCGATTGAGCCAGCCGTATAGCCCGCGGCACCGCGATGTGGCAACGAGGTCGCGATCAACTGCAGTTGGTCACCTGGTTGGCACAGATGCCGGTCCACCAGCCGCGCGTTCCCTCGATCTCGACGAGCCCCCAGGGGCCCGAGCAGGCGTGCAGCCGCTGGACGATGTCGCCGGTGGAGACCGGTTCGCCCTGACGCAGGGCGGGACGCGTGGCGGCATGGGGGCTCGGCGCGAGGTAGAGCCGGCCCGGCGGCAGGTTGCCGTTGGCGAGGGCGGCGCCCACCAGGCGCGCGGATATCCATCCCTGACCGCGATAGGGCTGCGGCAGGTTGCGGGGATAGCGCTCGCCATAGGCAACACCCGGCGCGGATATGCCGCGAATGAGGAACCAGCCATCGCGATATCCGGCGATCCGAAACTCCGAGCGATAGGTTTCACCGGTATCACCCGAACGATCCGGTGCCTTCCACGGCGGTGGAATCTTCCCCACGATCCTGGCCGAGGCATTCGGCGCGGCCCGGACGTTCATGCCGGCCGGATCGGGGTCGGCGGACCACCCGGCGATATCGCAGGGCTCGGTGCCGGCGGGCAGTCGCCGCTTTGCCCGACGTGCCTCCTCGCTGGCCTCGACAAAGGCCGTCCAGTCCTCGACGTCCTGGATGAAGGACGGATCGACGACGCGCGCGCCGCGCGACACCAGCCGATCCCCGTCGAGAGCGAGATCCACCTGGATCGCCTTGCCTTCGTCAAAGGCGCTGCCCGGGCGGCCCGGATCATCGGATCCCGCGCGAAAGATGGAGACAAAGCCTCGCATGCCGCTGAACGATACCCGCCTGACGGGACCATGCACCCAGCCCGGGCCCGCCACCGCGCCAATTCCCTCGACCCAGGCATGGGCATCGATCCGCGTCACGCTGTCGCCGCTGATGCGGTAGGCACTGCGGACCTTCTCACCGAGTTCGACGAGCGCGCCGTCTCCGCGCTGGTGGACGAGCACGTGGAAATAGGGCTGGTCCCGCGAAATGTCGTAGGGCTCAAGGAAGCGCGCAAGGACCTGCGGGCCCGCCGCGCTCTCGCGGGTCAGGACGAAGAGGTTCACCGACTGCTCGATGCCATCCCCGGAGCCGCTCGCCTCGAAGACCTTGGCGCGAAGGACCCGCAACTGGTCCGCACCCATCGGCGACAGGCTCTGCTCGATCGACCTGCAGCGCAGTTCGCCGACGGGCAGGGACCGCTGCGTGGGGTGGCGATTCGCCTGGAAGACGGGGTCTGTCCTCCAGTCGGTCTCGCCAAGGCTGCACGGCGGAAGGGGCGCCTGGGCCAGCCCCGGTGCGGCCCCCGCAAGCGTCGTCGCGATCAGAAGGGCAAGAGCGGCCGAATTCCGGCGAAGACGCTTCGGCAGCAAGGTGCGGATGGTGGTCGGCATGGGCAGGCTCCGGTCTGGCCGGGCTTGTCCCATGCAGGTGATGCGATCGCATCGCGCCGTTGGAAGGCAACTGTTTCGCGGATGTCCGCCGGGCGACCGGTCAGAATTGCACTTCCTGCCGGTTGCGGATCGAACGGCCCGTCGTGTCGCGCAGCTCCGGGGCGACGATCGGCGGCGGCGTGCCGGGACCGAGCGGATCGCGCGGGGCGGTCGAGCGCGCGCGAACCGGTTCGCGGTTGCGGTCGATGGTCGTCGGGATGGCTCCCGCCGACTGGCCGCTGACAATCGTGCCGCCAAGGGCGTTGCCGCCGGTCGGCGCGCCCGTCGAGACCCGCGAGACATTGGTCAGGCTGGCGCTTTCGCGCGCGCCGGGCGCCGTGCGCATACCGTCGACCTCCATTCGCGACGGTGCGCTCGCCTGCGGCCGCGCCGAGACGGGTACTGATTGCGTGGCCGGCGCGGGCGCGGACGCAACTACCGTCGGGGCCGCTCCGGCCTGGGGCGGCGGCAGGGCGGACGACTCCACCCGGGTCACCGGAACCGCGGTGACCTGCGCCTGCGAGGCGACGGGCGGGGCTTCCGCGCCCATGCAACCTGCCAGGAGCAACCCGAAACAGGTCATCACGGCCAGCCTGTGTGTCATCATCGGTTCCATCATGCGGCCGGCATCGCGCTCGGCATCATCTCGTAGGGTGGCTTCCAGCCCGGCAGCGCGGCGATCCGCTCGCGCCAGGCGTGAAGGTGCGGATGGGACCCGGCGATGTCGTAGCCGGTCTCCGCATTGGGATAGAACATGTAGCCGGCCATCGAGAGATCGGCGATCGTCGGTCGACCCGCCACCATGAAGGGGTTCGTCGCCAGATGCGCGTCGGCCACCGCCAGCGCCGCGTCAACCCGCGTGCGGAGAAAGGACAGGACGGCGGGATCCGCCGGCTTGCCCGCCAGCGACAGCATGAAGCGGTGGGTGGCGAAATAGCTCGTGAACTTGTGATTGTCGAAGAGGACCCAGCGCAGGACGTCCATCTCCTCGTCCTCGCTCGCCGGTGCGAACTGCCCCGTCCGGCGCGCCAGGTAGGTCAGGATAGCGCCCGACTGCGACAGGCGACGGCCCTGATGCTCAAGGACCGGCACCTCCCCCATCACATTGACGTCCTGGCGCCACTCGGGAGCGCGCGTCGCACCGTCGAAATACCTGACGAGCACGGGCTCCCAGTCGAGCCCGCAGGCCGACAGCATGAGGGCGACCTTGTAGGCATTGCCCGACTGGGCGAAGCAGTGGAGGCGGTAGTCGGCCAAGCTGTCTCCCGGGCAACTAGAGGAAAACCAATTGGACCGACGCGCTATGTCAAAATAGAGGCGCGGATCAGCGGCGGCGGCCGCTTTGCGCGGGTGCCTGCGCCGGGGTTGCATGCGGCCCCAGAGCCGGATCGGGCGGCAGCGGCGGCGGCGTGGCATTGACGACGGGCGGGCCGGGAGGCGCGGAGGGGGCCGTCTGCGCGCAAGCGCCAAGAGCCAGCAGGCCAAGGACCGTGCAACTTCTCAAGACCAGCGTCTTCATCATCTTCCCTTCCGAGCGGACATTCGCCCAGCCCTTTAGCCGCGCCCCGCCCCCTGCCGCAAGACGTCGGCTTTTCGTAAAGGCGGCGACAACCTTAAGCAACTCTTAGGCGCCGTCGCTTAGGGTGCAATGGCAGTGCAAGGACGCATGATCGGAGTCGCGGATGGATATCGCCACAATCCTGGGGCTGGTTGGGGCCGTTGCCGTCATTGTCATCCTCATCATGATCGACGGTGGCAATTTCGCCCAGTACTACGACAAACACGCGGTCATCGTGATCTTCGGCGGCGCCTTGGCCGCCACCCTGCTGCGCTACCCTCTCGGGGTGGTGATGCACGGCATCCCCATGGGCTTCAAGGCGGCGCTCGCCATGCCGTCGGTCAGCCATCGTGAGCTCGTCGAGGAAATCGCGCAGATCGCCGACGTCGCCCGCAAGCAGGGACCGAACGCACTCGAAAAGCTCGATGTTTCCGATCCGACCCTCGCTCAGGGCGTGCGCTACATCGCCGATGGCTACGACGCGGACTTCATCCGCAAGACGATGGAGACGGACAAGGACAACGTCTACATGCAGCTGGACGAGGCGCAGAAGATCTACCGCTCGATCGGTGACTGCGCCCCCGCCTTCGGCATGATCGGGACGCTGCTGGGCATGGTCAACATGTTCGCCAACATGACCGACCCCTCGAAGCTCGGCCCCATCATGGCCATGGCGCTGATCGCGACGCTCTACGGCGCCGTCGTCGCCAACATGGTCTGCATGCCGATCGCCGACAAATGCCACCTGAAGATGGCCGAGGAGGACATCGCCCGCTCGATCATCATCGATGGCGTGGTGCAGATCCGCAACCAGAAGAGCCCGCAGGTCGTGAAGGAAATGCTGCTGGCCTACCTGACGGCGCACGATCGTCACGAACTGGCGGAAGCAGCCTGAGGCAGCCATGGCAAAGCGCAAGGGCGACGGTCACGCAGGTGGTCACGGCTGGTTCGTGACCTTCGCCGACCTCATGGGCCTGCTCATGTCCTTCTTCGTGGTGCTGGTGGCGACTTCCAACCAGGACGAACGCAAGAAGCACATGATGACGGGCTCGTTCCGCGAGGCCTTCGGCACCACGAGCAACACGCAGCTGACCGGCATGATCGAGTTGCACGGGATTCCCACGCGCCCCTACATCCAGAACGTCTCGAACTCGCCGGAGCAGCCGACCGACCGGCCCGCACCGCAGACCGCGGAACGCAACCCCGATGCCATCAGCGCCATGGCGGACCGCCGGATGGCACTCGCCGCCGCCAGCCTGCGGCAGGCGTTGCAGGCCATGCCGGAAATCGCCGAGCTGTCGAAGAACGTCATCATGGAAGAGCGGCCGGACGGCCTCGACATCCAGATCGTCGACCAGGACGGCCGTGCGATGTTCCCGCCCGATGGTCGCGAGCCCTATGAACGCACCCGCCGTCTGATCGCGACCCTGACCCCGGCGCTGCGCCAGCTTTCCAACCGGGTGACGATCACCGGCCATACCTCGGGAAGCCGTGTCCTCGGCCGGCCGGGCTACGGCCCGTGGGACCTGACAGCCGACCGCGCCAACGCGGTGCGCATGATTCTCGAAGAGAACGGGCTCCCCCCCGACCGCATCTTCGCGGTGACGGGCAAGGGCGACAGCGAACCCATGTTCCCTGATGACCCCTATCTCGCCGCCAATCGGCGCGTCTCGATCCTCATCATGAAGGAATCACCGGTCGCGCCCCGCGCCTTCCTCGGCAACTGATCAGGCGCCCCGCACCCAGCCGATCCCGGTGACGAACTCGTCGACGATCTGATTGAAGAGACTGGCGTTCTCGAAATACACCGAGTGCCCCAGGCCGGCGACCGTATGAGTGCGTGCGTCGGGAAACGTCTCGGCTACGAGTTGAATGCCGCGCGGACAGATCAGCGGGTCTTCCGTGCCGATCACGAACTGGACCGGACAGGTGATGCGCGCGGCATCCTCGGCGCCCCGCCGACGCATGGTGCGGATCCGCTTGCCGACCTCGTCCTTGTCGAGGCCGAAGGTCAGGCGGTCGATCCCCTGATAGAGAGCATGCAGGGGCGGATTGTCAGAGGCCATCCTGGCACCCGCGGCGCGATGGATCCCGCGCACCGTAAGATCGGCGATGACCGCCGGCATGGCCTGCCGCCAGGCCTTCACGCCGTCGTCGTCGAAGCGGTCGTAGTCGAACGATCCCGTGGTGCAGGCCATCACGAGGCCGGCCACCCGCGCGGGTGCCGCCAGTGCCGTTTCGACGCAGGTCCATCCGCCCATGGACTGGCCGACGATCACCGCCCTGGGGATGGCGAGGTGATCGAGCAGGGCCA
Organism: uncultured Hyphomicrobiales bacterium; assembly: GCA_964587395.1. Lineage (GTDB taxonomy): Bacteria > Pseudomonadota > Alphaproteobacteria > Rhizobiales > Phreatobacteraceae > Phreatobacter. The sequence continues at coordinate 46,398 of CAZPMD010000013.1, forward strand.
GAAGATCGGAGGCATAGAGCGTCGGGTCGGCGATGCCGCCGGGCGCTGTCGACGGCGCGAAACCGCGGTGGGAGAACGTGATCACCTTGTGGGAGGCGGCGAAGACATGCGCCGACTGCCACCAGCTCAGGTGATTTCCACCGAGCCCATGGGCAAAGACGATCGCCGGGCCTTCCCCGCCGACTTCGTATCGAATGACCGCGCCGTCCGGGCGCTCGAGCCGGCCGGCAGAGAAGGCGGGGATCACGGTCGTCATCGGCAAACTCCTTGCGGCTCAGAGCCTAGCCGTCCCTGGCATGGTCGGGAAGATCACCCGATGCAGGCCGAACGTGTGAGAGCCTCCCTTTCCGCGGACGCGGCGAGACGCCATGATCGCCGCAAAGAACAGGGAGGATGACATGGCATTGGTTGACGCGGGGCGGCTCGAGGCCCTCGTGGCGGCGGTCTTCGAGAAGGCGGGCTGCGACGCTGACGAGGCGGGACGCATCGGTCGCTACCTCACCGAAGCCAACCTGACCGGCCATGACAGCCACGGCGTGGCGCGGGTGCCACGCTATGTCGACTGGCTCCGCGAGGGCCGTGTCGAAGCCGGCAAGTCCGTCACGGCCGTCGTCGACACACCCGCCCTCACCGTCCTCGACGGCCACTACGGCTTCGGCCAGACGGTCGGCCCGCAGGCCGTCAGGATCGGCATCGCCAAAGCAAAGCGGAATGGTCTCGCCGCGGTCGCTCTGCGCAAGGCCGGCCATCTCGGCCGCATCGGCGACTTCGCCGAGATGGCCGCTGCCGAGGGGCTGGTGTCTATCCATTTCGTCAATGTCGTGGGCTCGATTCTCGTCGCGCCCTACGGCGGCGTCGACCGCCGTCTGTCGACCGCTCCCTATTGCATCGGCGTCCCGCGTCCCGGCCAGGCTCCCCTGCTGCTCGACTTCGCGACGTCGCTCGTCGCAGAAGGAAAGGTCCTGGTCGCCTCGCTCGGCGGCAAGCCCATCCCGTCCGACGCCCTCATTTCACCCGACGGCAGCAAGAGCAACGATCCCGCCGTCCTCTACGGGCCCTATCCCGCCGGCCCGGGCCCGCGCGATCCGATGAACGGCCCCGGCGCCATCCGCGCCTTCGGCGAACACAAGGGCTCCGGCCTCGCCTTCATGTGCGAGATCCTCGGCGGCGCGCTCACCGGCGCCGGCACGACGGGTCCGGACAAGCGGTTCTGCAACGGCATGATGTCGATCTACATCGACCCGAAGGTGGTCGATCCCGATGGCTTCTTCCCGGCCGAATGCGCCGAATACGTCGCCTACTACAAGAGCGCGCGGCCGGTGGAGCCCGGCGGCGAGGTGCTGGTGCCGGGCGAGGCGGAGATGCGCTCGAAGGCGAAGAAGCTCGTGGAGGGCGTGCCGCTGTCCGACGGCACCTGGGATGCCATCGCCGCGACGGCACACGAACTCGGCATCGGCGACAACGTGATCAAGGCGGCCCTTCGGTAGTCAGATGGAGTCGAAGTCGCCGCCGCGGCCCTTTCCGGCAGCGAAGCGCCCGGCGCCGGCGACGCCCTCCTCGATGGCCATGCTCGCCGAGGTTCGCCACTCGTTGCGCAGGGCGTCCTGAAGCGGCATGTCCCATTGCGCCAGGGCCGAGGCCCGGTCAGCCCTGAGGCATCCCTGCGGGAAGCGGGCGATCTCGCGGGCCAGCGCCTCGGCCGCCTCGCGGGACGTGCCTTTCGGCACCACCCGGTCGGCGAGGCCGATCCTCAGGCACTCATCCGCCTCCACCTTGCGACCGGTCAGGATGAGGTCGAGGGCGCGGCCCTGTCCCACCAGACGCGGCAGGCGCACCGTTCCGCCATCGACCAGCGGCACGCCCCAGCGTCGGCAGTAGACGCCCATATAGGCGTCCTCCTCCATGACGCGCAGGTCACACCAGAGCGCGATCTCCATGCCCCCGGCGACCGCCGGTCCGGCAATGGCGGCGATCACCGGCTTCGACAGTTGCAGGCGCGTCGGCCCCATCGGACCACGCGGCCAGCCCGTGTCGCCATCGGGAATGTCGAGGTCACCGCCGAAGGGCGTGCCGCCCGGCGCCAGGGCGGCATGCTTCAGATCGAACCCGGCGCAGAAGGCGCCGCCCGCCCCCCACAGAACCCCGACGCTGGCGTTCTCGTCGGCATCGAAAGCGACGAGCGCCTCGTGGAGAGCCAGCGCCCCTTCAGGGTTCATCGCATTGCGCGCGGCCGAGCGCGTCCGGATGAAGGTGGTGACGGGGCCGGAGGTCTCGATGACGAGATCGGACATGACACATCTCCTCAGTCGACGATGCCGGGCGTCGTCATCACCATCATGGTGGCCGTCATCATGGCGATGAGCTTGCGCTCGCCCGCCTCCTCGGCGAAGCACTCTCCGAGGGTGACCATAAGAGTCTTGCCGGGGCGGATCACCCGCCCGATACCGACGAACCGATCACCCTTGCCCGGCGACATGAGGTTCATCTTGAACTCCACGGTGAGGACGCCGGTACCCTTCGGCATCAGGGTCATGGCGGCGAAGCCGCAGGCATTGTCGACCAGGGCCGACAGCGCCCCGGCGTGAACAAAACCATGCTGCTGCAGGATATGCGGCGCATGGGGCATCGACATTTCCGCAAGGCCCGGCTCGACCCTGTCGAGAGTGACCCCGAGAGTCGCCATCATCGGTTGCCGGGCGAAGCTGGCCCGCCCCCTCGCCTCGAAATCCGGATCCTTCACGGAAAAGTTCTGCTGGGCGGCAGCCATGCGGGGGCACCTTCATTGCAATCTCGGCAAATCGTCGCAAACTGCCGTCTCATCGGGCAACCCGTCCGGTCGGTCGAGGGATGGCATTGTTCTTCTGGTACCTGCCCCGTTTCACAGAGGCCGCCATTGGCGTGGCGACGCTTTCGGCGACCACGGCCATGGCCGCGAGCGTCACCATCGCTCACCGCATGGTGCTGATGTCCGACCCCTCGACCCTCCTTCATCGCCCGGCGCGCGCCGAGGCCATGAGGATGATCGGCGAAAAGGTGGATGCGGCCGCTCAGGGGTCGCTCGACGCAGCCTTCGAGGTCGGGCGTCTGGCGATCCGCTCGGCGAGCGGGCGCATGTCCACCGACGACGTCGCACATGGGCTCCTCGCCATCGGCGTCGCCGCGACACGGCCGGCGGCAAGACGGGCCAAGGCCAACGCACGCCGCCTGAGCCGCGGCTGACAGGACCGGCCGGTAGGCTTTTCTTGCCGAGCCGCGAGCCCGCCAGAGGCCTGATCTCGATCAGCGGGAGACCCTGCGGGAGAGGCGCTCCCGACAGGCGAATCGGCCGCTGAATCGCGCCTGCCGGTAGCCCTCGCGCGAAGACTTCATCCCCCGCCGACTTCAACCTATCGGGACATGTCGACTGGCAGACACAACCAGAGGCATGCGGTCGCATGACGCAGGCTGTGTATCCCCTGCAACTTTCTGCCATTCCCTAAGGACATCGTTAACAGATGGCAATTTAGGCAAATAGTCGAGACAGTGCCCATTCTTTGGGCGCTCTCAAGAACGTCGTTCTTCCCGGGGGATCCAGAATGTTGGCTTGGTTTCGTGATCGCGCGATTGCGTCGAAGATTTTCACCGCCGCGGCCATCCTGATGGTGGCGATGGTAGCTGTCGGTGGTGTTGCATTCCTGTCCCTGCGGCAGATGCACGACGCCAAGACAGAACTGCATCAGGCCAGCGAAAGGCTCTTCGTGTCCGGCCGGGCCAGTGGCTATCTGCTGTCCTATGCACGGACGTCCGCTCGCAGGCGCAGGAACTGGCCCCGGCTCAGCGCCAGAAATACGAGGCCGAGGCGGACGAGGAATACAAGCAAGCCCTTGGTCGGATCGATGAGTTGAAGGCTGCAGCCTTCGCCGCGGCAGGACGCGCGGAAATGGACAAGATCCGGCAGAATCTGGAGCGATACGAGGTCGCTCATCAGAGACTGCGGACGCAGGCCCGCAGCGGCGACTTCTCCGGTGCGGCTCAGGTGGCCCGCGATGCCCAGCCCCTGCTGGACGAGGCCCGGCAGTTGCTCCGGGGCTTCGATGCCCGCAACGAGACGCGCAAGAAGGAAATGCTCGATCGTTCGGAGCAGGTCTATGATCGCGCCGTCTGGCTGATGATTGCCGCGACCCTGCTCGGCATCCTCGCCGGTGGCGGATTGTTGACGGCCATCGTCGTGGGCATGGTCACCCGGCCGTTGCAGGCCATCACCTCCGCCATGCTGAAGGTTGCCGGCGGCGATGCTCAGGCGGAGGTGCCCGCGCTCGGCCGCAAGGACGAGGTGGGCGACCTCGCCGGCGCCCTGGAGACCTTCAAGAGCAATCTGGTGGAGAGCCGCCGCCTGGCTGCGGAGCAGGAAGCGGAGCGGGCAGCGAAGGAGCGTCGCGCCAACGTCGTTGCCGGCGCCGTGGCCGAGTTCGAGAAGCAGATCAGCGAAGTCGTCAGCACGGTGAGTTCAGCCTCGTCGGAGCTCGAGGCGGCCGCCTCGACGCTGACGCAGACTGCCGGCTCGGCCCAGCAGCTTTCGACCATCGTCGCTGCGGCCTCGGAAGAGGCTGCCGGCAACGTCCAGTCCGTCGCCGCGGCAACCGACGAGATGTCCTCGTCGGTCGGCGAGATCGGACGCCAGGTGCAGGAATCCTCGCGCCGCGCCCAGGAAGCGGTGCAACTGGCGACGTCGACCGACGCCAAGGTCACCGAGCTTCTCGACGCCGCCGGCCGCATCGGCGAGGTCGTCAAGCTGATCACCGCCGTCGCCGACCAGACCAACCTGCTGGCGCTGAATGCCACGATCGAGGCGGCGCGCGCCGGAGAGGCCGGCAAGGGCTTCGCTGTCGTCGCCAGCGAGGTCAAGGCACTGGCGAGCCAGACCGCCAAGGCCACGGAGGCGATCTCGGCCCAGATCGTATCGATGCAGCAGGCGACCCGCGAAGCCGCCAATGCCATCCGGACGATCGGCACGAGCATCGTCGAGGTCTCGGAGATCTCCACCGCCATCGCCGCCGCCGTCGAGGAACAAGGCGCCGCAACGATGGAGATTGCCCGCAATGTTCAGGAGGCCTCCAAGGGAACATCGGAGGTGGCCTCCAACATCACCGAGGTCAATCGTGGCGCCATCGAAACCGGCTCCGCCTCGACGCAGGTCCTGTCGGCCGCTCAGGAACTCGCGACCCAGGGTTCGCGCCTCAAGACGCAGGTCGACAGCTTCCTGGCCACAGTCCGGGCGGCGTAACCGCCGCGCTCCACCGACCCGCACGATGCCCCAGAGCTGGACCGCCCGATCATCCCGGGCGGTCCTTGACGTTCGGGGCCTTGACGGCCGCCCCTGACACTCCGGTTTGACCGGTGGGCGCATTGCCGCAATGATCTCTCGGGCGATCACCGGAGGACAACGCCATGCATCACGCCTGCCTGTCCCTGGCCGCCGCAGCGACCCTTCTCGCTGCCGTCGTCAGCGACGCATCCGCTCTCTGCAACGTCGCCGCCCGCCCCTTCGTCATGGGGCAGCCGGGGCGCATCTCCATGACGGTGTCGGGCGAGCCGTGCCGCATCAGCCTCCAGGCAGGCGGACAGAGCCGCTATGAATCGCTGGAGATCGTGCAACGGCCGCGTGGAGGCCGTCTCGTGGCCGATGGGCGCACCGGCGTCATCTATACACCTCGCCCCGGATTCTCCGGGTCCGACCGGTTCATCTTCGCGGTCACCGGCACGAGCAGCATCGGCAGCGGCACGTCGGAACTCTACGTCGACGTCGAGGTTGAATAGCCCCGGCTCAGGTCAGCAGGTTGACCAGCCAGAGCGCGAGCGCCGGGAAGGCCACCACCAGGGCCAGGCGCAGAATGTCGGCGATGACGAAGGGAATCACGCCGCGATAGGTCTCGAGGATGGGCACGTCGCGCGCCAGGGCCGAGACCACGAAGACATTGAGCCCGATCGGCGGCGCCGTCAGTCCGATGCCGACGACCATCAAGACGAGAATGCCGAACCAGATGGCGATGTCGTCCGGCATCATGCCGAGATCGAGCGCCGTGACGATCGGGAAGAAGATCGGCAGCGTCAGGAGGATCATGGCGAGCTCGTCCATGACACCGCCGAGGATGATGTAGAAGACGAGCAGCCCGACGATCACGCCATAGGGCGGCAGGCCCGACTGGGTGACGATCTCGGCTGCGGTCGCCGGCAGTTGCGACAGCGCGAGGAAGCCATTGAACACCTCGGCGCCGAGCAGGATCACGAAGATCATCGCCGAGGTCTCGGCCGTCTGGATCAGCGAGGCCTTGATCTCCTCCCAACCGAGGCTGCGCTGGACGATGCCGACCAGCAGCATGGCGATGCAGCCGACCGAGGCCCCCTCCGTGGGCGTGAAGACACCGCCATAGATGCCGCCGACCACAGCGACGGCGATCAGCATCACGGGCCAGACGCCGACGAGGGCCTGGCCTCGTTCGCGCCAGCCGACCCGCTCGACTGCCGGACCGGCCTCGGGACGCAGGCGGACCATGATGGCAATGACGATGCAGTAGAAGACCGCCGCCATAAGGCCGGGGACGAGTGCCGCCATGAAGAGCTTGGCGATGTTCTGCTCGGTGGTGATGGCGTAGACGACGAGGATGACCGATGGCGGAATGAGGATGCCAAGCGTCCCGCCGACGGCGACCATGCCGGTGGCGAAGCCCGGATCGTAGTTGTAGCGGCGGAATTCCGGCAGCGTCGCCCGGCCGAAGGTCGCGGTGGTGGCGACCGAGGATCCGCAGATGGCCCCGAAACCCGTGCATGCCCCGATCAGCGCCATGCCGAGCCCGCCGCGCCGGTGGCCGAGGAAGCTCGCCGCCGCCCTGAACAGGGCCGTCGACAGGCCGGACTTCTCGGCGAGAGCCCCCATCAGGATGAACAGCGGGATCACCGACAGCGTGTAGTTCGCGAACAGGTGATAGGGCGTCGACTTCATGTAGTTGAGGAAGATCGGCACGCTGGTGAACCAGGCATAGCCGATGGAGCCGGCCGTCAGCATGGCGAGGCCGATGGGCATGCGCAGCACGAGCAGAAGCAGCATGCCGGCAAAGCCGAGGGCGGCGACCAAGGCCCCGCTCATGACCGTGCCCGCCCGAGCCGGTGGAACGAGATGACCGCGACGAGGCCGAGAAAAAGAGCCATGGCTCCGACCGCCAGGATCGCCCAGCCGACGGGGATAGCGAGCACCATGGAACTCGTACGCGACCCGATGGCATCGAGGCCACCGAGGATCAGCCGCCAGCCGATCAGCAGCGCGAAGCCGGCGTAGACGAGGTCCCAGAGACGGTCGAGGCCGCGGTTGAACCAGGTCGGCGTGCGCAGGGTGAAGGTGTCGACGAAGACGTTGCCGCGGCGGAGCTGGCAGAGCGGCAGGAAGGAGAAGACCGCCACGGCCGTGGCGATCTGCACCATCTCGAAGTCGCCCTTGACGCCCGACTTGAACAGCCAGCGCAAGGTCACCGACGTGGTCACCATGATGGCGGCGGCGAGCATGAACAGGCCGCCGAGGATGGCGAGCCCGCGCGCGACCTGGTCGATCCATGGCGCGGACGCCACCGCGTCCGTCGCCGCCCCGTCATGCGTCATGCCGATCAGGCCGCCATGTGCTTGGCGACAGCCGCGCGGACATCATCGACAATCTTCTGCCCGTCGAGACCCCGCTCCTTGACGCCCCTGATCCAGGCCTCCTCGACCGGCTTGGTCGCGGCGCGCCACTTTGCAGCCTCGTCGTCGGCGAGGACGGTGATCGTGTTGCGTGAGCGGCCCTTGACCATCTCGGCCACGGCGCGGCCGCGCTCGTCCCACATCTCGCCGGCCATCACGGCGGCCATCATGCCGGAATGGTCGTCCATGACCTTCTTCAGGTCAGCCGGCAGGCCTTCGTATTTCGCCTTGTTCATCGCCAGGATGAAGGTCGCGGTATAGAGGGTCGGCGAGCCCGGGATCTCGGTGTGGTGGTTGACCAGTTCGTGCAGGCGCAGTGCCGGCACGACCTCCCACGGCACCACAGCGCCGTTGATGACCCCCTGCGCCAGGGCCTCCGGCACCTGCGGGATCGGCATGCCGATGGCGGTGGCTCCGAGCGCGCGCAGCGCCTCGCCGGCCTGGCGTGTCGGGAAGCGCAGCTTCAGACCCTGCAGGTCGGCCTGGGTCTTCACCTGCTTGTTGGAATGGATCAGGCCGTGGTCGTGGGCCCAGAGGCACAGCGGCTGGACCTCGGAATACTCCTTGTAGAAGTGGGTCGGCCCGAGCTCGGCCATGACCTTCGAATTGGTCACGCCGCGCTTGCCGCCAATGAAGGGCAGCTCCATCGCCTCGGTCGCCGGGAAACGCCCGGGCGTGTTGCCCGGCAAGGTCCAGACGATGTCGGCCACGCCGTCGCGCGCCTGGTCGAAGAGCTGGGGCGGTGCGCCGCCGAGCTGCATCGAGGGGAAGATGTCGATCTTGATGCGGTTGCCGGAGGCCTCCTGGACCTTGCGCGACCACGGCAGCAGGAACCGCTGGTGGGCATTCGAGACCGGCGGCAGGAAGTGGTGCAGCCTGAGCGTCACCTGGGGGGTCTGGCCCCATGCGGTACGCATCACGGTGGGTGTGGCAACGGCGGCGCCGGCGAGAGCCAGCGCATGGCGACGGGTGAGCGTCATGGCGTTCGTCCTCCTCAATCGTCCCGGGGAAGGCCATTCTGGCCTCGCGCCTTTCTGGCGTCTTGGTCGATTAGGCGTGACGATAGCGACAGGATCGTGCCGATAGCAACCGGTTTAGTTGGATATCCCACTAAATGGGTCTGCGCAGAATAACTGATGGCGCCACGTCACATGGTCGCGCCGATCTGCCAGGGCACGAACTCGTTGTCGCCGTAGCCGAGCAGTTCCGACTTGGTCTTCTCGCCGGAGGCCGTTCTCAGGATCAGCTCGAAGATCTCCTGACCCTTCTGCTCCAGCGCCACCCCATCGAGGACATCGCCGCAGTTGATGTCCATGTCGTCGATCATGCGGGCGTAGATGTCGGAATTGGTGGCGAGCTTGATGGAGGGCGTCGGCTTGCAGCCATAGGCCGAGCCGCGCCCGGTTGTGAAGGTCAGCATGTTGCAGCCGCCCGCGACCTGACCGGTCGCCGCCACCGGATCGTAGCCGGGCGTATCCATATAGACGAAGCCGGCGCGGTCGATCTTCTCGGCGTAGTGATAGACGCCGCGCAGCGTCGTCGATCCGCCCTTGGCGGCCGCGCCGAGCGACTTCTCGAGGATGGTGGTCAGCCCGCCCGCCTTGTTGCCCGGCGAGGGGTTGTTGTCCATCGAGCCCTCGTGCTTGGCGGTATAGCCCTCCCACCAGCGGATGATGTCGACCAGCTTTTCGCCGACCGCGCGGCTCTCGGCGCGGCGGGTCAGGAGATGCTCGGCGCCATAGATCTCCGGCGTCTCCGACAGGCAGGCCGTGCCGCCATGCTTCACCAGCAGATCGACAGCCTTGCCGAGGGCGGGGTTGGCGGTGATTCCCGAATAACCGTCCGATCCGCCGCACTGCAGGGCGAGGCAGATCTCGGAGGCGGGCAGTGTCTCGCGCCTGGCCTGGTTGACGATGGGCAGCATCTCGCGGATTCGCGCCAGGCCCGCCTCGATCGACTTCTTCGTACCGCCCGTCTCCTGGATGGTCATCGACTGGAAGCGGTCGCCGGGCTGGATGCCGTAGTCCTTCATCAGGCGCGGGATCTGGAAGACCTCGCAGCCGAGGCCGACGATGAGCACTGCCGAGACATTGGGGTTGGTCGCATAGCCCCAGATGGTGCGCTCCAGGATGTCGAAGCCGAGCCCCTCGCCCGCAAGCCCGCAGCCCGTGCCATGGACGAGCGGGATGACGCCGTCGACATTGGGGAACTCGGCGAGCATGCCCGACCGGTTCACCGCCTCGGCCATGAAGCGGGCCACCGAGGCTGAGCAGTTCACCGAGGTGAGGATGGCGATGTAGTTGCGCGTGCCGGCCCGCCCGCTCGCGCGGCGAAACCCCTCGAAGGTCGCCCGCTGATCGAGCGGCAGGATGTCCTCCGGGTGGGCATCCCGCGCAAAGGCATAGTCGCGCTCGAAGGCGGCAAAGGCGCAGTTGTGGGTGTGGACCCAGTCTCCGGGCGCGATGGGCTTGGAGGCAAAACCGATGATCTGGCCGTACTTGACGATGGGCTCGCCCTCGGCGATCGGCCGCGTCGCCATCTTGTGGCCCTTCATCACCCGGGCCGCGGCAGTGACCCCGTCGACCCGCTTTCCGGCATCGATCATGTCGACGGCGACGACGACATTGTCCTCGGCGGCAAGGCGGATGAAGCGGGGTTGGGTGGTCATGGGGCTCTCCCGGCACAGCGGCCACTCGGCCGTCATTGCCGGGGATCATGGCCTTTGAACCGTTTTAAGGAAAGGGGCGGAACGCGGACGAGCCCCTCGCCTCACCCGCGTGTCAGGCCGCCCTTCTCCCGAACGAAGCGGGCGACGTCGGCAACCCCGTCACCCGTCTTGATGTTGGTGAAGACGAAGGGGCGCTGTCCCCGCATGCGCCGGGAATCGCGGTCCATGTTGCCAAGATCGGCGCCGACCATCGGCGCGAGGTCGGTCTTGTTGATGACCAGCAGGTCGGATCGGGTGATGCCGGGACCGCCCTTGGACGGGATCTTCTCCCCCGCCGCGACGTCGATCACATAAATGGTGATGTCGGCGAGTTCCGGCGAGAAGGTCGCGGCGAGGTTGTCGCCGCCCGATTCGATGAGGATCAGGTCGAGTTCGGGAAACTTCTGCCGCATCTCGGCGACGGCCGCGAGGTTGATCGAGGCGTCCTCCCGGATCGCGGTGTGCGGGCAGCCGCCGGTCTCGACACCCATGATCCGCTCCGTCGGCAGCGCGCCGGAGCGCATCAGATATTCGGCATCCCACTTGGTGTAGATGTCGTTGGTGATCGCCGCGATCTCGTAGTCCTGCTTCAACGCCTTGCAGAGCGCATCCATCAGCGCCGTCTTGCCGGAGCCGACGGGTCCGCCGATGCCGACGCGCAGGGGGCCGTGAGGGGAAGCCATGGTCCAATCCTTTGTGGTGGCACGTTCAGGCCCCGAAAGCCGGTTCCCGGCTTTCGGGATCGTGCCTCAACTCCTGAAGAGACGGGTATACTGGGTTTCGTGGCGCATGGACGCCAGATCGGACCGCAGCGCATGGCCTCCGATGTCGTCGAGCGCAAGTGACCGTGCCGCAGCGGCCGTGGCGGTCACCACCGACTCCATGGCCGCGAGAGCCCGCTGGCCATCGGTCTGGCCGAGCGGCACGAGCCGCACGGCCGCCGAGATCAGGTTCGCCGCCACCGCGTGCAGCAAGGCGTGGAGCGCGGTTGCCTCGTCGATTCCGTGCGCTGCCGTCGCAGCCCCCACAGCCACCGGGTAGGCGACGGCATCCGGCCAGGCGGCGCGGACGAGCGCCAGTGGCGCGGCCGGCCAGGCGGCCTCGGTCGCTGCCATGAAGGCATTTCCCTGGGCGGTGGTTTCGAGCCGGCGCTCCTTCGAGGGCTGGAAGGCGAGCGCGAGTTCCGCCACCTCGGCCAGCGCCCTGCCCTCGCCCGCCGAGACCGCGCGGTGGGAATGGGCGCAGAAAGTGGCGTCGGCGAGGCCCGAGCCTTCCCGCATCACGATCGACAGCCAGTCGACCAGACTGCCGAGATCGGCGATGTCGCCCGTCTCCACGGCCCATTCGAGGCCGTGGGAGTAGCTGAAGGCGCCGACCGGATAGGCGGGCGACATCCAGGCAAGCAGGCGGTAGAGCGCCGCCGGGGCGGCAGCTGGTTCAGCCATGCTTGTGGTCGTGGTGGTGATGGCCGTGACCGTGGTCGTGGCCGTGATGATCATGCCCGTGATCGTGGCCGCAGCCGCAGGCATCGCCATGGACATGCCCCTCGGTCCTCACCGCCATCACGTCACGCGGTTTCGGCGCGTGCGAATGACCATGGTCGTGATGATGGTGACCGTGGTCGTGGTGATGATGCCCATGTCCGTGGGAGTGACCGTGGTCATGTCCCGTCACTGTGCCGTGACCATAGGCGCCGCCCTCGGGATCGAAGGGCGCCTCGATGGCGACGACCCTGGCGCCGAGGCCGCGCACCATGTCCTCGATGACGTGATCGCGGCGGATCCTGAGGCGCGTGCCCATGATCTGCGTCGGCAGGTGGCGGTTGCCGAGATGCCAGGCGACACGGACCATATGGTTGGGGTCTGAGGTGCGGATCTCCGCCAGCGGCTCGGCGGCCGCGACCACCATCACCACGCGACCGTCCTCCAGTTCCAGCCCGCTGTCGGAGACGAGTGGCACGGCCTCCGGGAGATCGAGCAGGAAGGCGGTGCCCTCGACGCCCTCCATGGCAAGGCGACGGCGATGGCGATCGTCATAGTCGAGGACGACGCGGTCGATCACCGCCGTCTCGGCGAAGGATCGGGGATCGAGAACCTTGGTGGCGCGGATCATCGTGTGTCTCGTGTTGAGGTGTCCTGCACGGCGGAAGTGCGTCCTTCGAGGCTCGGCTGTCGCCTCGCACCTCAGGATGAGGAGCGGATGGACTGCATCACGGTTGAAAGACCGCCAGTCGCGTGTGGTTCGACACCGATGCCACTCTCAGCCCTTCTCATCCTGAGGTGCGAGGCGACAGCCGAGCCT
>CAZPMD010000014.1:0-52726 GCA_964587395.1 uncultured Hyphomicrobiales bacterium
GGCGCCCCTGCTCCATGCGCGACCAGTAGTCGGCGCCCGTGATCACGCCGGTGACGAGGCCGCGCAGCAGCGCGCCAACCACGTCGTTGCTGAACACAGATCCGTCGGCATCGTAGCGGCGCTGGCGGAATCCGGTCGCCACCTGCGAAACCTCGGACCGGCGCCGGGTCAACTCGGCGAGTTCGCCACGGATGCGCTTCGCCTCGATGTCGAAACGATCCTGATTGTCGCGCAGCGCGCGGATGCGGCCGACGAGGGCCTCGTCCTCGGGCGCCGGGGTCTTCAGGGCCTCGGCATAGAGGCGCTCGATGTCCTCACGGCGCAGGGTCTCGGCGAGCATGCCGACGGCTTGGCGGAAGCGGTCATCCTCGCCACGCGCGAAGGCGTCCGCGCGCTGGTCGAGGGCCTTGTGCTTGTCCTCGGCCGCCGCTCGGGCCGCGTCGAGAGCGTCGAGCTTCTGCCGGTGGCCGGCAATCTCGACCTCCGCCGCATCGCCGCCGGTTCCGAGGAAGGCGTTCTTCTCCATCGCCTTCACCCGCTCGACCGCGTCCACCGCCAGCGCGGCGCTGCGGTTGGCGTGCTCGCGCAGGCGCTTGGGGATTTCCGTCAGGCGGGCGTAGTTCGGCCGGGCGTCCTGGTAGCGCACGAGGCGCGCCACCCATCCGTCCAGCAGCCGCGCGATGTTGCCCGCCTCGTAGGCCTGCGTCGCATAGCCCCGCTTCCACAGGTACATGAACAGCGCGTCGTCCTCGTACGGCTTGCGCTTGGCCTCCAGCTCCTCCTCGGCGAGCCTCGCCTTCTTCTCCGACTCCTCGGCGATATGGACGATCCGGTCGGCCTCGGCCCGGGTCGCGACGTACTCGCTCCTTCCCGCCAGTCCGACCTGCGCCTCGTTCAGCACGGCATCGCGCCGTTCCTCGGCTTCGGCGAGGCGACGGGCGAAGTCCTGCCTCTCGGCGGCGATACGCTCGATGTCGGCCTCGACGGCGGCAATCTCGGCCTCGAGCCTGTTGCGGTCGTTGAGACGCAGGGCCAGCATCGCCCTGACATCGGTCGCGACCTGCGTCAGCCGGCCACCGAGGCCGCTCTCGGTCTTGAGGCGGAAGGCGGCGAGGTCGCGAAAGCGCTCGGCCTCCTCGGCGCGCGCCTCGGCGCTGCCACGGCTGGCCTCGTCGAGCCGGCGATTGATCGCGTTCTCGGCCTGCCGGATTTCGGCGAGGGCACCTTCGATGCCGCCGAGGGCTGAATGTCCGGGGATCATGCGCCGCCCTCCTACCAGCTCGTGATCGCGCCGCCGGGCAGCGTCTCGCGCCAGGTCGGGTCGAGCTGGCCGCGCAGCTTGCGGCCGAGAATGGCGTTCTGGACGATGCCGTCGTCGCGCTTATCGGCCTCGACAAGCCTGTAGAGGCTCTCGGGCACGCGCACCCCCCACTTGGTGACGACGCGGGTGGTCGCGTCCTCCTCGGAGGTGATGGAGCGCGACAGCGGGCGGCCGTCGCGACCGATGGCCTCGACGACCAGGTAGTAGTTCATGGCATTGGGGTTGCGCCGCGGGCGTCGCCAGACTCCGGTGGATTCACCTGGCCGCGAGACAATGCGCACGTCGTACTCCATGCGGATGTCGTCGCGCAGACGCTCAAGGTCGGCCACCACCGCACGGGCGGCTTCGGCCTTGCCGTCACGGGCGGCAATCGTGCCGTCCGTCACAAGGGCGGCGACGCGGGTGCGCACGGCATCCACCGTTGCCTCGCGATTGATGTCGGCGGAGAGACGCGTGATGGCCGCGGGAATCGTCTGCGTCAGCTCGGTGCGCGCCGCATAGCCCTGGTAGGAGAGAACGCCTGCACCGATGGCGAGCGCCGCCAGCGCCCCCAGCGCCCATTTCCCCCAGGTGCCGCGCGTCACGTAGAGCCGCGCCAGCTTGACGGAGAGACTGTCGCGCGGCGGCTTGTAGACGAAACGCTCCTCGCGCAGGGCCTTGACGCCCTGGCGGAGGATCTCGTCGGGCACGTCGATGCCCTGCTTGCGGTAGATGTCGCGCAGGCGCTCGATCAGGTCGACCTCACGGTCGCCCTCGGCAAGCTCCCGCTCGGTGATCTTCTGGTCGTGCCGGAGCGTGTCGACGACATCCATGGCGAGCATGATGTCGTCGAGCTTGGAAGACTGCTGCTCCACCACCGGTGGGGCGACCGGAGAGGCAACGGCGGTGTCGGTCATCGGACGACCCTCCGGTCAGAACATGCGCGCACGGCGATACCGGGACCCCGGATCACATGCCGAGCGCCGCGCCCTTCTCGGCGAGAGCCGCCAGGCGCTTCTTTCCGTCCTCGACCACGTCGCGGATTTCCCTGGAGTTCTGCGTCGACAGCTTGCGCATCTCAAGGATGATCTCGCCGGACTTCTCCTGGAAGGAGACGACGCTCTCGACCAGCTTCTTCACCGCGTCGGCGCGGATGGTCGGGCCATAGCCCGCACGCAGCGCCTCTTCCTGCACCTTGTCGCCGATCTCGGAGAGGGTCTCGAGCGACTTGGAGACGCCCTCCTTCATCTCGTTGAGCGTCCGGGTCGACTCGTGCAGGCCCTGCAGGCCGGTGAACGAGGCCTTGAGCGCCGTCAGCACCGCATCGTTGGTCGAGAAGAACGAGATCGCCTGGGCGTAGATGCGCTCCTTGGCGTTGGTCGTCTGCATCAGACGGGCCATGATGACCTCGGAGGTGTTGTACCCGATGGTCAGGTTGTCGGAGAGGTCCTTGGCGATCTGGTAGCGCTTCTCCTCATCCTGCATCTCGCGCAGCTTGGTGTCGCGGACGAGTTCGAGATTGGCGCGTTCGGCCGGTACGGTCCCGGTATAGGCGGCGACGGCCTCGGAGGCGGCCTTCAGTTCGGACTGCTTGGCCTGCAGCGCCTCGTTGGCCTTCTCCAGCACCTCGAGGGCCTGGACCTCGGCCTGCTTCAGCGCGCCGCGGAAATCGCGGTAGGCGTCGAGGATGGTGACCTCGCGCTGGATCTGGTCCTTGGTGGCGCGCGCCACGTCGAGATAGACCGTGCGGATGCCGTCGAAGCGGGTGGCGATGTCGCCGCGGCGCACCTTGGTCCAGATGTTCTCCAGGCGCTCGAAGGTCGAGAGCTTGCCGTCGGCGAGCTGGTCGACCATGCGCTTGGCATCGTCGCGGATCGAGTTGAAGCTCTTGGTGATCAGCTCGTAACGCTCGCCGACCTCCATGCCGGCGACCTGGTTGCGCACCACCTCGTTGAACACGCCGACCTGGTTGAGGGTGCGCGCGATCATCGTCACGCGGTCCTGGTCGAGGTGCGAAATCTTCTGCAGCAGGGGCAGGATCGGCTGCTCGTCGATCTTGGACGGCATGAGGCCGAGATCGCGCAGCACGCCGGTGGCGCGATCCAGATACTGCATGGGCGAGGGAACGACGGTCTTGGTGGTGGTCGGCGTGGTGGTGGTATTCATCGCGCGCTCATCTGGCCAGAACCGGCCCGCCGCCGGCGCCATCAATGTGGGAGGCGCCTGACGCAAAGGCAAGACGTCGTGGGCCTCAGCGGCCGGCTGTCCGGACGATGGTTCCGGCTACCTGCCGGGCCATGCAGTCGTGGCCGGCCGACGTCAGGTGCAGGCCGTCGAACGAGATGAGCCCGTCGAAGGCGCTGCGGTTCGACGCCGCCAGCTGGGACATGGCCTGGTATCGCCGCACCACGGGCACGCCAGCCCGCGCGCCTTCTGCGGCGATGATGCCGGCGAACTCGCCGGTGCGTGTGCCCCGCTCGGCCCAGCGCGAATATTGCGGGTCGACGAGCAGGGCATCGGCCCCTGCCGCACGAATGGCGGCGAGCCCCGCGCCGACCGTCGCCCTGAACGCCTCTGCGGAGACGCCGAAATTGGCGTCGTTCGTGCCGAGCTGCCAGACGACGAGGGTCGGCTGGTGCTGCGCGAGTTCGGCGCGCAGCCGCCCCGCCGCCCCGGAGGCCGTCTCGCCGGAGACACCGGACACCACCACCTCGATGACGGAGGTCGGCCAGCGTGCCTTGACCAGCGGGCCGAGGCGATGGGCAAAGCCGGCGCCGCCGCTGCCGACGCCCGCCGTCGTCGACGAGCCGATGGCGAGGATGCGGACGGGCTGGCGAGCCCTCAGCCTGGACGAGGTACGCGGCAGCGAGCCGCCAGCGGTCGCCGATGCCAGCGCCGGGACGGTGCAGCGGGCTTCGGCGGTCTGTGTCGTGACGGGCAGGGCGAAGATCGACGCGAGGAGGGCGACGGAGGCATGCGGCAGGCGAGGACGAAACATGCACGGACCCCGAAGTGGCGGATAAGCTATCGATAGCGGAAGAAAACAGCCATCCGCAATGCGGTCAGACCGGATTCAGCCCTTCTGTGGCGGTCCGAGCACGATCCGCGCCGCCAGCGGCAGGAGAAGGGCGATGCCGACGAAGCGGACGATGTGGTGAGCGCCGACGAAGGCCGGATCCATGTCGAGGACGAAGGCGAGAATCGCCATGGCCTCAATGCCGCCGGGGGCATAGGCGAGCACGACCTTGCCGACGGACAGGCCGGTGATCCACGCCACCACCAGCGCGACCACCACCGTCACGGCGATGCCGATGAGGAAGGCGCCGATGGAGGCGCGCGCCAGCCGCCGGAGTTCGGCCATCGATGTGCCGGCGAAGCGCGCCGCGACGAGGACGCCGATGATGACGAAGCCGAGGATCATGAAAGACTCCGGCACCGTCGCGGTGACCATGCCGGAGCCATGCAGGATGGCGCTGGCGAACATGGCGCCAACCGTCGCCCCTCCCGGGACACCCAGCCGCTCCATGCCGAGGCCGCAGCTCACCGCCAGGACGAGCAGCAGCAGCAGCTCCGTCCAGTTGCCCTGTGCCGCCGGCGCCGGCGCCGCGAGCGGACCGGCGCCCATGCCGGCAACGGTCAGGAGCCCTGGCAGAACCGCCATCAGCAGCAGCAGGCGGACGCTCTGGATCACCGCCACGCTGCGCGTATCGGCCGGCGAGGCCAGCGTCATCGCCATCACATAGCTGAGCGCCCCCGGGATCGACGCGAAGAAGGAGGTGTGCCGGTTCATGCCCTCGACCCGATGCAGGTAGAGCGTGATCCCTGCAATGATTCCGGGCACGAGCACCGCGAGCCCCGCCATCGAGACCGGCCAGGACCGCATCAGGCGAAGCGTCTCGGGCGTCACCGCGGTTCCCATGACGGCGCCGAGCAACAGGAAGGTGGCCGTGGCGATCGGCCCGGGCACGTCGACCCTGACGCCGAGAAGAGCCAGCAGCGTGGCGACCACCAGGGCCCCCGACATCCAGGCGGCCGGCATGCCGAGGCGATGGAAGAGATAGCCACCCGCCGCGCCCGCGAGGCACGGCAGGAGAAAGGTGGTCAGGAATCGTCGGATCGCGGCGGCACTTGGCATCGCGACCCGCTTCGCACGAAGCGGGCCGGCAGGCAAAGCCGCGCCGGCATGCCTGCCGGGCGGCTGCCTCGGGACAGGGTGGCATCGTGCGGGTCAGCGGGTCAGCCGGATCTCCAGCGCCTCGATGCGGTCGGCCTCCGCCGGCGACTTGTCCCAGCGGATGCGCGCCACCCGGGGGAAGCGCATGGCGATGCCGGACTTGTGCCGGGTCGAGCGCTGCAGCCCCTCGAAGGCGATCTCCAGCACCAGCCCCTCGCGCTGGGTATGGGTCACCTCGCGGACCGGCCCGAAGCGGTTGACCGTGTGGTTGCGCACGAAGCGGTCAAGCCGGCCGAGTTCCTCGTCGGTGAAGCCGAAATAGGCCTTTCCCACGGGCACCAGTTCCTCGGCACCGGGCGGGCCGCGCCAGACCCCGAAGGTGAAGTCGGAATAGAAGCTGGAGCGTTTGCCGTGGCCGCGCTGGGCGTACATCAGCACGCAGTCGACCACCATCGGGTCGCGCTTCCACTTGTACCAGAGCCCCTTGGGGCGTCCGGGCAGGTAGGGCGCATCCAGACGCTTCAGCATCAGGCCTTCGATGGCCTCGGCATCGGCCCCGGCGGCGGCACTGGCCGGATCGAGGCGTGCGGCCGTCAGCGCCTCCCATTCGGCAAAGGCGATCAGCGGCGAGAGGTCGATGCGCGCGGTCGACAAGCCCGCCACGAAGGCCTCCAGGCGCGCCCGGCGTTCGACGAAGGGCCTGTCGCGCAAGTCCTCCCCGCCGTCGAAGAGCAGGTCGTAGGCGCGGATGTGGGCCGGGGAGTCCGTCAGCATGGTCGCCGTGACCCGCTTCCGGTTGAGGCGCTGCTGGAGCACGTTGAAGCTCTGTACCCGTGCCTCGCGCAGCACCAGCAACTCGCCATCGATGGCGCCGTCGAAATCCATGGCATCGACGAGGTCCGGGAAGGCCGCCGAGATGTCCTCGCCGGTGCGTGAATAGAGCCGGGCAACGCGCCGTCCGTCGGGAAGCGTTCCAGCGGCAGCCTGCACGCGAATGCCGTCCCACTTCCACTCGGCGGCGAAATGCGCCGCATCGAGCCCGTTGAAGGCGTCGTCCTCCAGCGGATGGGCCAGCATCGGCGGGCGGAAGGGCGCAGGATCGAGGGCTTCGGGCCGCTCCCCCCGACCTTCGACCCAGGCGAACAGCGGCGCATAGGGCGGCTTCAGTCCCGGCCAGACGAGTTCGACATCGTCGGCCTCGCGCCCGCCGAGCACCGCGACGGCCGTCTTGGCGAGGCGCGCCGAGACGCCGATGCGCAGGCCGCCGGTGATGAGTTTGAGCAACGCCCAGCGGCCGGTCTCGTCGAGCTGGTCCAGCCAGTCGGCGAGCACGGCGGGCAGGGCCGATTTCGATGTCGTCGCCAGCGTCGCGACCACCTCGGCGAGGGTCGGCGGCGGTGGCCGGTTATGGCCGGATGCGGCCTCACCCGGCGCCGGCCACATCAGCGCGACGGTCTCCGACAGGTCGCCGACATAGTCATAGGAGAGCGCGAACAGCACCGGATCGGTCCGCTCGGCGATCAGCCCGCGGATGAGGCCGGCCTTGGCATGCTTGAACGTCAGCGCACCCGTCATGGCCGCCAGCGCCCAGCCGCGCTCGGGATCGGCGGTCGTCCTGAAATAGTCGGCGATCAGCGCAAGCTTGGCGTTGCGGCCGGGCTCGTAGGCGAGACGGTCGAGGAGGGCGGCGAAGCGGTTCATGCGGCGGCGCCCGCCGGAGACGCCTCGGCCTCCCCCTCGTCGCCATAGCCGACCAGCCGGAGCGGCCGCGCCGTCAGACCCCGTGTCCCGCACCAGTGGACCAGCGCATCCTCCTGGCCGTGGGTGACCCAGATTTCCCCTGCCCCGGTGTCGCGGATCGTCTGGCGCAGTTCGTCCCAGTCGGAATGGTCCGAGACGACCAGCGGCAGCTCGACGCCGCCCTGCTTGGCCCGGGCCCGGATGCGCATCCAGCCCGAGGCGAAGGCCGTCACCGGGTCGGGAAAGCGGCGCGCCCACAGGTCCTTCATCGAGCCCGGCGGGCAGATGACGATGGCACCGCCGAGGGCCGCCTTGTCGGCCTCCTTGGCAAGGCGGATGTCGCCGAGGTCATGACCCTCGGCCTCGTAGAACCGCGTCAGCTTCTCCACCGCACCGTGGATGTAGATCGGCGCGTCATGGCCTGCGGCGCGAATCAGCGCCATGATCCGCTGGGCCTTGCCGAGGGAATAGGCACCGACGAGATGGGCCCGGTCGGGGAAGAGCCGGACGGAGGCGAGGAGCTTCGCCACCTCGCCGGCGGCGTCCGGGTGGCGGAACACCGGCAGGCCGAATGTCGCCTCTGTGATGAAGACGTCGCAGGGCACCACCTCGAAGGGCTCCGCCGTCGGATCCGCGGCGCGCTTGTAGTCGCCGGAGACGACGATCGTCAGGCCGCGATGGCTCACCGCGATCTGCGCGGAGCCGAGGATGTGGCCCGCCGGGAAGAAGGTGAAGGTGACGCCGTTGATGGAGGTGGTCTCGCCCCACCCGGCCGCCTGCGTGGTGCCAGCGAAACCGGCGCCATAGCGGATCGCCATGATCTTCAGCGTGGTGGCGGTGGCGAGCACCGCATCGTGTCCGGCGCGGGCATGGTCGGAATGGCCATGCGTCACCAGGGCCCGCGGCACCGGCCTGACCGGATCGATGAAGACGTCGGCGGGCGGGCAGTAGAGCCCGCGCGGCGTCGGCAGGAGCAGGTCTTCGGGGCGCATCACGGGCATGTGGTCCTGGCGGCCTTTCACGAAAAGGGGATAGGCCCCTCGGCTTCAAGCTTTTGATTCCGGCGGCGTGATGGACTAGATACACGCCATGTCGACCCAGACGGTTCAGCAACATTCTCCGGAGACGCCGCGCCTGGCGCTGTGGGCGACGGGCGTCGGCGTGGCAGCGCTCATGGCGACCTCCGGCATCCTGTGGTGGACCCAGGGGTCAAAGGTCTTCCTCGACACGCTGGCGGCCGGCCTCGCCTGGTGCTTCTGAGACAGTCATGAGCCAGAACAAGAATGCGCAACCGGGCCGGCCCCGGCTTTCGGCCGCGTTGATCCTGTCGCTCGCCCTGCTCGTCGGCGGTCTCGGCATCCTCGCGGCCGTGATTCACTTCACCATGCCGCGCGGCGGCCAGACCGCCTCCAGTCCCTCGGCCATCGGGGGAGCGTTCAATCTCGTCGACCAGAACGGCAAGCCCGTCACCGAGAAGGATCTGACGGGAAAGCCGAGCCTCGTCTTCTTCGGCTTCACCCATTGCCCGGACATCTGCCCGACCAAGCTGTTCGAGATCACCCAGATGCTCGATTCGCTCGGCGCCGATGCCGGCAGGGTCAACGTCGTCTTCATCACCGTCGACCCCGAGCGCGACACCACCGAGCTGCTCTCGACCTATCTCGGCAGCTTCCATGCCGGCATCCGCGGCCTGACGGGCAGCGAGCAGCAGGTGACGCAGGCCATGCGCGCCTATCGCGCCTTCGCCCGCAAGGTGCCGCTCGATGCCGGTGGCTACACCATGGACCACACCACCTTCGTCTACCTGATGGACCGGAACGGCCAGTTCGTCTCGACCTTCGACGTGACGCGGGACCCCGCCAGGGCCGCCCAGGACCTGCGCCGTTTCATGTGAGGGCCGTTCCCTCTTCGTTCGTCGCGGGCCGGCGAATCGCTTAAGCTGCCGGCCATGTCCGACATCCTCCTCGTCATCGGTGGCCGCCCCATCACGGCAGGCGAACTGGCCTTCGGCCTCCTCGGCCTGTCCGTGGTCATGCTGGCGATCCTGTTCGTCGCGCTGCGCCGGCAGGCCTCCGCGCGCGCGCTCGAGGCCGAACGCGCCGTCATCCACGCCCAGGAGATCGAGGAGCGCATGGGCGAGATGACGCGCATCCAGTCCGAGCTCACGGGGCGCCTGCAGGCCATGGCGGAGGGTCTCGGCTCGCGACAGAACGATCTCGCCCGACAGCTCGGCGACCGCCTGGACGGCATGTCGACCCGCATCGGCCAGTCGCTCGAGGGGCAGACGAAGACAACGGTGGAGAACCTCGGCAAGCTCAACGAGCGCCTTGCCGTCATCGACAATGCCCAGAAGAACCTCACCGACCTCGCCGGGCAGGTGGTGACGCTCAAGGACGTGCTCGCCAACAAGCAGGCGCGCGGCGCCTTCGGCCAGGGGCGGATGGAGGCGATTCTCACCGACGGCCTGCCGCGCACCGGCTTTACCTTCCAGCCGACACTCTCCAACGGCAAGCGCCCGGACGCCGTCATCCGCCTCGCCGGCGATTCGCGCGGCCTCGTCGTCGACGCCAAGTTCCCGCTCGAGGCCGTCACCATGTGGCGCGAGGCCCATGCCGAGGAGGTGAAGCGGCTCGCCGCGCAGCGGCTCCGGCAGGACCTCACCGTCCACATCAAGGACATTTCCGAGAAGTACCTGATCCCCGGCGAGACCCAGGACATGGCCCTGATGTTCGTGCCCTCGGAAGGCATCTATGCCGACCTCAACGAGCATTTCGACGACGTCATGCAGAAGGCCTTCCGCGCCCGCGTTCTCGTCGTCTCGCCCTCGCTGCTGATGCTGGCGGTGCAGGTCGTGCAGGGCCTGCTCAAGGACGAGCGGATGCGCGAGGAGGCCCGCGTCATCCAGAAGGAGGTCTCGCACCTGCTCGACGACGTCACCCGCCTCACCGACCGCGTCCTCAACCTGCAGAAGCACTTCGGCCAGGCCCAAGATGACCTCGGCCAGATCCTGACCTCGGCCGACAAGATCGCCAAGCGCGGCGGGCGCATCGAGGCGCTGGAGTTCGACGAGGCGACGGCACCGCCGCCGCTCGCCAAGCTGCCGCTGAAGGGGTCGATGGCGGCGGAGTGAGGCGCCGCCCTAGGCGAGCGCCGCGGCCCACTCCGCCAGCACGTCGGGGTCCTGTTCTCCGGCCGGCGGCCCGGCCGGCAGACGCAGCGGATCGAGCTCCCGCAACGCCCAGACCGCAGCGCCGCGCACCAGCGGTGATTCATCGTCGAGAAGCGCCGCGGCGGTCCCGGCCAGCGACCGGTCGCCGTTGTTGCCGATGGCGATCAGCACGTTGCGCAGGAAGCGGTCGCGACCGATCCGCTTGACGGGGCTCTTGGTGAAGAGGGCGCGGAAGGCGGCATCGTCGAGGCGGGCGAGGTCGGCGAGCGCCGGGCGCTTCAGGTGCTCCCGCGCTGCAAGCTTCATCTCCCGGCCCTCGGAGGCGAACTTGTTCCAGGGGCAGGCGGCGAGGCAGTCGTCGCAGCCATAGATGCGGTTGCCGATGGCCTTGCGGAACGCGCGCGGGATCGGCCCCTTGTTCTCGATGGTGAGGTAGCTGATGCAGCGGCGCGCATCGAGGCGGTAGGGCGCGGGAAAGGCCGCCGTCGGGCAGATGTCGAGGCAGGCGCGGCAGGAGCCGCAGCGGTCTTCCTCCGCCGCGTCGGGAGGGATCTCCAGCGTCGTCATGATGGCGCCGAGGAAGAGCCAGGAGCCGAACCGCCGCGAGACGACATTGGTATGCTTGCCCTGCCAGCCGAGTCCGGCGGCCGCCGCCAGCGGCTTTTCCATCAGCGGCGCCGTGTCGACGAAGACCTTCAGTTCGCAGCCCGTCTCCTCGGCGAGCCACCGACCGACCGCCTTGAGCCGCGCCTTGATGATGTCGTGGTAGTCGTCGCCGCGCGCATAGACGGAGATGAGCCCCCTCTCGCGGTCCTTCAGTCCGTCGAGCGGGTTCTCGTCGGGTCCATAATTGACCCCGAGCATGACGATGGAGCGGCCCTCCGGCCAGAGCACCCGAGGGTCGCCGCGACGCTCCGCCGTCTCCTCCATCCAGGCCATGGAGCCGTGGTGGCCCGCGGCGATGGCCTCGGCAAGCCGCGCCGGCGCAAGCGGGATGGCGTCAGGCCGGGTGAAGCCGACGGCGTCGAAACCCTCGGCCGCCGCCTTGTCGGCGATGGCGGCGCGCAAGGCCGCCGGATCGCTCAGAAGTCGAGATCGGCGTAGGTCGCGCTCGGCTGCATGCCGACCACGCGGTCGTTCAGCAGGGCGCGGAAGGACGGCCGCGACTTCACCCGCGCATACCAGTCCCTCGCTGCCGCCTCGTCGTTCCACGCAACCTCGCCCAGATAGTCCACGACCGACAGATGCGCCGCCGCAGCAAGATCGGCGTAGCTCATCTGCGGCCCGGCGAGCCAGTCGTTTCGCGCCGCCAGCCAGCCGACATAGGCCAGATGATAGCGGATATTGGCGCGGGCCGCCCTCAGCACCGTCGTGTTGGGCGCGCCGCCGCCGTGTTCCGCAGGAATGAAGCGCTTGTCGATCTTCTCCTCGACCAGCGGTCCCGAGACCTCCTCGAAGAACTTGCCGTGGAACCAGCGCATCAGGCGACGTGTCTCGATGCGCTGCGTCAGCGCTTCGGGCATCAGTCGGCGATCGGTCTGACCGGTCTCGATTTCGTCGAGCCAGGCTGCGATGCCGTCGGCACCCACGACGGCCGGACCATCGGCGATCTCCACCACCGGCGTGGTGGCCTCGGGGTTGAGCCTGAGGAAATCCTCGCGCCTCTCCCAGGGCTTGGCCTCGACGAGCGCCGCCTCGATGCTCCTTTCGGCAAGGACGAGGCGGACGAAACGCGAATGCGGGCAGAAGAATCGATGATGGAGGACGAGTTCCATGCGCTCCGAACCTGAACGGGCGGCCATGGTGGGGCCCGATATGGTTTTTCCATGACCCTGGGGCGGGAGGCCGGGTGCATAGCGCCCTCCCACGTGCGAGACAACCGCGCGATTTGCCGGGCGGCCTTCACCGATCGTCATGCTTAACCAAACGTGAACCCCGGCGCGCTTAAGTGGGCCGATGCCGGCCGACCGGGGCCGGTCGCGCGCTCGGGGTCGCCATGGACATCGTCAATCTCGGCAAGGCGCTGGTCCTCGGCATCATCGAGGGCGGCACCGAGTTCATCCCGGTTTCCTCGACCGGCCACCTCATCCTGATCGGCCATTTCCTCGGCTTCCAGTCGACGGGCAAGACCTTCGAGGTGCTGATCCAGCTCGGCGCCATCCTCGCCATCATGCTGGTCTACTTCACCCGCCTTCTCGGCGTGATGCTCTGCCTGCCGACCGATGCCTGGGCCCGTCGATTCGTCGCCTCGGTCCTTATCGCCTTCCTGCCGGCGGCGCTGCTGGGAGCCCTGCTGCACAGCCGGATCAAGGCGCTGTTCGAGCGCCCCGACCTCGTCTGCGTCGCCCTCATCCTCGGCGGCATCGTGCTGCTGGTGGTCGACCGCCTGAAGCTCGAGGCCAAGGAGGACAACGCCTTCCGCTTCTCGCCCTGGCTGGCCCTGAAGATCGGCATCTGCCAGTGCGCCGCCCTCTTTCCCGGCGTGTCGCGGTCCGGCGCCACCATCGTCGGCGCCCTGCTCATGGGCACCACGAAACGGGCAGCGGCGGAATTCTCCTTCTTCCTCGCCATGCCGACCATGGCGGGCGCCTTCGCCTACGACCTCTACAAGAACCACAAGCTGCTGGACTTCTCCGACGTCAGCACCATCGCCGTCGGCTTCGTCGCCGCCTTCATCTCCGGGCTCTTCGTCGTCCGCTTCCTGCTCGACTATGTCAGCCGGCACGGCTTCACGCTCTTCGCCGTCTGGCGGATCGTGGTCGGGATGGCGGGACTGGCCGGGCTCTACCTGATCCGCTGAGGATCCTCAGCGCATCTGCTCGGCGAACTGGCCCTGCTTGCGGAAGCGCCAGAGATAGGTCGGCACCACCGCCTCGACCGACTGCGGGTGAATCCCGAGACCCTCGAGCGTTCGACGCTCGGCCTTCGCAGCCTCGCTGACGACATTGTCGGAGCGCAGCAGCTCGACCTGGTCGACGGTGAGCATAGGCTTCGGCAGCAGTTGCAGCACCTTCGCCTGCAGGCGGGCGAGCCCGAAGGGCAGCGGCACGAGCAGCCGCTTGCGGCCGGTCGTCTCCAGCACGAACTCCATCAGGTCGCGGAAGCTCTTCACCGACGGACCACCGAGCTCATAGGCGGCGCCGGGCTTCGTCCGGCCGTCGACGGCGGCCATCACCGCCTGGGCAACGTCGCCGACGAATACCGGCTGGAACTTCGTCTCGCCGCCGCCGATGAGCGGCAGGGCCGGCGACATCTGGGCGAGGCCGGCGAAGCGGTTGAAGAAGTCGTCCTCCGGGCCGAAGACGATGGAGGGGCGAAGGATGACCGCGTCCGGAGTTTCGTTCAGCACCGCCGCCTCGCCAGCCGCCTTGGTCTGCGCATAGAGCGCCGGGCTGGCCGCATCGGCGCCGATGAGGCGGGCACCGGCCTCGGCGGCAGCCTTCGCGACGGCTCCGGCACCGCGCGCCTGCACCGAATCGAACTTCTGGCGGCCGGTCTCGTAGAGGATGCCGACGCAGTTGATGACGATCTCCGCGCCGGCAACCGCCTGCTTCACCGAATCGGGATAGCGCAGATTGGCCTGCACGGCATGAATCTGCCCGACAGCGCCAAGCGGCTGCAGATGGCCGGCGAGATCGGGGCGGCGCACCGCCACGCGGACACGGAAGCCCCGGCGCGCGAGCGCCCTTACCACGTGCCGTCCGACGAATCCCGAGCCACCGAAGACGGTGACGAGGCGGTCGTAGGTCTGCATCTGCGGGGCCCTCTCGAGATCGCGGGGAACGCGCCGTGATTAGTCGATTTCCAGACCGAGGTACAGGGCCCGAAATGGCGGGCCTGGGCGCTCCCTGCTCAGCCCCACCAGGCCACGAGGCCGGCTGCCGCCGCCCAGATGACCGCGTAGCGGGTTGTCCGCGCCACACCGGTGATGAGGGCTGTCGGCAGCGCCGGATAGCGCGCCATGCCGGCGACCAGGGTGATCGGATCACCGATGACCGGCATCCAGCACAGGAGGAGGGTCGCCCAGCCGTAGCGGGTGAACAGTCGCGTCGCCCGCGCGAAGCTCTCCGGCGGCAGGCGAAAGCGGCGCATCCACCGATGTCCGCTCTCGCTGTCGGCGCCGCGGGCGATCTGCGTGCCGATCCACCAGCTCGTCATGCCGCCGGCGGTGTTGGCGATGGCCGCAACGGCGAACAGCATCCATGGCTCGGCGGGACGGGTGGCCAGCAACGCAAGAAACACCGCCTCCGACCCGCCGGGAAGCAGGGTGGCGGCGGTGAAGGCGGCGATCGCCATGGTCGTCAGGGCGGCGGCAGCGGCGACCACGCGGTCCTCCGGGTTAACCCTCGCCTCATGCCACGCCGCAGCCGGCTTGCACAGGCCGTAGGAAGGCCGTTTAATACGGCTCCGAAACGAGTTTCCGCCCCGTCCAGGATTGCGTACCGTCCATGGCCGTCGTGTTGCGCCCCGCCCAGGCGATGAAGCTGATGCACGACGTGTCGCTGGCGCTCGTCCGCGACGGCGAGCCCGACCTCTCGTCCCGCCAGCTCGCGATCCTGCTGACCATCTATCTCGAACCGCCACCGCATCATGTGCGCGACCTCGCCCGCAAGCTCGGCGTCACCAAGCCGGTCATCACCCGCGCGCTGGACAGCATGGGCAAGCTCGACCTCGTCACCCGCCGCCGCGACGAGAACGACCGGCGCGACGTGGTCATCCAGCGGACCGTCAAGGGAGCCCTGGCGGTCGAGCGGCTGGGCGACCTCGTCAGCCAGCACGCCGGGCTGCTCCCCCCGTGAGCCATTAACCGCCCCGTGGTACAGCTTCACCCATGACCTTCACGCTTCCGCCCGGCTTCGATCGCCGCCTCACCCCCGCCCGCGCCGATCTCGCCGCCGCCCGTCTGAAGGGCCAGGTCGAGGCCGCCCGCTATGTCGAGGGCCGGCCGATGCGCGTCGAGTTCCCCGTGGCGCCGCTCGCCCCGTCGCGGCTGATGAATGCTGCCCGCGACAGCGAGTTCATCCTCGGCGAGGAGGTGACCGTCTACGACGAGGACGGCGGCTTCGCCTATGTCCAGTCGGACCGCGACGGCTATGTCGGCTATGCCATCGCCGGGGCCTTCCGGCCGCGGCGCGCGCCATCCACCCACCGCGTCGCCACCATCCGCACCCATGCCTATCCGGGTCCGAGCATCAAGCTGCCGCCCACCTGGATCGTCCATCGCAACAGCCGCGTCACCGTCGAGCGATTCACCGACAGCTTCGCCGTCACCGACACGGGGGCCCATCTGATTGCCGCCCATCTCGTGCCCGTCGATCAGTACGAGGCGGACTTCGTCGCGGTGGCGGAAACCTATCTCGACACTCCCTATCTCTGGGCCGGGCGCACCAGCTTCGGCATCGACTGCTCGGGGCTCGTCCAGACGGCTCTTGAGGCCTGCGGCGTCGCCGTACCGCGCGACACCGACATGCAGGAGAAGGCCATCGGAGAGCCTGTCGCCTTCGATGGCGACATCGCAGGCCTCCGGCGCGGTGACCTCGTCTTCTGGAAGGGCCATGTCGGGATCGTCTCGGGTCCCGACGCGCTGCTTCACCCCAATGGCCACCACATGATGGTGGTGAGGGAGCCGCTGTCCGGCGCCATTGCCCGCATCCGCGACAAGTCCTATGGCGAGGTCACCAGCGTCCGGCGACTGACGCCCTAGGTGCAGACCGGCTTGTCGCAGTCGCGCACCGCCGCGATGATGCGCTCCATCACCGCCCGTCCCGGCCAGCCGATGATGGCGGTGCCGGCGATGAGCCAGGACGGTGTCGCGGCGAGGTTCGTCGCATTGGCGAGCCGCACGGCCTGGACGATCACCTGCCCGGTTTCCGGACGGTCCGCGACATCCTCGACCGCCTCGCGATCAAGTCCGAGATCGCTCGCCATCTCCAGCGCGCGGATGCCGTCGAAGACGCCGCGCGCCGCCATGGAGCGGGCGTGGAACTCGCGCGCCTTCGCCTCTCCGCCGAGCTTCTTCACCGCATATTCCACCCGCGCCGCCTGCACCGAGGGCAGACCAAGGCTCGGCGCGTTGATGAGGCTGACGGCGAGGTCCGTGTCGGCCGCGGTCATGGCCTTCACGTCGTTCGCCGCCCTGCGGCAGAAGCTGCAATTGGAATCATAGATCTCGATCAGCGTGATGTCGGCATCTGCCGAGCCGAGCGTGACGGCATTGTCGAGCGCCATGATCTCGCCCTGCAGCTCGACGGGCACGCGGAAGTTCTGGATGTCGCGCCCCGCGCCGTCCTTGAGCGGATACCAGCCCTCCTGGGCAGCGAGCGGGCCCGGCAGGGCCGCGAGGCCCGCCATCAGCAGAAGGCGGCGGGTCAGCAACATGCGGTGTCTCCGAAATGCGAACGGCCGCACCATCATGGAGCGGCCGTCGCCGGGACAATCAAGCCTGCGTGAGTTGGAGGTCAGGCGGCCTTCACCGTCGCGATGAACTTCGCCACCTCGCGCTGGAGCAGGTCGCTTTCCTGCGACAGGGCCTGGGCCGAGGACAGGACCTGAGCCGAGGCCGAACCGGTCGCCGCGGCGCCACTGTTGACGCTGGCGATATTGCCGGCGACCTCGGCGGTGCCCTGCGCCGCTTCCTGGACGTTGCGCGAGATCTCCTGCGTGGCCGCGCCCTGCTCCTCGACCGCCGCGGCGATGGCCGAAGCGATTCCGGCGAGCGTGTCGATGGTGGAGCCGATCTCCTTGATCGCCGAGACGGACTCCTGCGTCGCGGACTGCATCATGGCGATCTGTGCGCCAATCTCCTCGGTGGCCTTGGCGGTCTGGGTGGCGAGCTGCTTCACCTCGGACGCCACGACCGCGAAGCCCTTGCCGGCCTCGCCGGCGCGCGCCGCCTCGATCGTCGCGTTGAGCGCCAGCAGGTTGGTCTGCTCGGCGATCGCGGTGATCAGCTTGACGACGTCGCCGATGCGACCGGCGGCGGTGAGCAGCTGGGAGATCCGCTGGTCCGCCTTCTCGGCCTGCTTCACCGCTTCGGCCGACATGCGGCTCGACTCTTCGACCTGGCGACCGATCTCGCTGACCGAGCTCGCCATCTCCTCGGCCGCGCCGGCGACCGACTGCACGTTGGCCGAGGCCTCGTCCGACGCCGAGGCGACGACGGTGGCCAGCGACTGCGTATTGGCTGCCGTCTTCG
This sequence comes from uncultured Hyphomicrobiales bacterium, assembly GCA_964587395.1. Lineage (GTDB taxonomy): Bacteria > Pseudomonadota > Alphaproteobacteria > Rhizobiales > Phreatobacteraceae > Phreatobacter. The sequence continues at coordinate 17,579 of CAZPMD010000014.1, forward strand.
ACAGGCTGGTGGCCGCCGACTCCAGTTCCGACGAGGCCCGCGACACCGTCTCGACGATACCGCCGACGGTCGCCTGGAAGGCGTCGGCGAGACGCAGCATGTCGGCGCGGCGGGTCTCGGCGGCGCGCGCCTCGTTCTCGCTGCGCTCCGACCTCAGGCGCTCGGCCTCGATCATGTTGTCCTTGAAGGTCTGCATGGCACCGGCGAGCACACCGATCTCATCCTGGCGGCTGGCGAAGCGGCTCTCGACGGTGGTGTCGCCCGAGGCGAGGCGCAACATGCCGTCCTTGATCTCGGTCAGCGGACCGATGACCCGACGCGACACGAGAACCATGGCGCCGATGGCGAAGACGAGGGCAAGGGCCAGTACGACGAGCTGGGCCGAAAGCGTCCGGAAGGTCGAAGCCTGCGTTGCCGCGGCATGCTCACGTGCCGTCGCGAGGGCGGCGTCGGCGACATTCAGGATGGTGGCGAGCTTGGCCACCGACATCGGCGACCACTGGCTGGCGGTGAAGCCCGTGGGCTGCTTGTTGATCAGCGCCGTCAGGGTGTTCATCCGGACCTTGGCGAACTCCGGATCGAGGAAGCCGGTGCGGGCCTTCTGCATCGCCTCCGCGAAGGCGGGGGGAAGGCGCAGGCTCGCGGCCAGCAGTTCCACCGCTGCCCAGGAGGTTTCCATGCGCGTGGTGAGGGTAGTGTAGCCGACCAGCGGGTTCTCCGGCAGCGGCATGCCGGCCAGCGGGTTGGAGATGAAGACGGACACGTCGCCGGCCGCCTGGCGGGTGACCCAGGCGTTCTGCTTGATCTCCATGAGCTGGTCGATGAAAGCGTCGTCGAGCTTCACCAGCTTCGTCAGATCGGTCGACAGACGATCGAGCAGGGTGATGGCGTCGTCCGTCGCCTTGAAATAGTCGTCGGCGATGCCGGCGCGGCGCTGCGCCTTCGGCTGGGCCATGGCGCGGGCCGTTTCGCCCTGGAGGTCATCGAGCCGCCGGATCGTCTGGTCGAGCTGCGAGGCCGCGGCCTGCGCACCCGGATAGTCGATGGCACGCAGGGTCGCGAGTGCTGCACGCAGCGCCGGCATCTCCGCCTCGCGGTGCGGCGCGATGGTGCGGGGCACGGTGGGATGCACCTCGTCGAGGATCAGTGCGCGGCGGGAATTGGACCGGTCGACGCGCAGGTTGTGCAGCGCGGTGAACATGTGTGTCGTGGCATCGACCACGGCGGCGATGCGGATGGACTTCTGGTACTGGACCCAGGAGGCCCAGGCGCCCATCGAGAGCTGCGCGACGAGTGCAAGGGCAAGCACGGCCACGACAGCCTTGAGAAGGCTGCTGACGGTCAGACGGTTCAGCACGGGTATTCTCCTGGGCGACTTCGCAGGTGCGAGAGCACCATTGCCGCTCAGCGTAAACGAAGCGCTAAGCGGATCGCCTGCCGGTCAAAATTTACGTGATGTGACCGGCAGTTAGCTTCCCTTACGGAAGATTGCCCGCAGTGCTGCCTAGTACCCGTGCCGGGGGTCGACGATGTTGACCAAGGGCTCGCCGGCCATGTGCGCCTCGATCTGCCTGGCGACATAGGCGGCGATGGCCGGTGGCGAGGAGATCGCCGAGTTGTGGGGCGTCACCGTGACGTTCGGATGCGACCAGAGCGGGCTGTCCTCGGGCAGCGGCTCGGTCTGGAACACATCGAGGATCGCGGTTCCCAGCTTGCCGGTTTCCAGGGCCGCCAGAATATCCGCCTCGTTCTGCAAACCGCCGCGGCCGACATTGATCAGCACCGGGCCGCCGATGGACTCGGCCTTCGGCAGGCCGGCGAACAGCTTCGCATTGAGGATGCCCGCCGTGTCGGGGGTCAGGGGCATCATCGCGACGAGGATGTCGGAGGAGGCGACGAGCCCGGTCAGGCCCTCTGCGCCGTCATGCATGGTGACGCCCTCGACGGCCTTGGGGCGACGGCTCCAGCCCGAGACCCGGAAGCCCATCATTCTCAGCTTGGCGGCCGCATCCTGGCCGAGCACGCCCATGCCGAGCAGGCCGACGCGGATGTCGCTCGCCTGCGGCTGATCGCGCAGGTCGATCCACTTCCGCTCGCGCTGGAAGCCGTCATAGACGCGCACCCGTCGCAGGGCCATCAGGCAGTGCATGACGACATATTCGGACATGCGGGTGGTGAGGTCGGGATCGACGACGCGCACCACGGGGACGCCCTCGGGAAGGCGGCGGTCCTTGAAGAGATGGTCGACGCCGGCACCGAGCGAGAAAATGGCTTCGAGCAGCGGCAGGTCGGCGAAAGTGCCCTCCGGCTGCTTCCAGGCGGCGGCATAGCGCACGGCGCGGCGGTCGAAGATCTCGCCGGGCAGCACGACCTGCCATCCCGGCAGTGCCTTCTGGAAGCGCTCGCGCCAGGGCTCCGGGTCCCAGGCGCCGATACCGAGAAGCAGGGTGTTCACGTCGCAGGTCTTTCGTTGGTGGTCGCCGCCAGGTCGAAGGCGGCGGCGAAGAGAGCCCGTGTGTAGTCGTTCTCGGGCGCCCTGAAAACGCGTTCGGCGGGACCCTGCTCCACGACCTTGCCGCCCTTCATGACGATGATGTCGTCGGCGAGCGCCGAGACCACCTTCAGGTCGTGGGAGATGAAGAGATAGGTCAGGTTCCGCTTCGCCTGCAGGTCGCGCAGCAGGTCGACGATCTGCGCCTGCACGATCCGGTCGAGGGCCGAGGTCGGCTCGTCGAGGAGGACGAAGCTCGGTTCCAGAACCATGGCGCGGGCGATGGCGATGCGCTGGCGCTGCCCCCCGGAGAACTCGTGCGGATAGCGGTGGCGCGTCTCGGGGTCGATGCCCACATCCTTCAGCGCCGCGACGACGCGGGCATCGCGTTCCTGCGCGGTCAGGCGCCCATGGTGGATGGCGAGCCCCTCGGCGACGATCTCGGCGACCGACATGCGCGGCGACAGCGAGCCGTAGGGATCCTGGAAGACCACCTGCATGAAGCGCCGGTTGGGCCGCATCGCCTTGAAGCCGAGGCCCTGGATCGGCCGGCCCATGAAGACGATCGATCCCTCCGATGCGATGAGGCGCAGCACGGCAAGGCCCAGCGTCGTCTTGCCCGAGCCGGATTCGCCGACGATGCCGAGCGTGTGGCCCTCGCGGACCTGGACGGAAACGCCGTCCACCGCCTTGATGTGCCCGACCGTGCGGCGGAGCAGGCCGCGCCTCACCGGAAACCAGACCTTGAGGTCGGCGGTCGCCATGATGACGGGCGCCCCCTCGTCGGCGGCGCGCGTCTCCCTGCGCGGCTCGGCCGCCATGAGTTCGATCGTATAGGGATCCTGCGGCCGCTCGAAGAGCTCCGCGACGGCACCCTGTTCGACGATCCTGCCGTGCCGCATGACGCAGACCCGGTCAGCGAAGCGACGGACGATGCCGAGGTCGTGGGTGATGAACAGGATCGCCATGCCGAGTTCGCGCTGCAGATCCTTCAGCAGGGCGAGGATCTGCGCCTGCACCGTCACGTCGAGCGCGGTCGTCGGTTCGTCGGCGATGAGAAGGTCGGGTTCGTTCGCCAGGGCCATGGCGATCATGACGCGCTGGCGCTGGCCGCCGGAGAGCTGGTGTGGATAGGCGTCGAGTCGGCCGGCCGGGTCGGGGATGCCGACCTTCTCGAGCAGCGCGATGGCTCTCGTGCGCGCGGCTTCGACCGACAGGCCCCTGTGCAGGACCAGCGTCTCGGCCACCTGCTGCCCGATCGTGTGCAGCGGATTCAGCGAGGTCATGGGCTCCTGGAAGATGATGGTGATGGCATTGCCGCGCACCCGCCGCATGGCCGCATCGTCGGCGGCCAGCAGGTCCTCTCCCTTGAACAGGATGCGCCCGGAGGGATGTGAGGCCGCCGGATAAGGCAGCAGCTTCATCACCGACAGGGCTGAGACGGACTTGCCCGAGCCGGATTCGCCGACGATGGCGACCGTCTCGCCACGCTTCACCTCGAAAGAGATGCGGTCGACGGCGAGGGACTCGCGGCCACCCTGGCGGAAGGCGACGGAGAGATCCTGGACGGAGAGGAGGGGCTTGTCTACGGTCATGGGGATCCGGACAGCCGTGCAATGGCGTCGGCAAGCATGTCGTCGAAGGGCGTCACGATCCGCAGTCCTGCCACGGCCGGGAGCCGCGTGTCGTTGGTGACGAACCAGCCGACATCCGCCAGTTGCGCTGTGGCGAGATGAACGGCATCCGGCAGCCTGAGGCGGGGATGCCTGGCGCGAAGGCGGGCCGCCGCCTCGAGCGCCTCTGCGTCGACGGTCCTGACCTGGATACCTGCGAAGCCGCCGCCAAGGAGACTGCTATAGCTCTGGACCGTTGCTTCCTGGCCGAAGCGCAGCGGCACGACCAGGGTCTCGCTCAGGGTCAACATGCTGGTGACCGCCGTGCAGCGCTCGTCCATCGCGGCGTCGATCAGGTCACCGGCGGCGCCGACACCCTCGGCACGACCCTCGATCGCCATGATGAAGATGTTGGCGTCGCAATAGAACCGACGCCCCATCAGCGACGCCACCGTGCCGGGGGATCTCCCTCCGCATCGCGGATCCACCGCACCATGTCGACGACCTCCTGGGTGCTGTCGTAGGGCTTGAACCCGGGCTGGGCCGCGATCCGTGCACGCATGTCGGCCCGCGTTTCGCGCGCCGTCGATGGCTCCGCCTCGATGCGGAGCGTGACGTGACGAACGTCGCCGAGTTCCTTGCGGATGTCCTCCGGCAACCGCTCCACCGGATAGTGCGGCTTGACGATCTCGTTCATGGCGCAAGCCTACCACAGCCTCACGCGAAGGTCTTTCGCGGGTCGAAGGCGTCGCGCACCGCCTCGCCGACGAAGATGAGCAGGGAGAGCATCACCGCCACCGTGCAGAAGCCGGTGAGCGCCAGCCAGGGCGCCTGCAGGTTCGACTTGCCCTGCTGCAGCAATTCGCCGAGGGAGGGCGATCCCACCGGCAGGCCGAAGCCGAGGAAGTCGAGCGCCGTCAGCGTCATGACGCTGCCCGACAGCACGAAGGGCATGAAGGTGATGGTCGCCACCATGGCATTGGGGAGAAGGTGGCGGACCATGATGGTGGAGGAGGCGACGCCCAGCGCCCGGGCCGCGTTCACATACTCGAAGTTGCGGGCGCGCAGGAACTCCGCGCGCACCACATTGACCAGTGTCACCCAGGAGAAGAGCAGCAGGATGCCGAGGAGCACGAAGAAGCTCGGCGCCAGCACCGACGAGATGATCAGCAGCAGGTAGAGCGAGGGGATGGCCGTCCAGATCTCGATGAAGCGCTGGAACAGGAGGTCGGTCTTGCCGCCGGAATAGCCCTGCACGGCGCCGGCGGCGATGCCGACCACCGATGAGATGACGGTCAGGGTCAGGCCGAACAGCACGGAGATGCGGAAGCCGTAGATGACGCGGGCGAGCACGTCGCGGCCCTGGTCGTCGGTGCCGAGCCAGTTCCAGTTGCCGAGCTGGCAGTAGCTCGACCCTTGCGGCCGCTCGCCGCGGGGCTTGGCCTGCGCCTCGACGCAGTCCGGCAGCCTCTCCCGCTGCGCCCAGGTCGGCGCCGAGGGGAAGGGCGTCACAGGGTCCTTGACCGTGGACGCATAGCTGTGACGGACCAGCGGCCAGACGATGAAAGCGCGCTTCTCGTCGAAATGGTCGAGCAGGAAGGGGTCCTTGAAGTCGGCGGGGGTCTCGAACTCGCCGCCCAGTTGCCTCTCGGAGTAGTTGACGAGGGCCGGGAAGAAATTCTGCCCCTCGAGACGGATGAACAGCGGGCGGTCGTTGGCGATGAGTTCGGCGAAGAGCGTCACCGCGAAGAGCAGCATGAACAGCCGCAGGCTCCAGACGCCGCGCCGGTTGGCGCGGAAATTGGCGAGGCGGCGCTGGTTGAGCGGCGACAGGAACGGGCGCGGCGGGTCAACGGCGGCCTCGCGCAGGATGGCGGCGCTCATCTCAGACCTCCCGCGCCTCGAAGTCGATGCGCGGATCGACCCAGGTGTACATGAGGTCGGAGATGAGGTTCACGACGAGGCCGACGAGGGAGAAGATGAAGAGCGTGGCGAAGACGACGGGATAGTCGCGGTTCAGCACGCTCTCGAAGCCGAGCAGGCCGAGCCCGTCGAGCGAGAAGATCGTCTCGATCAGCAGCGATCCCGTGAAGAAGGCGTGCACGAAAGCGCCGGGAAAGCCGGCGATGACGATCAGCATGGCGTTGCGGAAGACGTGGCCGTAGAGCACCTGGGTCTCGTCGAGCCCCTTGGCGCGGGCCGTCATCACGTACTGCTTGCGGATCTCGTCGAGGAACGAGTTCTTGGTCAGCAGCGTGATGGTGGCGAAGGCGCCGAGCGCCATGGCGGTGAGCGGCAGGGTGAGGTGCCAGAGATAGTCGAGGATCTTCTGGCCGAACGAGAGCTCGGCCCAGTTGTCGGACCACAGGCCGCGCAGCGGGAACCAGTCGAGGAACGATCCCCCCGCGAACAGCACGATCAGGAGGATCGCGAACAGGAAGCCCGGGATCGCATAGCCGACCACGATCACCGCCGAGGTCCAGACGTCGAAGCGCGAGCCGTCCTGCATCGCCTTGCGGATGCCGAGCGGGATGGAGACGATGTAGGTCAGGAGCGTCAGCCAGAGCCCCAGCGAGATCGACACCGGCAGCTTCTCGCCGATGAGCTGGAGCACCGAGACGTCGCGGAAATAGCTCTTGCCGAAATCAAAGCGGGCATAGTTCCAGATCATCAGCAGGAAACGCTCATAGGCCGGCTTGTCGAAGCCGAACTGCTTCTCGAGCTGCGCGATGAACTGCGGATCGAGCCCCTGGGCACCGCGATAGCTGCTGTTGGCGGCCTCCGCCGCACTGGCCTGCGCCGCATCCGCGCCGCCTCCGGAGACGCGCTGGGTCGCTGAGACGTCGTTGCCGGTGAGCTGGGCGATGACGCGCTCGACTGGCCCGCCGGGCGCGAACTGCACCACGAGGAAGGAGATCAGCATGATCCCGAGGATCGTCGGGATCATGAGCAGGAGGCGCCGGATGATGTAGGTCAGCATGGCGGCAGACTCATGGGTCCGGAGTCCGCCGTCAATAGCGCCCCACCATCGCGACGATCAGGGGCGATCAACTCACAGCAATCGTGCCGATGGCCATGGTCACCGCCGCCTGGGTCGGGTCGATCACCGGGATGCCCAGCGCGTCCTCGAGTGGCTTCCGGTGCCGGGCCATGCCGGCGCAGCCCATGACGATGGCGCCGGCGCCGTCGAGGTCCTTCAGCTCGCGGCCGATGGTGATCATGCGGGCGAGCGTGCCGTCGCCGGAGGCGGTCTCGGCCACCGACATTTCCAGCGGTCGCTCGCCGGCGAGGCGTTCCATCAGCCCCATCTGGCGGAGGTAACGGATGTGGCGGGGGATGGAGCGCGACTTGATGGCGATGACGCCGAAACGGTCGGCGCGGGCAAGCGCTGTCAGCACGCCGCACTCGGCGATGCCGAAGACCGGGCGGCTCGTACCCTCGCGGGCGACGAAGAGACCGGGATCGGAATAGCAGGCGATGATGAAGGCGTCGGCATCGTTCGTCGCCTCCACCTTGCGTCGCAGCGGCAGGGTGACGCTCTCGACATGCTCCTGCGTCTCGACGCCGAAGGGCCCCTCGGCCAGCGTCTCGCAGACGATCTCCGGGCCGTCGGCATAGGTCAACGGCTTCACTGCCTGGCGGAGGCCCTCGGTCACGGCCTCGTTCGAATTGGGATTGATGACGAGGATACGGGGTCTGCGCGTCATGAGGTTCCGCTTCCGCTGAAGGTCTGTCTATTGTCGGTCCGGAACTCGTCCTCGTCCAGCCGGAGCACAACATGCCTGCCACTCCCTTCGACGTCGTGATCCGCGGTGGCACCGTGGGGTCGGCGAGCGGAAGCTATGCTGCGGACGTCGGCATCAAGGACGGTAAGGTCGCGGCTGTCGGCATCGGCCTCGGCGCCGGCACGAAGGAGATCGACGCGACCGGCAAGCTGGTCCTGCCCGGCGGCATCGACACCCACACCCATATCGAGCAGGTCTCGGCGGGCGGGCTGCTCAATGCCGACACCTTCGAGAGCGCCACGACCTCGGCGGCCTTCGGCGGCAACACCTCGGTCATCTCCTTTGCCGCGCAGCACCGCGGCAAGGACCTGCGCATGGTGGTGGACGACTATTCCGTGCTGGCCGAGCGCGGCGCGCTGATCGACTACGCCTTCCACCTCATCGTCGCCAATCCCGACGAGAAGACCATCACCAAGGACCTGCCCGAACTCATCGGCGAGGGCCATGCCTCGGTGAAGATCTTCATGACCTACGACCTCATCAAGGTCGACGACGAGCCGCTCCTCGACGTGCTGCTCACCGCCCGCGAGAACCGGGCGCTGGTCTGCGTCCACGCCGAGAACCACGGCATGATCTCATGGATGGGCAAGCGGCTGGTGAAAAAGGGCTATGTCGCGCCGAAGTATCACGCCATCAGCCACCCCCGCGGCTCGGAGGCGGAAGCCTTCACGCGGCTGATCGCGCTGTCGGCGCTCATCGACCAGCCGATCATGATCTTCCATGTCTCCACCGCCGAGGGCGCGCAGGTCGTGCGCGATGCCCGCGCGCAGGGTTTGAAGGTCTTCGCCGAGACCTGCCCGCAATACCTGTTCATGACGAAGCACGACCTCGACAAGCCCGGCATGGAGGGCGCCAAGTGGATGTGCTCGCCGCCGCCGCGCGAGAAGGAGGACCAGGACGCCCTCTGGCGGGCGCTGGCCCTGGGCGACCTGCAGACGGTGACCTCCGATCACGCGCCCTATCGCTTCGACGAGACCGGCAAGCTCTCTGCCGGGCCGAGTGCCAATTTCAAGGCCATCGCCAACGGCCTGCCGGGCCTCGAGGTGCGCCTGCCGCTGATGTTCGACGCCATGGTGTCGCAGGGCCGGCCGGAGTTCTCCGGCCGCGGGCTGGAGGCCTTCGTCAACCTGACGGCAACGCAGCCCGCCTCCATCTACAACTTGCCGGGCAAGGGCCAGATCGCGCCCGGATATGACGCCGACATCGCCATCTGGGACCCGCAGAAGACGGTCACGATCACCGACGAACTCATGCACGACCTCACGGGCTACACGCCCTTTGCCGGACGCACGGTGAAGGGCTGGCCCGAGACGGTGCTGGTGCGCGGACGCGAGGTGGTGTCGAAGGGCGCCCTCGCCGGCAGACCGGGAGAGGGGCGCTGGATGAAGCGCACCGGCGGCTGGGCGGCCGAGCCGACCGGCAGGCTGACCTCCGACATGGACCCGGCACGGAACTTCGGCGCGACGGTCCTGTGAACGCCGCGCACCGGCCCACAGGAACGGCTTGACGAGGCAACAGCTGCTGCCCTGCATCAGCCAAGTGCGTCCTTCGAGGCTCGCCTTTCAGGCTCGCACCTCGGGATGAGGCGGGTGGTGGATTGCACGGGGATGGAATCTCCCGCTGCCGCCGCGCTCTCGACGCTCGCCATGGAGCCGACCTCATCACCATCGATGCAGGCCGCCCCCCTCATCCTGAGGCGCGCGCGAAGCGAGCCTCGAAGGACGCACGTCCGTCTTGCAGGACACCTTCTTCGTCCCATGCCCTGCTTCGAAGCGCGCGCCGGCCGGAACGCAGGTCGGCGACACAAACCCGGACTTGCCGCGCCATCGCCGCACCGCCACATTGCGCCCATGACGCAGAGCACCGACAATCCCTTCTTCCGCCCCTGGACCACGCCGTTCGGGATCGCCCCCTTCGCCGAGATCGCCATCGACGACTATCGACCCGCCTTCGAGCGGGCGCTGGCGGAGCATCGCGCCGAGGTCGAGGCGATCGCCACCAATCCGGACGCGCCCACCTTCGCCAACACCATCGACGCCCTCGAGACGGGAGGACACGCCCTCGACCGGCTCTGCGGAGTCTTCTTCAACCTCGCTTCGTCCGACGCGACGGAGGAGATCCAGGCGATCCAGCGCGAGATGGCGCCGGTGCTGACGCAACACTCCAATGCCATCACCCTCGACCCGCGGCTCTTCGCGCGGGTACGTGCCCTCCATGACCGCCGCGACCATCTGAACCTGACCACCGAGCAGATGCGGGTGCTGGAGAAGACCTACAAGAACTTCGTCCGTGGCGGCGCCGCGCTCGACGACACGGCCAAGGAGCGGATGCGAGCTGTCACGGAGCGCCTTTCGACGCTCGGCACGGCCTTCGGCCAGAACGTGCTGAAGGATGAATCCACCTGGACGATGGACCTCTCCGCCACCGACGTGGAGGGACTGCCGGACTTCCTCAAGGCCTCGCTCGCCCAAGCGGCCAAGGATCGTGGCCGAGACGGCTACGTCATGACCCTCGGCCGTTCCATGGTCGAGCCCTTCCTCACCCTGTCGCCGCGGCGCGACCTGCGTGAAGCGATTTTCAAGGCCTGGGTGAAGCGCGGCGAGATGGGCGGGGCGACCGACAACACCACCATCGTCGCCGAGACCGTTCAGCTCAGGATCGAGCGGGCGAAGCTTCTGGGCTATCCGACCTTCGCCGCCTTCAAGCTCGACGAGACCATGGCCAAGACGCCGGAAGCGGTGCGCGGCCTGCTGGAGCGCGTCTGGAGCCGTGCCGTGGTGCGGGCCGGCGAGGAGCGCGACGACCTTGCCGCGGTGGCCCGCGAGGAGGGAATGAACGAGACCATCCAGCCCTGGGACTGGCGCTATTACGCCGAGAAGGTGCGCCGGAAGCGCTATGCCATCGACGAGGCCGCGCTGAAGCCCTACTTCCAGCTCGACCGCATCATCGAGGCCGCCTTCGACGTGGCGACGAAGCTCTTCGGCGTCACCTTCCGCCGCCGCGACGATGTCCCCGTCTATCACCCTGATGTGCGCGCCTATGAGGTGCTGCGCGACGGCGAGCATGTCGGCCTGTTCCTCGGCGACTATTTCGCCCGTTCCACCAAGCGCTCCGGCGCCTGGATGAGCGCCTTCCGCAGCCAGGAGAACCTGTCGGGACCGGTGCGTCCGATCATCGTCAACGTGATGAACTTCGCCAGGCCGCCGGAAGGCCAGCCGGCGCTGCTCTCCTTCGACGATGCCCGCACGCTGTTCCACGAGTTCGGCCACGGCCTGCACGGCCTGCTCTCGGACGTCACCTACCCGCTGCTCTCGGGCACCTCCGTTGCCCGCGATTTCGTCGAATTCCCTTCACAGCTCTACGAACACTGGCTGGAGCGGCCCGAGGTGCTGTCGAGGTTCGCCATCCACGCCGAGACCGGCGAGGCCATGCCGAAGGCGCTGATCGACAAGCTGATCGCCGCGCGCACCTTCAACCAGGGCTTCGCCACGGTGGAGTACGTCTCCTCGGCGCTCGTCGACCTCGCCTTCCACTCCCTTGACGCGGCCGACGGCATCGATCCCGTCGCCTTCGAGGCCGCGGAACTGAAGCGCATCGGCATGCCGGACGGCCTCGTCATGCGCCATCGCACGCCGCACTTCGCCCATGTCTTCTCGGGCGACGGCTATTCGGCCGGCTACTACAGCTACATGTGGTCGGAGGTACTCGATGCCGACGGCTTCTCGGCCTTCGAGGAAACCGGCGATCCCTTCGATCCGAAGCTCGCCGAGCGGCTCGGCCGCTACGTCTATGCCGCCGGCAACAGCCGCGATCCGATGGAGGCCTATGTCGCCTTCCGCGGCCGCGAGCCCGATCCGGAGGCGCTGCTGGTCAAGCGCGGCCTTGCGACAGCGGCCTGATTCAGGTCGGGGCCTGACCTACTGGCGCATTTCCACGGCGCCGCCGAGCGGGGCATTCCAGCCGGCGGCGGTCTGGCGGATCCATGAGACGTAGTCGCGCACCGGCACGTAGATCGGCGTCGAGGTGCATTCGCGGCCCGGATCCGTTGTGCCGCCCTTGAGGATGCCGACCACAGTGAAGGTCCGGCCGGTGCGCCGATAGACCGGGCCGCCTGAATCGCCGACGCACATGCCGGGCCGTTGCTGGCTCTCGTCGCCGGCGAGACCCGCGAAGCCGCGTCCGACGACGCTCGGCTGGGCCGTGCGCATCAGCGCCTCGCGCAGCACGCCGTCGCGGGAGCGCGAGCGCTCGGTGGAACCGAAGCCGGCGATGATCATCTCCTCGCCCGTGGATGCGCCTCCGAACCAGCCGACGCCCCAGCCGCCGGCTGGAAGGCTCGCTGATCCTGTATCGGCCCCGAAGGGGCGGGCGACCTGGATGAGGCCGACATCGTCGGATGCGAAGCCATGGGCCGGGTCGAAGCCCGGATGGGCCGCGGTGCGCGCAACGCCGACGGAATGACGGCGGAAGCCGCGATCGAGATAGCGCACGCGATAGCGCCCGCGCGCCGACACGCAATGCCCGGCCGTCAGGACGAGGTCGGGCCCGACGATGGCACCGGTGCAGATGCCCTCGGGCGTCTCGATCAGCACGGTGGACCGGCGCGTGCCGTTGGGGTCGCGGGCGGGCTCGCCGCGCATGACCGCGGAAGCCTCTCCGGCAGATGCCAGAGCGGCGGCCAGCGCCAGGCCGCCCAGAGCCAGAAGCTTCAATCCGCGCTGCGCCATGCAACACCCTTCGCGTCAAACAAGTCCGTCATCCCCGGGGGCGGTTTCGGGTAACAGAGACCCCTGCCGCCGGCCTGTCAATCGCAACCGGACTCCGCCGCCGCATTCCGCCAACAGGTGATGCAGGCGGGATGCGCGGCGAAGCTTGGCCATTCATCTTCAACTTTCGGCATGTATCGTCCGGCCGGCCTTGTCTTGTCTCACGCAAGGCGCGACAATTCGTCCGCCCGGCACGGAAGAATGCCGCACGATGAGGAAACCAGAGGGACACCGCGTGGACAGCGCATCGCCCACCTATCGCATCATCATCGCGGATGACCACCCGCTGTTCCGCGGAGCCTTGCGTGAGGCCATCGCCGGCCTGTCGTGCCATCTGTCCATCGCCGAGGCGGGGTCCTTCGCCGAGATGTCGGAGATCGTCGGCGCCGAGGGCGATGTCGACCTCGTCCTGCTCGACCTCGCCATGCCCGGCGTGAAAGGCTTTTCCGGCCTCATGTACCTGCGCGCCCAGCATCCCGGCGTTCCGGTGGTCATCGTCTCGGCCACCGAGGATCCGGATGTCATCCGCCGCTGTTTCGAATTCGGCGCCTCCGGTTTCATTCGCAAGACACTCGGCACGGAGGAGATGCGGCAGGCGGTGCAGGCGGTGCTCGACGGCGGCAGCTACGTGCCGCCCGACGTCGACCTGTCGAAGAGCCAGGATTCGGAAAGCGCCAAGCTCGCCGCAAGGCTCGCCAGCCTGACGCCGCAGCAGGTGCGCGTGCTGATGATGCTGTCGGAGGGGCTGCTCAACAAGCAGATCGCCTACGAGCTCACCGTCTCCGAGGCGACGGTGAAGGCCCATGTCTCCGCCATCCTCACCAAGCTCGGCGTCGACAGCCGCACCCAGGCGGTGATCGCCGCCTCGAAGATCGCTGCGGAAGGCTGGCCGGGGCAGGCGCTCAACGGGTGAGGCGCATCAGACGGTCAAGCGCGCCCGAAGGCAGCAGCAGAATGGCGAGGCCGAGGAGCACCAGCGCCATACCTGCAAGCTGCAACGGTGCGAATCGTTCGCCGAGGATCGCAGCCGAGGACGCCGCACCGATGACCGGCACCATCAACGGGAATGGCGCAAGGGTTGCCGCCGGATAGGCCTGCAGCAGCCTCCCCCACAGCGAATAGCCCAACATCGTCGCGACGAGCCCCAGATAGAGCGCAGAGAACCAGCCGAGGGCCGGCGTTGCCGCGATCTGGACGGCAAGCGCCTGCGGCCCGTCGATGGCAAGTGCCAGCGCTAGCCCGGGGAGCGGCGGCACAAGGCTCAGCCAGGCGACAAGAGCCGCCATGTGGCTGCGATCAACCCGCCGCATCAGGAGATTGCCGAGCGCAAAGCTGACAGGCGAGATCATAAGGATCGTGAGCGCTGCGAAGTCGAATGCGCTATCGACGCTCATGGCTATGACCATGAGCCCGAGACTCGCGGCGGCGATCGCCAGCATCTGCCGGCCGTCTGGCCGATCGCCCGCCAGTGGAACGGCAAGCGCGACAGTGATCAGCGCCTGGCTCTGAACGATGACGGCAGCAAGACCCGCCGGCACGCCAAGGCGGATTCCGATGAACTGGAACAGGAACTGTCCGAGGAACCATGTCGCGCCAATCGCGAGAAACAAGCTCCAGGACACCGTCGGTCGGGGCAGCACCAGTGCCGGCATCGCCGCAACCCCGAAGCGCACGGCCAGGAGCAGGGCAGGCGAGAGCGTCTCCAGCGCCACTTTCGTGAATACGAAGGCGAGTCCCCAGGCGACCGCCACCAACAGTGCGAGAGCAAGGTCGAAGGGCTTCATCGCACGATGATGCCGCCGGGTACCAGTTGAGACCAATTCATTCGGCTGATCGTGGCGATAGCGGAAATGGGGGGACCATTTCGGCGGCTATGACGACCCCTCAAAGCTCCCGCGCCTGGAAGGTGTTGCAGCTCGACACCTGGCCGCTCCTCAGGCCCGTCATGAACCAGCGCTGGCGCTGGGCCGAGGAGCCGTGGGTGAAGCTGTCGGGCACCACATAGCCCTGGCTGCGTCGCTGCAGCATGTCGTCGCCGATGGCGGAGGCAGCCTGCATCGCCTGCCGGACATCGGATTCGTCGATGAAGCGATACTGCTGCTGGGTGTGATAGGCCCAGACGCCGGCGAAGCAGTCGGCCTGGAGCTCGACTCGTACCTGCAGGGCATTGCTCTCGCGCTCGCTGCCCGCGGCGCGCTGGGCCTGCTGCACGCGGGTCAGCACGCCCATCTGGTTCTGCACGTGGTGGCCCACCTCGTGGGCGACGACATAGGCATAGGCGAAGCGACAGGCCGTATCGCCGCCCGAGCAGCCGCGGAACTTCGTCGCCAGTTCCTGGAAGAAGGCGGTGTCGAGATAGACCTTGCTGTCGTTCGGGCAGTAGAAGGGCCCCATCTCCGATTGCGCCGCCCCGCAGCCCGAGCGCGTGCGGCCGGCGAACATGACGAGACCGGGAACCTGGTAGCGGCGCCCCGCCTCCTGGAAGATCTTTTGCCAGGCATCCTCCGTGGAGCCGAGCACGGCGGCAACGAAATCGCCCATCTGATCGGTCGGACGGCCAGCCTGCCGCGAGGGAGCCTGCTGCTCGATCTGGCGCTGGCTGCCGCGGGTCACGGCCTCGTAGCCGCCCACGAGGATCGCCGGGTTGATGCCGGTGACGTAGGAGATGATGCCGACGACGATCATGCCGCCGATGCCGAGGCCGGCCGCCCCGCCCGGAACGCGGCCACCGCCTCCACCGCCGCGGTCCTCGATGTTCTCAGAACGACGCAGATCTTCCCAACGCATGGCGCACCAACCCTTTGGATTCCGGCGATCATGCCGCTGCGGTACGGCAGGTGCAACTCCCGACACGACAAAGGGTTTCAGTCAGAGTTTCAGATTGCGGGACGCCGTGTTTACGTTTCGGTGACAGAATAATTCTGCAGTTTGTGCGGGCGCTTAAGCAACCCTTTACCCTGCCCGGCCAATCTCGCGTGGCGTTGCGACACGATTGTTTTGCGTACCGAGTGCCGCCTGATGCTGTTGACGTCGAACGGAACTGCCCGATCTGGTGACCGCGTACGGGCGGTCCGTTCGCCTTCGATCGTGCCCGACCTGGGCATGGGTCTGGGAGGCCGCATCATCCTCGGCGACTGCGTCGCCGCACTGAACGACCTGCCGGCGGGCTCCGTCGACATGGTCTTCGCCGACCCGCCCTACAATCTCCAGCTCCAGGGGGAATTGCACCGCCCCGACGACAGCCGCGTCGACGCGGTCACCGACGACTGGGACCAGTTCGAGAGCTTTGCCGCCTACGATGCCTTCACCCGCGCCTGGCTCACCGCAGCGCGCCGCGTGCTGAAGCCGGACGGCTCGCTGTGGGTGATCGGCTCCTACCACAACATCTTCCGCGTCGGCACGGCGCTGCAGGACCTTGGCTTCTGGGTGCTGAACGACGTCATCTGGCGCAAGGCCAACCCGATGCCGAACTTCCGCGGCCGCCGGTTCACCAATGCCCACGAGACGCTGATCTGGGCCTCCCGCGACGCCAAGGCCCGCTACACCTTCAACTACGAGGCGCTGAAAGCCGGCAACGAGGATGTCCAGGTCCGTTCGGACTGGTTCATCCCGCTCTGCACCGGCGAGGAGCGCCTCAAGGACGGCAAGGGACGCAAGGTCCATCCGACGCAGAAGCCCGAGGCGCTGATCGCCCGCGTGCTGCTGGCATCCTCCAAGCCCGGGGACGTCGTCCTCGATCCTTTCTTCGGCTCCGGGACCACCGGGGCCGTCGCCAAGCGCCTCGGCCGCCGGTTCGTCGGGATCGAACGCGATCCTGCCTATGCCGGAGCGGCCGAGGCGCGCATTCTTTCCGTGGAGCCGCTGGCGGAGGCCTCGCTTGCCGCCTTCACCACGGCCCGCGAGGCGCCGCGCGTCGCCTTCGCCTCGCTGATCGAGCGCGGCATGATCGCCCCCGGCACGGTGCTGACCGACGAGAGGCGCCGCTACGAGGCGGTGGTGCGCGCCGACGGCGCCCTGATGGCGGGTCCCCAGGTCGGCTCGATTCACAAGATCGGCGCCCTCGTCCAGGGCGCCCAGGCCTGCAACGGCTGGACCTTCTGGCACCTCAACGACAACGGTCGCCTGTCGCCGATCGACGCGCTGCGCGCGCGCATCCGCGAGGACATGGGCGTCGCCTGACAGACCTTCCGCAAACGGCATGACGTCGATCAACGCGCGGGCGTATAAGCTCCGCTAGTTCGGCGTCGTTCCCGTTCCGGAAGGCTGGCGATGAAACTGCGATCCTGGATTGTGTTGCTGCTCGTCGCGGCCCTGGCGGCCGGCGGCCTGTGGTGGCGCTACGGCCGCGGCCAGGAGGTGCAGCTTCAGGCCGTCGGTCGCGGCACAGCCGCCGAGATCGTCTATGCGACCGGCGTCGTGGAACCGGTGCGCTGGGCCAAGATGGCCTCCATGGCGCGGGAGCGCATCGTCGAGCACTGCGCCTGCGAGGGGCGCACGGTGAAGGAGGGCGACGTTCTCGCCCGCCTCGACGACCGCGAGGTGCGTGCCAATCTCGCCGAGCAACAGGCCCGGCAAGCGCTCGCCCAGCGCGAGGTCGAGCGCGTCAGTCAGTTGCTCCAGCGCGGGGTTGCCACCCAGCAGGCCTTCGACAAGGCCACCGCCGACCTCGCCCAGATCCGCGCCCTGATCGCCGCCACCAACGAGCGGCTCGGCAACTACCTGATCCTCGCCCCGCGCGCCGGCGTCGTCCTGCGCCAGGACGGCGAGGTCGGCGAGATCGCCGATGTCGGCCAGATTCTGTTCCGCGTCGGCGACCCGCGTCCCCTGCAGGTCACCGCCGATGTCGCCGAGGAGGACATCCCCCGGGTGAAGATCGGCCAGGCGGTGCTGCTGCGCACCGACACCTTCAAGGACCGGCCGCTCGACGGCACGGTGCGCGACATCACGCCCATGGGCGACACGGCGACCAAGACCTTCCGCATCCGCATCGCCCTGCCCGACGACACGCCGCTGCATTTCGGCATGTCGGTGGAGGCCAATATCGTCACACGCGAGGCCAAGGACGTGCTGCTGGCCCCCAACGAGGCGATCATCGGCGGGGCAGTGTTCACCGTCGCCAATGGCCGCATTGTCCGCCGTCCCGTCGAGATAGGCATCCGCGGCACGCGGCTCACCGAGGTGCGCTCGGGGCTCGCCGAGGGCGACCGCATCGCCGTTCCGGCCAGCGCCGCATGGCGCGGCGGCGAACGGGTGCGCGCGGCGCCATGACGCTCGTCCTCGACATCGCCTGGACCCATATCGCGGCGCGCCTGCGCCAGACGCTGGTGGCCATCCTCGGCGTCGCCATCGGGGTGGGCTTCTCCATCATGATGGCGGCGCTGATGCAGGGATCGCAGGACGACTTCGTCCGCACCCTGATCAATGCCATGCCGCATGTCTCGATCAACGACGAGCGCCGCGAGCCGCCGCGCCAGCCGGCGGAAGCGATGTTCGACGCGGCGCAGATCCGCGGCCTGACGCCGGCCACCCGCCGGCGCGGCATCAACAATCCCATCGCCACCATCGCGGCGCTCGAGAGCTGGGTTCCCGGTTCGGTGACGCCCTCGGTCCAGGCCAAGGGCATCCTGCGCTATGGCGGCAAGGACGTCGCCGCCTCGATCGTCGGCATCGACCCGCAGCGCGAACCCCGCGTCTCCCAGCTCGTCAACCAGATGCGCCAGGGGTCGATCCCGGCACTGTTCCGCGCCACCAACGCCATCATCCTCGGCGACCGCCTGGCGGAGAAGCTCGGCGCGCGCATCGGCTCCAACATCTCCATGTCGGCCGGTACCGGCAAGGTGATGACGGGCCAGGTGGTCGGCATCTTCCGCTCGGGCGTGCGCGCGGTGGACGAGGGCGCGTCCTATGTCCTGATCAAGACCGCGCAGGTGCTGGCCGAGCAGACCGGCCTCATCAACGAAATCCGCATCCGCCTGAACGACCCCATGGGAGCGAGGGCGGTGGCCGACAGGATCATCGCCGACACGGGTCTCAAGACGATCTCCTGGCAGGAGGCGAACGAGGACCTGATGTCGGCCTTCGTCGTCCGCAACATCATCATGTACACGGTGGTGGGCGCGATCCTGCTGGTCGCCTCCTTCGGCACCTACAACATCATCTCGACCATCACCTTCGAGAAGAGCCGCGACATCGCCATCATGAAGTCGCTCGGCCTCACCCAGGCGACGGTGAGGCGCATCTTCATCCTCGAGGGACTGGCCATCGGCCTCGCCGGGGCGCTCGCCGGCTCGGTCCTCGGCTTCGTGCTGACGCAGATCATGTTGTCGGTCGAGATCAAGACAGGCTTCACCGATGCGACGCACCTGCCGCTGGTCGTGGCTCCCCTCCACTACGTCATCGCCGGCGGCATAGCGTTGGCGTCCTCGGCCATCGCCGGCTTCTTCCCGGCCCGCAAGGCAGCCCGCGTCCACCCGGTCGAGATCATCCGGGGCGCCACATGAGCGGGCCGATCATCGAGACGCGCAAGGCGACGCGCATCCTGCAGGGCATCGTGCCGGTGACGCTGGTGGCCGACATCGACCTCGCTATCGGCGCGAAGGAGTTCGTCGCCATCACCGGCCCGTCCGGCTCGGGCAAATCGTCCCTGCTCTATCTCCTCGGGCTTCTCGATGTCCCGACTTCGGGGGAGGTGCTGGTCGAGAGCCGGGACACCAGCCATTTCGACGACGACGAGCGCGCCGCCGTTCGCCTCGCCACGCTCGGCTTCATCTTCCAGTTCCATTTCCTGCTGCCTGAATTCACCATCACCGACAACGTCATGCTGCCGATGCGGGCGCTGGCGAGGCTCACACCCGCGCAGATGCGCGAGCGGGCGCAAGGGTTGCTGGCCTCGCTCGGCCTGAAGGATCATCTCGCCAAGCGCCCCGACCAGTTGTCGGGCGGGCAGCGCCAGAGGGTGGCCGTCGCCCGCGCGCTCGCCAACGATCCGCCCGTCGTCCTCGCCGACGAGCCGACCGGAAGCCTCGACTCGAAGTCATCCGAACAGGTGTTCCAGATCCTGCGCGATCTCGTCGATCGCGATGGCCGCACGGTGATCGCGGTCACCCACGCGATGGAACTCGCCGACCGCATGGACCGTCGCGTCCATCTGGTCGACGGGCGCATCGTCTCCGACGAGAAGCAGGGCAAGGCCGCCTCCCGCGCAACGCAACCGGGCGAGCCGGCATCTTGAGGCCATGATCGGGTGACAGGCTGCATGCCTGACATCAGGAGACCGTCATGCGCCTTGCCGTCCTGTCCGCAGCCCTTGCCGGGGCCGTTCTCGTGGCCCCGATCGCTTCCGGCGCAGCGGGCGCCGCCTGGGCCCAGGCCGCTGCCTCGGCACCGGCCTCGAGTGCGTCCTTCCAGGCCGCCATGCGCCACTGCCGCCGCGTTCTGCCGGTAGCGCGCCGGCTCGTCGGCCTGCCGCAGGCGACCGTACAGGCGCGATTCCGCGCCCCGCGCGGCGTGATCGTGCGCTACTGCGCCATCTGCACCCGCGATTTCCGCCCGAACCGCCTCACCTTCGGCCTCGACGAGCGTGGCATCGTGCGCGGCGCATCCTGCGGCTGAGCGCCATCAGCGGTAGAGCACCGAAGGCAGCCAGAGCGCGATGCCGGGGAAGGCGTAGACCACCGCCATGCAGGCCACGACGATGATGATGAAGGGCATCACGCCGGAGAAGATCTGGTTGATGGTGACGTGCGGCGGCGCGACGCCCTTCAGGTAGAAGGGCGCCATGGCCACGGGTGGCGACAGGAACGAGGTCTGGATGTTCAGGGCGATCAGGATGCCGAAGAACAGCGGGTCGATCTTGAACGTCTCCAGCAGGGGCAGGAAGATCGGCACGAAGATCACGATGATCTCGGTCCATTCCAGCGGCCAGCCCAGCACGAAGATGATCACCTGCGCCAGGATCATGAACATGGTCGGCGACAGGTTGAGCATGGCCACGAAGGCCTTGATCGGCTCGTGACCGCCGAGGATGGCGAAGATCGACGAGAAGATGAAGGAGCCGACGAAGAGCCAGCAGACCATCGCCGAGGTGCGGGCGGTGAGGAAGACCGACTCCTTCAGCTTGTCGAAGCTGATCGAGCGGTAGGCGGCGGCGAGCAGCACGGAACCCAGGGCGCCGACGGCGGCCGCCTCGGTCGGCGTCGCGATGCCGAAGAAGATGGCGCCGAGCACCGACAGGATGAGCAGCGTCAGCGGGAAGAAGCTGCGTGCCAGCTCCTTGAACACCGCCTTGCCGAGGATCAGCAGCAGCACGAAGCCGATGGCGCCGGCCCCGAGGATCACGTGGGGCAACTTGTCCGGGACGGTGTAGTCAATCTCGCGTGGCGTCACGCCGGCCGGCGTGGTCATGACGCGGAACATGTTCAGCAGCCATTCCATGCCGTAGACGACGGCGTAGGCGACAGGCACCGCCAGCAGCACAATCACCACGTACTTCACCAGTGCCATCTTGTCCTTGTCGAAATCGAAGCCGAGCGGCATGCGCTGCTCCTTGGGCAGCTTTGGCGCCAGCGACGGGTTCAGCATGCAACGGACGATGACGTAGAGGATGTAGAGGCTGGCGAGCAGCAGGCCGGGAAAGAAGGCGCCAGCATAGAGCTTCGGCACGGAGACGCCGGCCGTGGCGCCGTAGAGAATGAGCATGACGCTCGGCGGGATGAGGATGCCGAGACAGCCGCCGGCGCAGACGACGCCTGCCGACAGGCGCTCGTCGTAGCCAGCGCGCAGCATCGCCGGGAAGGCGAGCAGGCCCATCAGGGTGACCACGGCGCCGACGATGCCGGTGGCGGTGGCGAAGATGGTGCAGGTGACGAGGGTCGTGACGGCGAGGGAGCCGGGCAGACCGCCGATGGCGAGCTGCACCGAGTTGAACAGCCGGTCGAGGATGTTCGCCCGCTCGATGATGTAGCCCATGAAGATGAACAGCGGGATGGCGACCAGCACGTCGTTGGTCATCACCGAATAGGTGCGCTGGACGACGAGCGCAAAGACGATGTCGCCCTGTGCCGCGTAGCCGAACATGACGCCCAGGGCCATCAGCGTGAAGGCGATGGGAAAGCCGAGCATGATGAAGATGACGAACAGGACGAGCATGAGGACGCCCAGTTCCGGATTGCCGATGGTGATGCCGAACATCAGGCGGCCCCTTTCGTCTTGGCCGCCTCGGCCTGCTCCAGGATGATCTTCTCGGTCTCCTCCACGTCATGCAGGCGCTGCGGCCACTCGCCCGTGCGGATGCACAGGACGCAGCGGACGACCTCGGCCAGCCCCTGGATGACCATCAGCCCGCCGACCAGCGGGATCAGTGACTTGAAGGGGAAGACATAGGGCCCGTTCGGCGAATTGGCCGAGCGCTCGAAGATGAACCAGGAGAAGTTGGCGAAGGTGAAGCCGGCATAGCAGAGCGCCAGGATGCCGGGAAAGAAGAAGACGAAATAGAGGATGAGATCGAGCCGGGCCTGCGTCACCGGCGGCCATTCCCGGTAGAGGAAGTCGCCGCGCACGTGGCCGTTGCGAGCCAGCGCATAGGGACCGGCGAGCATGAACAGCACCCCGTAGAGCATGTAGCTGACATCGAAGGCCCACATGGTCGGGGCCTGCAGGATGTAGCGGGCGAAGACCTCGTAGCAGATGGCCAGAGTCAGCACGACGATGGCCCAGGCCGCCGCCTTGCCGATGAAGGTGGAGACCTCGTCGACGGCGAAGAGCAGCGCCATCAGCCGGTCGCTGCCGGTACGGCGGACCATTACCCAGAGGATCGCTGCACAGGTAAGCGCCCAGCCGCCGAGCAGCATGGACAAGAAATAGGGATTGGGCGCCATCGGGACTTCCAGGCACGTATCGGATGGGGCGACGGCCGACGCCGCCGACGGCAGGAAGGCGGCGGGGGTGCCGCCGCCTTCGCTCGCAGCGGATCAGGAGGCGCCGAAGAAGTGAGTGTAGGACATTTCGCGCGACGGCGTGTTGACCCGCTCGTAGCCCACCGTCCGCTGGGCCCAGGCCCGCTGGCTGTCGATGACCTTCTTGAAGAAGGGGTTCTCCGCCGACAGGCGGGCCACGACCTTGTCCCAGGCCTCGAGCTGCGCCTTGAGGATCGCATCCGGGGTCTTGATGATGTTGACGCCGCGGCCGCGCAGGGCGGCGAGGTCCTTGGAGTAGCGGTCGAGAGCCTTCCAGTACATGTCGGAGGAGGCGGACTCGGCGGCGAACTTCAGGATCGCCTTCTGCTCGGCGCCCATCGCGTCGAACTTGCCCTTGTTGAAGATCACCTCGAAGGCCTCCGCCGACTGGTGATAGCTCTGCAGCATGTAGGTCTTGGAGACGTCCGGGAAACCGAGGATCGAATCCGAGGTCGGGTTGTTGAACTCGGCGCCGTCGATGAGGCCGCGCTCGAGCGCGGGGACGATCTCGCCACCGGCGAGGATGGTGACGGCCGAGCCCAGCTCGTTGAACAGGTCGGCGGCGAGGCCAACCGTGCGGTACTTGAGGCCGCGCAGGTCGCTGGCCTGGGTCAGCTCGCGCTTGAACCAGCCGAGCGGCTGGCAGGGCATCGGACCGGTGAGGAAGCCGACGACATTCACGCGCGTGATCTGGGTCACGAGCTCGTTGTAGAGGTCGTAGCCGCCGCCATAGTTCATCCAGCCGAGGAAGTTGTGGGCGTCCCAGCCATAGGCGGGCGGCGTGCCGAACAGCGAATAGGCCTTGTTCTTGCCGAACCAGTAGGCGGTCACGCCGTGGCCGCCGTCGAGAATGCCGGCATGGACGGCGTCCTGGAGCTGGAAGGCGGGAACGACGGCGCCGGCGGCCAGCACCTCGAGTCGCAGGCGACCGCCGGAAATGGCATTCACGCGGGCGGCGTAGTCGTTGCAGAACTCATGGAAGATGTCGCGCTGCGGCCATGTCGACTGGAAGCGCAGCGAGACGGTCTGGGCGTTGGACACGTTGGGCGCGGCGACGGTCGCTGCGGCGGTCGCGCCGGCGAGAGCGAGAAAGCGGCGGCGGTCGGACTTCGGCGGTGTCGAAGCTGGGGTCTCAGTCATGGGCGTCTCCTCTTGCGACTTCATGCCCTTATGAACGGGCTCGTTGGTGTCGCTGGGAGAAGAGACTGATGCACTGCGTCAAAAGGTCAAGTGCAAGCTTCGCCGCAGGCGTCACTGTCTTGTGTTGCGGCAGAACAGCACTTTCTCCCAATGCAAAACAAAGGGGGCGCCCGAGAGCACCCCTTGCCTGTGCGAAGGGCAGATGGCGACTGGGCTGAGAGGACCGTCCCGCACGGCGCGCCGGGCTTGCCCGACCCGCACCACGTTTCGTGATCGACGGCAAGAAACGAAAAGGGGCGCCTCGCGGCGCCCCTCCCGTAGCTCAGCCTGGTGGCGAGGATCAAAAGTCCATGCCGCCCGCACGTGCCGGGCTTGCCCGGCTCGTGCCACTTCAAGTGATGGGCGACTTCCTTGGACTTAGAAGTCCATGCCGCCCGCACGTGCCGGGCTTGCCCGGCTCGTGCCACTTCAAGTGATGGGCGACTTCCTTGGACTTAGAAGTCCATGCCGCCCATGCCGCCGCCGCCCGGCATGGCCGGAGCAGCGGAGTCCTTCTTCGGCGACTCGGCGATCATCGCACCCGTGGTGATGAGCAGCGAGGAGACCGAAGCGGCGTTCTGGAGAGCCGTGCGGACGACCTTCATCGGGTCGACGATACCGGCCTCGAACATGTCGACATACTCTTCGGTCTGGGCGTTGAAGCCGAAGGTGGCCGACTTGTTCTCGAGCACCTTGCCGACGACGATCGAGCCCTCGACACCGGCGTTCTCGGCGATCTGGCGGATCGGAGCCTCGATGGCCTTGAGCACGATGTTGATACCGGCCTGGACGTCGGCGTTCTCCGACTTCAGCTTGGCGACAGCGGCCTTGGCGCGCAGGAGAGCGATGCCGCCGCCGGGGACGATGCCCTCGAGCACGGCCGCGCGGGTCGCGTTGAGAGCGTCGTCAACGCGGTCCTTCTTCTCCTTGACCTCGACTTCGGTCGAGCCGCCGACCTTGATCACCGCAACACCGCCGGCGAGCTTGGCCAGACGCTCCTGCAGCTTCTCGCGGTCGTAGTCCGAGGTGGTCTCCTCGATCTGCGCCTTGATCTGGCCGATACGGGCCTCGATGTCCTTCTTCTTGCCGGCGCCGTCGACGACCGTCGTCTTCTCCTTCTCGATCAGCACCTTCTTGGCGCGGCCGAGCATGGCGAGGGTGACGTTCTCCAGCTTGATGCCGAGGTCTTCGGAGATGACCTGGCCGCCGGTGAGGATGGCGATGTCCTCCAGCATGGCCTTGCGGCGATCGCCGAAGCCCGGAGCCTTCACGGCGGCAACCTTCAGGCCGCCACGCAGCTTGTTGACGACGAGGGTGGCGAGCGCCTCGCCCTCAACGTCCTCGGCCACGATGATCAGCGGCTTGCCGGTCTGCACGACGGCCTCGAGAACCGGCAGCATGGCCTGGAGGCCAGCGAGCTTCTTCTCGTGGATGAGGATGTAGGCGTCCTCGAGGTCGGCCACCATCTTGTCGGCATTGGTGATGAAGTAGGGCGAGAGGTAGCCGCGGTCGAACTGCATGCCCTCGACGATGTCCACCTCGGTGTCCAGCGACTTGGCTTCCTCGACGGTGATGACACCCTCGTTGCCGACCTTCTGCATCGCATTGGCGATCATCTCGCCGATCAGCGCGTCGCCGTTGGCGGAGATGGTGCCGACCTGGGCGACCTCGGCCGAGGACTTCACCTTCTTGGCCGACTTCTCAAGGGCCTTCACGACCTCGAGGACGGCGATGTCGACGCCGCGCTTCAGGTCCATCGGGTTCATGCCGGCGGCGACGAACTTGGCGCCTTCCTTCACGATCGCCTGGGCGAGCACGGTTGCGGTGGTGGTGCCGTCGCCGCCGAGATCATTGGTCTTCGAGGCCACTTCGCGCACCATCTGGGCGCCCATGTTCTCGAACTTGTCGGCGAGCTCGATCTCCTTGGCGACGGTGACGCCGTCCTTGGTGATGCGCGGGGCGCCGAAGCTCTTCTCGATGACGACGTTGCGACCCTTCGGGCCGAGCGTGACCTTCACGGCCTCAGCGAGGATGTCGACGCCGCGCAGCATCTTCTCGCGCGCGTCCTGGCCGAATTTCACGTCCTTGGCAGCCATTGTGGCTTACTCCTGTCGGAATGAATGGAATGGGAGGAGAGGAGCGGTTCGCGACTTACTTCGCGATCACGCCCATGATGTCGCTCTCCTTCATGATGAGGAGGTCGACACCGTCGATCTTCACTTCGGTGCCGGACCACTTGCCGAACAGCACCTTGTCGCCCTTCTTGACGTCGAGCGGGACGAGCTTGCCGGCCTCGTCGCGGCCACCCGGACCCACAGCGAGGATTTCACCCTCCTGCGGCTTCTCCTTGGCGGTGTCGGGGATGATGATGCCACCCTTGGTCTTCTCTTCGCCCTCGAGGCGGCGGACGACCACGCGGTCGTGCAGCGGACGGAACTTCATGGATCTCGTGTCCCTGGCATGAGCGGCGCAAAGGCCGCGGAAATTCGGTCGGCCCGTCGGCCGAGGCTGTTAGCACTCACTTGATATGACTGCTAACGCCGCCCGTGGAGATAGGCGGTGCCCACCCGTGAGTCAAGAACTGCCGTAAACATGGTGAATCCGGCGGGCAGCCCCCACATCACCTTGACGCGCGGCTTCTCGCGCCGGATCGTGACATCATGACGACGGCGACAACCCAGTCCGCACCCGCGGCGCAGGCGACCGGGACCCTTCCCGATCCTTCGACGCTTGCGCGCATCGGACGCTCCTGCATCTGCTACCAGACGCGGATGACGGCCCATGCCGTGACGCGTGCCTACAACCGTGCGCTGGCGCCGCTCGGGCTTGAGGTCACCCAGTTCAACATCATGGCGGCGCTGGCGATGGCGAAGACCAATTCGGTCACCGCCCTGTCCGAGGCGCTGGCCCTCGACCGCACCACGATGACGCGCAACCTGAAGCGGCTGGAGGTGGCCGGGCTCGTCAGCGTCTCGTCGGGACAGGGCCGCGCCGTGCGGCCGGCGTTGACGGCCGAGGGCGCGCGACGTCTCGTCGCGGCCATTCCGCTCTGGGAGGCGGAGCACGCGAAGATGGAGGAGGCGGTGGGCGTTCAGGTCTGGACCGAGACGCGCGATGGCCTGCGCACCATCCGCCGCGCGCTCAAGGACTGCGAAGGCTGAGGGATCGGGCGCGGCCCGCCTGCCGCTGCTGACACGATCCCGCGCCGACCACGTTGACGCCGGCAGATCGAGCTGGCTATCGTGCAACTACACGATATAGCTCGCGCGAGTGCACCATGACCGATGGCACCCCCGATCCCGCCCTCCGCTACGGCGTCGTCGATGCCGCCGAGGCAACCGGTCAGGACGGTATCGACTTTCTCCGCGGCATGCTCGCGGGGCGCTATCCCGCGCCGCCCATCGCGCGGAGCATGGGATTCATCCTCACCGAGGTGGACCCCGGCCGCGCCGTCTTCGAAGGCGCGCCCACGGCCGACTTCTTCAACCCGCTCGGCACGATCCACGGTGGCTGGGCGGCCACCATCCTCGATTCCTCGCTCGGCTGCTGCGTCCACACGCTGATCAAGGCCGGGCAGGCCTACACCACGGTCGAGATGAAGGTGAACTACGTCCGCGCCCTGATGCCGGACTCCGGCCGGGTGCGCTGCGAGGGCAAGGTGATCCACGCCGGCGCGCGCATCGCCACCTCGGAAGCCCGGCTCGTCGACGGCAAGGGGCGTCTCGTCGCCCATGCCACCGAAACCTGCATGATCTTCGAGGCGCGGGCGCCGGCGGCGCGATAGCCGGCGCACTGCCGGTGAAACTCGGCTCTTTCGACGAAGCGCCCTACCGTCGACCGGCTGGGCCCTAACGGCGCATCGCCATGAGGCAGGCGGCGACGATGAGGCCGGCGCCGGCCCAGGTCGTCCAGGCCGGCACCTCGGCGAAGAAGAGGTAGCCCAGCCCCGCGCTCCAGACGAGCGCCGTATATTCGAGCACGCCGAGCGGGCCGGCATTGGCGTACTTGAAGGCCCAGGCCATGCACAGGTGGCCGGCGAGGCCGAAGGCGCCGATGCCGAGGAACATGATCCAGGAGCGCGTCTCCGGCACCTCCCATACCACCCATGCGAAGGGCGCGATGATCAGCAGGGGGAAGAGGTTCTGGAACAGGATGATCA
Source organism: uncultured Hyphomicrobiales bacterium (assembly GCA_964587395.1). GTDB lineage: Bacteria > Pseudomonadota > Alphaproteobacteria > Rhizobiales > Phreatobacteraceae > Phreatobacter. Next base: position 45,525 of record CAZPMD010000014.1, read on the forward strand.
GGCCGAAGGGATCGGTCTGCGCGCGTTTCCGGAGCAGCACCAGATTGGCCGCATAGGCGAGCGCCGAGGTGGCCGCTGCGGCGATCCCCAGCACGCGGACGAGGTCGAACTCGCCACCGCCGATCTTGCCCGCGACGATCACCCCCATGCCGACGAAGCCGACGGCGATGGCGATCAGCACCGGCTTCTGGATCGGCTCCTTGAGGATCAGCGAGGCCAGCACCGCGAGGAACAGCGGCGACAGGAAGGCGAGCGTGATCGCCTCCGCCAGCGGCAGGGTGGCGAGGGCAAAGAAGAACAGGAAGGCGGTGATGGTGACGAGGACGCCGCGCAGCAGGTGGGCGCGGACCATTTCCGCCGAGGGCGCCGGCGGTCGCGCCCAGAGATAGAAGGCGAGCGCCCAGGGCAGGCCGCAGGCATAGCGCATGAAGACGATCTGCGTCGTCGGATGGGCGGTCGCCACGCTCTTGATCATGGCGTCCATGATCGACAGCAGCAGGATGCCGAGGCCGGCCACCAGGAAGGGCGCGAAGCGGGAGCCGGCGAGGAGCGAGGGGGTCATGGAAACCACAGGGCGCGCGAGGCGTCGAACAGGAGCTTGGCCCCGGCGAGGCCGACGAGGACGTAGCAGAGGGTGAAGAGGCGCTCGCGCGGCAGGGCATCGTGCAGCCAGCGGCCGGCGAGGACCCCCACCGGCACGACCGGCGACAGCGCCAGCGCCTTCATGAAGACGCCGGGCTCGCCGAGGCCCGAATAGATGTAGCCGGGCAGCTTGACGAGGTTGCCGACGGTGAAGATCGCCACGGTGGTGGCAGCATAGGCGGTCTTGGTGAGATCGCGGCGCAGCAGATACATCGCCATCGGTGGCCCGCCGGCATGGGCGACATAGGTGGTGAAGCCGGCTCCGGCGCCGGCGGCACTGGCAAGGGCCGGGGAGACCGGGATGCCCGCGAGCGGCACCCCGCGCCGGGCGAAATAGTGGACGGTATAGGCGAGCGTGATCAGCGCGATGACCAGCGCCACCCAGCGCCTGTCGACGAGCTCGAAGACGAGGAACCCGACCAGAAGCCCGCCGAGGAAGCCCGGCAGGATCCAGGCGAGATCGGGCTTCGACCAGGCCGAGCGCGGGAAGGACCCGAGCGCGAAGATGTCCATGAAGGCGACCAGCAGTGCCGTGACGATGGCGGCCTGGATCGGATCCATCACCAGTGCCAGCATCGGAATGCCGAGGATGGCGAGCCCGCCGCCGAAGGCGCCCTTGCCGAGCCCCATGAGAAAGGTCGCCGTCCCGCCCACGGCATAGAAGATCCAGTCGGCGGGCAATCCTGCGGGGGTCATGGCGGCAACGGTCATATCTGCGGTTGCCATCGCCGCCTAGGGGGGCGGACGCAGGGCATGTCAGCATGGGGCGGGCATGAAAAAGAGCCGCCGCGGCGCACCGCGACGGCTCGAGGGGGTCCAGGGAGCGTTGCGAGGGGACGGCCTCTCCCTGGACAGGCTGTGCGGGGAGCGGGAAGCGAGCCCCGCGAACCTCACCGGATCACATGGATGGCACGACGCGCGGCAGCGCGGCGGCGACGTCGGGGACGAGCGAGGGACCCGTCACTGCCTGAGGGCGCGTGCGATCGTGTCGGCCCTGGCGCTCGGCGGCGCGTACGGCGACCACCACCGTGGGGTCGCCGAAATAGCCGGCCGCGGTGGCGTCTCGAAGATCGCTCCGCGTCAGGCCGAGGTCGGAAAGGGTGCGGTCGTCCATCTCGCAGAGCGCCGCATAGCCCTGGCGCGCCTCGTGCCAGTTTCGGATGATCGCCACCTGACGGCGCACCACGGCGACCGCGGCGAGAACGGCGGACGAAAGGGTTGCTGCGAACATCGGCATGGGGGATCTCCTCTAAGGCTGCGGCCGTCGGCACGACTGTCCCGACGCCGCGCCGTGAGGTCGCAAGCGGCCGGGTTCTCACCCGGTTTTCGGGGGCATGTGCCGATGAGGGCAGAATGACACAAGGCAATTGATCATTGAAGCGAATGTTTTTAATGTGGCCCATCAGAATTGATGATGTGATACTCCCGGGGCGTGCAGATGGCCATTCTTCTCGACATCGACCAGTTGCGGACATTCATGGCCATCGCCGACACCGGCAGCTTCACGCGCGCGGCGGATGTCGTCTTCAAGACGCAGTCGGCCGTCTCCATGCAGATGAAGAGGCTCGAGGAGCGCATCGGCAAGCCGCTCTTCGAGCGTGACGGCCGCGCCTCCCGCCTGACCGAGGACGGCGAGCGCCTGCTCGACTATGCCCGCCGCATCGTCAAGCTGAACATGGAAGCGGTCTCGGCCTTCACCAACGCCGAACTGACCGGCCGCGTGCGCCTCGGCGTGCCCGACGACTATGCCGACCGCTATCTGCCCGAGATCCTCGCCCGCTTCTCGCGCTCCAACCCGCGCGCCGAGGTGACGGTGATCTGCGAGCCCTCCTCGATGCTGGCGGAGCGTATCCAGTCGAACGAGCTCGACATCGCCATCATCACCCACAAGCCCGAGAAGGGCCCGGCGCTGGTGTTCCGGCGCGAGCAGCTGCTGTGGGTCTCATCGGCCCGCTCCTCGGTGCACTGCGACGATCCGGTGCCGCTGGCCGTCGGCCGGCCGACCTGCGACTGGCGCCGGGCCGCCACCGAGCGGCTGGAAGGTGCCGGGCGCGCCTACCGCATCCTCTATGCGAGCTGGAACGCCGCGGCCGTGGGCGCCGCCGTCATGGCCGGACTGGCCGTCTCCGTGCTGCCGGAATCGGCGCTTCGCCCGGGAATGCGCGTGCTGCAACCTTCGGACGGCTTCCCGGCCCTGCCCTCGGTCAGCGTCGCGCTGCTGCGCAATCCGCACGAGATGTCCCAGCTCGCCGAGGCTTTGGCCGACCACGTCGTCTCCAGCCTAGACAACCTGACGGAACACGCCCAGGCGGCGGAGTGAACGGGGCGAACGGGGCGGGCGGACGTCCGAAGCCCCCGGCAGACCGCAGCTCCGCATCCGTGAAATGCGTGCTTCGAGGCTCGCCTCCGGACGATGTTGACGCATCGCCGGGGGCTCGCACCCCAGGATGAGGTGCGCTGGTGCCCGGCATGAGGGAGGCGGGCGGCTCGACCGGCCCGCATTACGCGACCGGGGTGCAGGCTTCCACCCTCCTCATCCTGAGGTGCGAGGGCAAGGCCCGAGCCTCGAAGGACGCACTTCACCCATGCGGGGCGACGAACCGGAGCGGCCTGGCCGCCCCCAGTCCCCACTCACCATGCGCCTCAGTAGGCCTGCTCCTCGAACACCCGGTCGATCTGGCCCTGCCAGGGGCCGAGATACTTCTCGATCAGCGCCTCGGCCGCCGTGCGGCCGTCGTCGACGATGGCCTGGATCGGATCGAGATAGCGCGTCTCGTCACAGCCATTCATGTCGAGCCGGTCGCGACGGCGCAGGCCCATGCGGGCGAGGGTCAGCATCTCGCGGGCGAGCTCGGCCACCGTGAGCCCGCGGATCTCCGCCTTGAAGCCGAGCTTCGGCACATCTTCGCGCAGCTTCTGGCGCTCCTCTGCCGTCCAGTCCTTGACGAGGTCCCAGGCCGCGTCGAGCACGCCGTCGTCATAGAGCAGGCCGACGAAGAGGGCCGGCAGCGCCACGATGCGCGACAGCGGCCCTGAATCGGCGCCGCGCATTTCGAGGTATCGCTTCAGACGGACCTCGGGGAAGATCGTGCCGACATGGTTCACCCAGTCGGAGAGCACCGCCCGCTCGCCCGGTGCGGCGGGGTTCTTGCCGGCGAGGAGGTCGCGGAAGGACGAGCCGGCGACGTCGTGATAGGTGTCGCCGCGCTTGATGAAATACATCGGCACGTCGAGGGCGTAGTCGACATAGCGCTCGAAGCCCATGCCGTCCTCGAAGGCGAAGGGCAGCATGCCCGCCCGGTCGTTGTCGGTGTCCATCCACACCGCCGAACGGAAGGACAGGTAGCCGTTGAGCTTGCCTTCGGTGAACGGCGAATTGGCGAAGATGGCGGTCGCCACCGGTTGCCAGGCGAGCGACACCCGGAGCTTCTTCACCATGTCGGCCTCGGAGGCGAAGTCCAGGTTCGCCTGCACCGTGGAGGTCCGGTACATCATGTCGAGGCCGAGCGAACCGACCTTCGGCATGTAGCGGGTCATGATCTGGTAGCGCGACTTCGGCATGACCGGCGTCTCGGCGCGCGACCATTTCGGGCTCATGCCGAGGCCGAGGAAGCCGATGCCGAGCGGATCGGCAATCTCCCGCACCTGGGCGAAATGGGCATGCGCCTCCGTCCAGGTCTGGTGGATCGTGTCCAGCGGCGCGCCGGAGAGCTCGAACTGGCCGCCCGGCTCCAGCGAAATGGCGCCGCCGCCGGTGACGTCGGCGAGCCCGATGATGTTCTCGCCGTCGAGGATCGGCTCCCAGCCGAGAAGGCCTTCCATGCCCTCGAGGATGGCGCGGATGCCGCGCGGCCCCTCATAGGGAACCGGCGCATGGTCCTGACGGTAGAAGCCGAACTTCTCGTGCTCGGTCCCGACCCGGAAACGGTCCTTCGGTTTGCTGCCCTTCTCGATCCAGGCGACCAGTTCGTCGCGCGATTCGATGGGCGTCAGGTCGACTGTGTCGCGGGCCATGCAGGGGTCCTGATGCGGATGCGAGGCGATTGGGGCGGGGAGCAAAGCACGCCGGACCCGCCCGGCATAGACGGGGGAGATAACGATCGCCGCGGCGTTTCGGAAGGGGCGTCGCCACGCCCGCGCCGCGCTGCGGACACATTGCGGCCATGCGCCGACACCGCTGGCAACGCCAGAACCATCGTCATGACAGAGGCTTGCGTCCCGCCGAGGACGCGACGATCGGCGGCCTCGGCGGCTTTCTGTTGCGTGCTATCTTGGGGGTCGATTCGTCCGGAGGAGCCTCGAGCCCATGCGCCTGTCCGTTTCGAACCCGGTCTGCCTGGTGCTGGCCGTCCTTCTGGCGATGCCGGCCGCGCAGGCCCAGACCCAGCAGGTGACGCCCACACAGCAGGCTCCCGACAGGGTGGCCCCCGCCCCCTTGGGCCCGACGCCGACCGACATTTCCGCCGAGACGCGGCGCGCCCAGGAGGCCGCCGCCGCCGGCCGCTCCGTCGAGGCGCTGGACGCCCTCGACGAGGCCGCCATCGCCATCTCCGAGAAGATGCCGCTGACCATCCGGCGCGCCACCTTCGTCGCCGAGGAACCGCAGGGCTACGGCGTCTTCAACCCGCGCGATTCCACCAGCTTCGAGATCGGCCAGCCGCTGCTGGTCTATGCCGAACTGGCGGGACAGGGCTGGCGCCGCTCCGGCGACATCTTCCGCACCGACCTGGTGCTGGACTTCGATCTACGCCGCGCCGACGGCCAGTCGCTCGTCGCCCAGCAGGCCTTCAACACCATCGCCACCGCCAGCCGCCGCCGGAACCGCGAGTTCTTCCTCTACATGACCTATTCCTTCTCCGGCCTCGAGCCCGGCGACTACGTGGTCCGCACGACGGTGCGCGACCGCGCCGGCAACAAGCAGACGGCCTTCGACCTCACCTTCTCGGTCAGGCGGTGAGAGGCAGGGCACTGGTCCTCGCCGGCTGGCTCGCCGTCGCGCCGGCCGCCGCGCAGGACTTTCCCGGCTTCGCGCGGCAGACGGCGGGGGGCGCACACGCCGTGATGGAGGTGGCGCAGCCACATCCCGTGCGCCTTCCGGGGCTCATCACCACCCGTTTCGAGCTGAGGGCGGGCGAGTGCGGCGCGCCCTGCCCGGCGGACACGGAACGGGCCGAACTGTTCGAGACGGGCCCCGGCCTCGCCCCCGGCGCGGAGGCCTTCACGGCGCTGTCGCTCTTCATCCCGCGCGGCACGACGGCGACCCCCGGCCTCGATGTGACGCTGGCGCGTCTCGTTCAGGGCGACCGCATGCTCATCGGCTTCGTCTGGCGCGAGACGGGGCTCGTGGCCACAGGCCCTGCGATCGGCGGCGAGATGCTGGTGGCGCCGGCCAGCGCGCTCACCCATCGCTGGCACGACATCCTCCTCGACCAGAAGTGGTCGGCCGGCGCCGACGGACGCCTCGCGCTCTGGGTCAACGGCGCACGCGTCGCCCAGCGCGCCGGCATCAACGCGACCGCCGGCGAGCCGGTGCGCCTCGTCCACGGCCTCCGGCGCGCCCCCGTCTCCGCCTGGACGGCCCGCTTCGGCACCCGCACGCCGGTGCAGGTGGTCTATTTCGCCCATGTCCGGCGCGACGCTGACCGCGGCGCGGTCGACATCGACCTGAGGGTGCGTTAGCAAGCGGCCTCACGTTTCTGCCGGAAGACCGCCATGTCCGATGCCCCGAAGAAGAAGGCCCAGGCCCTCGCCCGCCTGCCGCGCGGCTTCGTCGACCGCGACGCCGCCGAGATCGCCGGCGTCAACGCCATGCTGGAGACGATCCGCGGCGTCTATGAGCTCTATGGCTTCGAGGCGGTGGAGACGCCCGCCGTCGAGTTCACCGACGCGCTCGGCAAGTTCCTGCCCGACCAGGACCGTCCCAACGAAGGCGTCTTCTCCTTCCAGGACGACGACGAGCAGTGGCTGAGCCTGCGCTACGATCTCACCGCGCCGCTCGCCCGCTATGTCGCCGAACATTTCGACGCCCTGCCCAAGCCCTATCGCAGCTATCGCTCGGGCTATGTCTTCCGCAACGAGAAGCCGGGGCCGGGGCGCTTCCGCCAGTTCATGCAGTTCGACGCCGACACGGTGGGCTCCGCCTCGCCCGCGGCCGACGCCGAGATCTGCATGATGGCCGCCGACACCATGGAAAAGCTCGGCATCGCCCGCGGCGACTATGTCGTCAGGGTCAACAACCGCAAGGTTCTCGACGGCGTCATGGAAGCCATCGGCCTCGGCGGGGACGAGAACGCCGTCCGCCGGCTGACCGTCCTGCGCGCCATCGACAAGCTCGACAAGTTTGGCCCTGAAGGCGTGCGGCTGCTGCTGGGTGCGGGCCGCAAGGACGAAAGCGGCGACTTCACCAAGGGCGCGGGGTTGGACGAGGACGCCATCGCCCGTGTCCTCGCATTCGTCGACGCGAAAGCCGCCGACAATGGCGCGACCCTCGTCAAGCTCGGCCTCGTGTCAGCGGGCACTGAGCGCGGCCAGGCCGGTGTTGTGGAGCTTGCAGAGATGGC
>CAZPMD010000014.1:52736-55032 GCA_964587395.1 uncultured Hyphomicrobiales bacterium
TGGCGACGCTGTTCGCCGCGTCCGGATATGGCGATCGCATCGTCATCGACCCCTCCGTCGTCCGCGGCCTCGAATACTACACCGGCCCGGTCTACGAGGTGGAGCTGACCTTCCCCGTCACCAATGACGACGGCCAGGTCGTGCGCTTCGGCTCGGTCGCCGGCGGCGGACGCTATGACGGCCTCGTCGCCCGCTTCCGCGGCGAGGAGGTGCCGGCCACCGGCTTCTCCATCGGCGTCTCGCGCCTTGCCGCGGCACTGAAATCCCTCGGCAAGCTCGGCGCCGACAGGCCCGTCGGCCCCGTCGTCGTCCTCGTCATGGACCGCGACCAGATCGCCGAATACCAGAAAATGGTCTCCGAACTGCGCAATGCTGGCATCCGCGCCGAGATGTATCTCGGCTCCTCCGGCATGAAGGCCCAGATGAAATATGCCGACCGCCGCAACGCCCCCGCCGTCATCATCCAGGGTTCGAACGAGCGCGAGGCCGGCGAGGTCATGATCAAGGATCTCGTCGCCGGGGCGGAAGCCGCCAAGACCATCGCCGACAATGCCGAATGGCGGGGCAGTTCGCCGCCAAGCGCGGCGAGCTGGTCGAGAAGATCCGCGAGCTGCTGGCCGGACGCTGACCCCGGTCACGCCACCCGGTTCGCCATCATCGCGCGGTTCTTGATGCCGACCAGCACCTCCGCGGCGCTCGGGCTGCGGCGGCCGTACGGACCACTGCCGAAGGCGGCGGGAAGCCGAGGCATCGCCCCGATGTCGAAGGCCGCGCGCCGCGGCGGCGACAGGTCGTCGAGCTGGCGACGGCGCAGGCAGGCGAGCGTCTCCTCCGCCTCGGCGAGGGCAAGGCCGTCGACCCCCTCCCGACCCGTCGTCCGCTCCCTCAGCGCCCTCACCGCCTGCTCGGCCTTGACCAGCCGCCTGCCGCGGTCGCAGCGGGCGAGGCGCGTCTCGGCGTCGGCCACGCGCTGCTTCTGCCGCTCGATCTCGGCGGCCAGCACCTTCAGGCACTGGGTGCCGACGATGCAGTCGGTGGAGAGCGCGGCGATATCGGTCGCGGCCTCCTCGGCCATGTCGGCAAAGCCGGCGCGCACCGCCGCGACGGCGCGGCCGTCGAGCGTCGCCATGCGCGCCTTGAGGTTGCGCAGCCGGTGTGCCTCCGACTTCTCCGAGGCGATGGCCGCCACCAGTTCGCGCCGGGCGAGGGCCAGATCCCGGGCGGCGACCCGCGCCTGATGGTCGATCAGCGCCATGGCGCTGCGATCGTCGACACGTCCGGCGCCGACATGCAGCTGCCCGTGCATGAGCCTGAACAACGACTTGAACATGGGCGACCCCTTCGCTATGAACACCGTTCACGGATCGGATGTAGCAAGCTCGTGAACGCTGTTCAAGTCTTTTTTGAACGTCGTTCAAAATTTTCTTCGGGAGCCTCGGGATGTCGATGGACACGGCCGGAAAGCGCGCCAGGCTGCGCGACGACCTGATCGCCGCCGCCGAACAGGCCATTGCCACGGGCGGGCTCTCGGCCCTCAAGGCGCGCGCCCTCGCCGAAGCGGCCGGCTGCGCGGTCGGCGCCATCTACAACGTCTTCCCCGATCTCGACGCACTCATCTTCGCGGTCAATGCCCGCACGCTGGAGCGCCTCGACGAGGTGCTGGCCGCCACCGTCCGCCCCGGCACCGATCCGGAGACCGCCATGCGCCGGCTGGCGCTCGCCTATCACGGTTTCTCCCGCGCCGAGCGCCGCCGCTGGACCGCCGTCTTCGCCCACCAGATCCCCGATGGCAGCACGCCGCCCGACTGGTATCTCGGCGTCGTCGGCAGGCTGTTCCGCCACATCGAGGGGCCGCTGACCGAACTCCTGCCGGGATCGACGCCGGAGGTGCGCGCCGGCCTCGCCCGCACGCTGTTCTCCGCCACCCATGGCATCGTCTCGCTGGGGCTGGAGGAAAAGCTCGGGCCGGCGCCCGACGAGGTCATCGCCCAGGCCCTCGTGGTGATGACGCGGAGCTGGGTTCTCGGGCTGCCGGGCGCGGTGGCGCCGCGCTGACTATTCGACGCGGACGGTGACCGAGGCGCTGCGGCCCTCGCCGTCCACCACCGAGAGGGTCGTGAAGCCCGGCCCGTCGGGCACGACATTGGCCTGGCGCTGGGCGCCGAAGCGGCCCGCCGGCCGTCCATCGACCAGCACGGTGAAGGGCGGCCGTCCCCCGGTGGTTCTCACCACGAGCTGCTCCATCTCACCCCGTGCCGCGCCGAGATCGACGCGCACACCGTCCGGCGGGAAGGCG
>CAZPMD010000015.1:0-27414 GCA_964587395.1 uncultured Hyphomicrobiales bacterium
ACGACGCATCGCAAGACATTGCCAAAAAACATGAACTTCTGAATCGGGCTCTTAGACCGTGTAATCAGCCGCGGCCACCCTAAAGTCGTCAAAAACGCGCTCGAAAGCGGCATTCCGGTTCAGCATTGGCTGACATAAAGCCGAGCAGCGACCCGCTTGGCCGAGCTGATCCTTCTTATGTGGATTAACCGAATTTTGGTATCGGTTTAACTGTCAGTGACATCCAGGCTCGCTCATGGCTTCGATACCGGCCACAACGTGATGAAGCCAGCTACCTGTAAGCTAGCTACCATCGTAAGCCGGAGCCCCAAGGCGCAGGCTGGAGATGGGTATAAGAGAGCTACCAGTAAGCTAGCTACCATCGTAAGCCGGAGCCCCAAGGCGCAGGCTGGAGATGGGTATAAGAGCGCTACCTGTAAGCTAGCTACCATCGTAAGCCGGAGCCCCAAGGCGTAGGCTGGAGATGGGTTACAGGGTGTCCTCAGAGGTATACCCTAGAGAACATAGAAAGCGTCGGCATGCAGGTGACCGTTAGGGTTGACATGGATCAACGGACAGTGATGTATATGGACATCATCCTAACGGACATGCGGACAAAACATGACAACCGTTCTCTATGCAAGGGTCTCAACGTCTGATCAGACCATCGGACATCAGGAAGATCAGGCTCGGAAAGCCGGCTTCAAGCTCGATCAGATCGTGGCTGATGTCGGTAGCTCTGGTGTCGGTACGAAGCTTTCTGAAAGGCCAGAAGGCAAGAGACTGTTCGACATTCTCCGGCATGGCGACACACTGGTTGTCCGGTGGGTAGACCGGCTGGGTAGGAACTACCAGGACGTGAGTGACACGATCAGGGAGTTCATGCGCAGAGGTGTCACCATCAAGACTGTCATCAACGGAATGACGTTTGACGGTGCGACCAATGATCCGATGCAACAGGCGGTTCGCGATGCCCTGATCGCGTTCATGGCTGCTACGGCCCAAGCTCAAGCAGAAGCGACCAAGGAATCGCAGTTGGCGGGCATTGAGTATGCCAAGGCGAAGGCTGGCGCCGAGAAGTACAGGGGTCGGAAACCGACCTTTACCCGCAGTCAGCTGCTGATCGTTCAGGAGAAGCTGGCGCAAGGGGAAGGTACGACTGCCATCGCCAAGGCTTCGAGCCTTTCAAGGCAGACCGTTCTTCGCATCAAGGCAAGCCCTGCTCAGGCGAGCGCCGCACTCGCAGCCTGGGGCATGTAGTCTCCATCCATCGGAGGGCGCTGGGCGGCTCTAGGAAGGCCGCTGGCGGGCGTGACCGGGGGTGGGCTAGGCGTTGCGCGTCCCCGCGGTTCCATGGCCTGACGGGCCGCCCTGATCGATGACGGCATTGCCGTATCTATCGGTTTTTGTCTCACGGACGGGGCTGCATTTGAGCCCAATGTTCAGCGTGCATCTCAACAAGCTGATCTACGGACACGCCATCACGAAAGGCTTGTCGCAGAGGCTCGTCATCCATGAGTTCGACCATGTGAAGGTCTTTTGGAGCGATCCCAGCCTTGGCCTTGAGCCTTGAAACGTAAGCCCCGTAGTAGGTATCAAAACCCTCGTCCCCAGAGTGCTGAGTACCGCGCGCAGCAGGCTGGGTGCTGCTGGCATCGTTCCGCGGCGGCGAACTAAGGGCCGGCGTAGTCGGCTTGGCCTGTTCTCGGGGGCGTGCGTCCAATGCGGTATCCGGTACGCCAAGCGAGTAGGCACGGGCGACCCTGCGTCTCGCCCACGAAGAGCGCGGGACCATTCCTGCGCTGTAGGCTTCTGCGATCAATGCCAGCTGTTTGCCACCGTAGCCGACACGAACGATCTCCATAGCCTGATGGATGGTCTGGTTGGGAAGTTGGGACACATCCTCAACCATCGCGTTGGCTTGGTACTCGGTTAGTCCGGTTTCTCGTAGCGAGAGGTAGGCAAAGGCTCTGACTGTCTCTTCGCCGCTCTTGGTATTTTGCCGGAATAACCAATACGCGCCGTAACCAAGAGCCGCGATAAACAGAAGTTCCACGTAGAATCTCCGGTAGCTCAGCAGATTATCTGAAATTTGGATAATCTGATATTCGGATTACCCGCCTGTTGTCAGTTCCGTCAACAGGCCCATGGCGAAGTCCGTCCATTCAGAGCGACAGAGGCTCATTGCAGCCGCGCTGACGGAGCAGCGACGGTTGGCGGGTCTGTCTCAAGCTCAGGTGGCAGCAGTGTTTGGCCGCCATCAACCGTTCATTGCGAACATCGAGAGCGGCGAACGCAGGGTCGATCTGGTCGAGCTACTCGACATCGCTGACGTAATCGGACTGGACGTCCACGCCCTCATTGACCGGCTGAAAGCTGCGCATCGCTGAACGTCAGCTTCTCCAAGGCATCCCGTAGCTGGGAAATTTTGTAGCCTTGAGTGAAGTAGTGCTGCTGTGTCACGCCCTCCTGGGCATGCCCGACGAGAGCCTTGACGATAGGCTCTGCTACATCGGCTCGCATGAGATTGTGGACCACCGTATGCCGCAAGCTGTGGAACACGAGGTCCGGGCGTTTGAGGTCCAACTTTGGCAGGAGCTGTTCGTTGAACCAGCGGCCAAGGTGGCGACCCCATCCGTTCTTCGGACAGTAGGTGAAGCCGGGAAACAGCCTCTGTTCCTTGAGCCCGCTTCTCTGATCGACGAATTCCAGCACTCCTAGCTTGATGAGAGCTGAGTGGATGGGAACGATGCGCCGCGAAGCCGCTGCCTTCAGGCGCTTACCGTCGTCGTCGTCGTTCAGGTCGAAGCACCAAATGCCGTCTTTCTGTCTAACGTCCGCCACGTGGAGCTGTGCGATCTCATTGAGGCGGGCGCCGCTGTAGATGCCGATAAGGGGTCCCCACTTCTGATAGTCCTTTTGGGCAAGACCCTCCGTGGCGGTCACAGCCCTGAATATCGTCTGTATCTGCTGGTCGGTGAACGGCGATCGTTTAGCAGCCGCTTGTCGCCTGTTTTGGCGCACCGCGAGCCCGGAGAACACGTTGTCCGCTATGTGACCATTGCGCTTGGCTAGCTCGAACATGTCAGCGTAGGTCTGTAGATACTTGTTGAGCGTGATGACGCTGATAGTCGCCGTGCCTGCTATCTCAAGGACGCTCTCAAGGCTCTTTCCACGTGTTTTTGGGTTCTTGTTCCGGTGTTTTGGATAAGCGAATAGCGTCTCTTTGATCCGCTTGCCGTCCATCGGACCCAGGCGGGCGATATCTGTCTCCGGGCCGAAAACCTCCATCAGCAGCGCGAGGTGCTCAGCCTTCTCCATCCGGGTCTTAGCACCCCACTGGCCAGCCCGCATTCGTTCGGCCTCGTAGGCCTCCGCAAGCCCGGCAATCGACATTCTAGGAGCGGGGGAGGGTGTGACGGGCGGGGCGGGCGTTGGAGTTGACGAGAAATCATACTCGTCCAGCGCCACGTCGTGCTGCAAAACAGCCTTGTTGTAGCTCTTGTAGGAAGCCCTGATCTCCTGCTCAAGCCACCGGTAGCTTGCGGTGCCTTCCTCGACCTGAAGTCCGTACTTCTGGATAAAACGCTGAACGTCGTCTGCCTCGATGGCGATGTCCGACAAGCCAGCGCCGTTGGCGTAGGTCTGCCGATCCAGGTCGGACAGTCGGCCAGATGCCGCGATCTCGTCTTTCCTGCGTTCGAGCATGCTGCGGAAGTGCTCGGTCAACAGCTTGCGAATGTCGTCGTACCGCATCCCGACCTTTGATCCCGACTCGATCACACAGTCCGCCATCTGGCTTACCGAGCGGGTCATACGCAATGCCGCCTTGGGATCGCGCGTCCGTAGAGAGAGCCGGATCGTCGTTGCCCTATGGGCTGGGTGTAGCTGCCTCGGGATCGGCCAGCGAAGATAGTAGATGCCGTTGCGCGAGAGCTGGAGGTACGTCGGATTGAACACGGGATGTCACACCTGGATGTTCCACCAGCTGCGATCCAGACGTAAGCTATTGATTTTCAAAGGAATGGTGGGCGCGACAGGGATTGAACCTGTGACCCCTCCCGTGTGAAGGGAGTGCTCTTCGCAAAATCAATGGCTTACGAGGAGTGCAGGAGCGCCTTGTACTTTAATTGATCACTATCTGTTCACTTTATGATCTTTGTGAAGGTTCAAGTGAACCTGGAGCACTCCCTACCGAGAGACCGCCCCCGATATCGTCCAAGGGAATCTCGGTCGAAGTCAGCTTAGGGAGCGTGTGATGTGGGCCGATCATAGGTCGCCGAAAAAATGGTGTCGGTAAGCCAGCGCTTGAACTCCGGGTTGTCGCTGAATTGCTTGAACAGCTCGGTGTCGTCCTTCATCAGCCCGACAATCACGCCGGCCAACGCCTTGTCATGTTCGATCCGGGCGTTCTGCTTGTCCGAGTTTTGCTTCGCGTTCTGATAGGCGGCGTTGGCCGCAACCTTATCCGGGATCTCGGTGGCGATCAGGCGTCGGATGCGATCCGTGTCCGCCCAAGTGATATTTCCGAACAGATCATTGAAGGTTCTGATGATGTTCGAGAGCCGATCCAGTTCAGGTTCGGCTTTGTGCCCGCCGCCGTCGGTCGGGACGGGATCAATCTCCGCGTCTTGATCGGAGAGTTGCACCCGTTGCGCGGCCTGCTTTTCGGCGCGGTAGCTGTCCATGTCGATGGCTTCGAGTATCCCTTTCGAAAGGTCTTCCTCGCGCGGCGCCGGCAGCTTCGGCAGCAGAAAGTTCAGAAAGATCGAGAGCTTTTCCCATGCCGCGTTTGTGTAGGCAAGGATCGAGGAAATGAAGGCGTAGGTCCGCGCGAACGCCTTTGCTTTTCCTTTGAAGTCAACCTGGCCATCTTCGTCGAGGCTGTCTTTGTAAGCGACGACGCAAGCATCGAGGATCGGGTCGAGCTGATCGCGATCAGCGCCCGAAAGATACAAGCCGACGAGCTGGTCAATCTGGGCGGAATCGTAGACCTGATAACCGTCCAGCGTGGCCTTGAGATCGTGAAGCCGGTTCGGATCGGTTTCATCGCTCAGGATCGTGGTGCGATAGAAGGTGTCGAACGACGCTCGGATGGTCTCGGTGTCGTTCATGAAATCCAGAACGAAGGCGTCGTGCTTTTGAGGGTGCGCCCGATTGAGCCGTGACAAGGTTTGAACGGCTTTGATGCCCGATAGGGCCTTGTCCACGTACATCGAATGCAGAAGCGGTTGGTCGTAGCCGGTCTGGAACTTATCGGCGCAAATCAGGAAGCGATATGGATCGGTTTCGATCTGATCGACGATATCCTTTGAGGGAAACCCGTTGAGGCTGGCTTCGGTGACTTTCACGCCGCGGAATTCATGCTCGCCTGAGAAGGCGACGATCGCGCGAAAGGGGCTTTTGCGCTCGACCAGATAGGCGCTCACCGCCTGATAGTACTGGATCGCGCGTTCAATGCCGGATGTCACCACCATCGCCCGCGCCTGGCCACCGATCTTGTTCAAAGCGAGCACTTGCTCGTGAAAGTGATCGACCATGATTTCGGCCTTGAGCTTGATCGCGTGATCGTTGCTCTCGACATATCGGCGAAGCTTCTTCGTCGCGCGCTTCGTATCAAACTCCGGATCGGCATCGACCGTCTTGACCAGCCGATAATAGCTGTTGACGGGCGTGTAATAGCGAAGCACGTCCAGAATGAAGCCTTCCTGGATCGCCTGCTTCATCGTGTAGCTGTGGAAGGGACGGTGCTTGACGACATCGCCTTCGGGAAACGGTTCGCCAAATATCTCAAGCGTCTTGTTCTTCGGCGTCGCTGTGAACGCGAAATAACTCGCGTTCGGGAGCATCTTCCGTTGCTCCATGATCGCATTGATCTTGTCTTCGACGGTTTCGTCCTCGTCGCCGTCTTCCGCGCCGGTTAACGCCGCGTTCAACGCCGCCGCCGCCTTGCCGCCCTGGCTCGAATGCGCTTCGTCGATGATGATCGCAAAGCGACGGTCTTTGTGCTGCGCGCCGATGTCATCGAGGATGAACGGGAATTTCTGAACCGTCGTGATGATGATCTTCTTGCCGTCGGCGATGAAGCGGCGAAGGTCGCCCGAATGCTCGGCATGGCCGACCGTCGCACCAACCTGGGCGAACTGCTTGATGGTGTCGCGGATCTGCTGATCGAGGATGCGGCGGTCGGTGACGACAATCACGGAATCAAAGACCGGACCTCTGCCATTCGCCAACCGCACGAGCTGGTGTGCCAGCCAGGCGATCGAGTTCGATTTCCCTGACCCAGCCGAATGCTGGATCAGCACGCGCCGGCCCGCGCCCTTTGCCTTGGCGTCGGCCAGGAGTTTCCGCACCACGTCGAGCTGATGAAAGCGTGGGAAAAGCTGATCCCGCTTCATCCGATTGGTCTTCGGGTCTTTGCGTTCGACGATCTGGGCGTAGTTCTCGATGATGTCCGTCAAGCCGAGCGGCGTGAGGATATCCTTCCACAGATAGTCGGTCTTGAGCCCCAAGGGGTTCGGCGGGTTGCCAGCGCCGTCGTTCCAGCCCTTGTTGAAGGGAAGAAACCATGATCCCTTGCCCTTCAGATGGGTGCAGAACTTCACCTGCGCATCGTCCACGGCCAGATGCACGATACAGCGGCCGAACTCGAAGAGCTTCTCGCGCGGATCGCGGTCGCGCTTGTATTGCTCGACGGCGTCTTCGACGGTCTGCTTCGTCAGGCTGTTCTTCAGTTCGAAGGTTGCGATTGGCAGGCCGTTGATGAACAGCGCGAGATCGAGCGCATGGGCGGTATCATCGCGGCTATAGCGAAGCTGGCGCGTGACCGAGAACCGGTTCAGGGCAAAGCGCTCGGCGGCCTTGGCATTGCCCGGCGACGGCGTGCCATAGAACAAGTCAACATCGTGCGCGCCGTGCTTCACGCCATGGCGCAGAACGTCGATGACGCCGCGCTTGCCGATTTCGCCTTGCAGCCGGGCAAGGAACTTCTGTCGTGTGGGGCTGGCGTTGTCGAGGTCGAACGCTTCCACCAAGTGCGGTTGGGTCGCGCCGATGAGGGCGCGGAGTTGCACAAGATCGACCGTCCAGGCGCGGTCGTAATCGCGCGGGTCACCCTGCAACCAGTTCTCGGAGAATTCGCCATCGGCGGACGCCGAGGTTTGGCCCGTCATTCCAGCGACGATGAGGGCCTCGAGGCCCTTTTCCGAGGTGTCTGTTTTCATGCGGCCGCCAGCCACCCTTTCGCACGAAGGGTTTCGAACGCGATGCTGATCTGGCGCGGCGAAAAGCGTCTCTTGCGGTCGTTCCAGGCATAGACCTTCGCGACGGCATCCTCGGCGCTGGATGCGCTTTCGCGGCGCGCAACCCAATGGACGGTCGCCAGGAGCTCAAGACCGAAGGGTGTCTCAAACCCCTCGACGAGACTGCCGACCCGATCAAAGCGGGAAACGGTTTCGCGCTTGTCAGCAAGGAAGGCTTCCGCATCCTTCACCGCGCCTGGCACCAGTTCGATCTGTTTGTCTGGGGCGTCGCCGCCATCGGCATATCCCGCCACAAGGTGGCCTTCGACCGCACGCAGGACGTGGCGCAGGTTCTCTGCATAGGGGCCGTAAGGAGCCTTGGCATATTGCAGGCGCAACGGTTCCCCAGCCTCCTGCATGAAGTACATGAGCTTATGGACTTCGAGTAGCGACACGAAGGGGTCCATCAGCCCGCCTAGATACCGGTGCATCAGCACGACGAGCGCGGCCCTGCCCGGGCTCATCGTCGGAACTTCGCGCGACTTGGTGGCCACCGGCGCACTGTTCGGCTCGAAAACGATCACTTGAAGGTCATTGAGGCCGCGCAGGGCCTCGACGATGCGCGGGCGCACGTCGGCCCAGTTAAGTCCGCCGAGGCCACTGCCCAGTGGTGGGACCGCGATGGATCGAATACCGCGGGTGCGGATCTCTTCGACCAGCGCCTTCAAGCCGGAGTCGATGTCTTCCATCCGGCTCTTGCCGCGCCAGTGGCGCTTGGTCGGGAAGTTGATGATGAACTTCGGGTTGGTCAGCGTCCGCGTCTCGAACACGAACATTTTGCCCGGCTGCACCTCTTCGCGCTCGCAGGCGGCTTCGTAAGCCTTGAAGTTATCCGGGAAGTCGTTCTTGAACTGAAGGGCGATGCCGCGGCCCATGATGCCCACGCAGTTGACCGTGTTGACGAGCGCTTCTGCGTCCGCCCTCAAGATGTCACCTGTTTTGAACTCGATCATCGCCATCCTCCCTCAATAGTACCATTCTCTTTTTATTTCGATCCTTGGTCTGTGCGCCGAGCCTTGCGTCGCGGCAGATACCCTCGGCGCAATCGCCTGGGAGTGGATGCCAATGCGCTCGACCAACTGCCAGGGAAACGACTGCTGGACGAGAAACTCGGCCTGCTTAGCTTCCTTGATGTCCGCCGGACGAAAATCGGTCGCCGCCACAGCATCCCAATTGATGTCGCCCAGCCGATCCAGACCCGCGCGGAACTGTGCATAGACCGCACCGGCATTCGACAGCGAGAAGGCCCAGCGCCGCCCGTTCGCCTCCGCCCATTGGACGACCTGTTGAAGATCGGCCTCAAGATGCACGATTGGCTGCTGGCCGCCCCGATAGGCAAGTTCGGGGTGGTTCGCGCAGTGGATCACAAACAGCATAATCGAACGTGAACAAAAATAGAACGGGACATATTCGCCCACGTTCGTGCCCTGATGACAGGACACGGGGAGACCAAGCCGGCGCTGCTTGATGCTGCCCATGCCGATCACGGTGCCGCCCTGGCGTTGAACCATTACCGCGTCCGACCACAGGCATCCGTCCGCAACGATCGACGGGAGATTGTCGACATGGACGATGTGGTAGATTTTGGGCTGGGCGGGAACGGGCATCGTCAGGCGACCCCTCGTTCATACCAGCCGAATTCCTTGTGGCGGCGCTCGATCAAGTCGACGAATAAGCCGAGGAAGCGCCGCATGTCGGCCACCGTCACGATCGCGCCCCATGTGCGCGCGCCTGTCCGAGGATGGGTATTCCAGATGCGCAGCGCGTGAACCTGGCCCTTGCCATCAGACAGGTAGTCGAGGTTGCCGTGCGCCATGCCGTTGCGCATCAGGCGAATGAGATCACCCAGCGAGGCAGGTTCGCTATCAGAAGGGCGCTCCTTGTTGATCGTCGGCCAGCCCAGCACAGTTGCGTCGGAGAGCGGGAGCCCCACTAGGTCGTCCCGCATGGCCTCGTAGGGATGCGCAAGCGCCCCGAGGAATGTGTTGATGAGTTGTGTCACCTCGTAGGGACCGGCCGGACGCGCATGCGCTTCGACGAAGGCGAGGTTCGCCATCGAGCGACGCATGATGTCGAGAAGTGGTTCGGTCGGCATCCCCATCAGGCAGCGACCTCCTCGTTCTCGGCATCGTCAACGGCCTCGTCGAGTTCGTCATCTTCGACAAGCTCGTCGATGGTCTCTTGCTCGAAGGTTTCGGCCAGGCTGGCCGCAACGGCGCGGACATCGAGTTTGCCGGTCACGACATCGGCGATCAGGCGAGTGCGGTACTCCAAAATCAGTGAAACCTCGTTCTCAATTTTTGAGATAGTGGTGTTCATTTCCGCAGTAGCAATTTGCACTGCTTCAACGATTGAACGCTGTTCTGGCATAGGTGGAATAGGTGTTTTGATACCGACGAAACGGGACGGTGCTATCGTGTTTCTCAATCCCGTGTAGAGAGGGCCAAGCAACTTTCTGTCATCCATTGCGATATAGAAAAGCTCAATATAATTGGGATCGACGTCCCCACTGAAAGAAAAGACCGTATACGCACCTGTTATCATTCCTTCATGGCGAGAGAGGCCAACCGTTCTCGGTGTCTCTGGAATGTCGAACAGGCAAAAAACAATGTCGCCGACATTGACGACCTGAGATGTCCCCATGTCAGCAGAGAATTTTCCTTTACCGCTCTCAACATCGCGAACAATTACACCTTGCTTGGTAAGCGAAAGCAGCTGAAATTCGTTATGCGCTGCGCCGACTAGCAACTTGCGCTTCCTAAGGAAGGCGCGATTTGGAAGCATTTGCCAATGCGTAGGTATTTCAGCTACCCACGGAACCCCGGAGGACTTGAGGCGGACGTTGGGATCAAGGCCGCGGGTGACGGCGCGGTGGATGATCGCCTGCTTCTGTTCGTTCAGAAGCGCGATAATCTTCTTCTTCGCGCGGATCATCTTTGCCGTCTGCGCCCCGTGCCAATCCAGAAACCTCACGATTAGCCGCTGCTCGTCAAGCGGTGGATATGGAACAGGGATCGGGCCGAACCGATCTGTGTAAAGGCGAAGAAATCCAGATTCACCGGTGCCTAAGCCCTTCGATTCCGCTCGGAACACCGCTGACAGTGATGGCAATCGGAACGCGTGAAGGAGGTAGGGATTGAACGCATCGGGCATTGGTTCGAACACGGCGTAGTCCGGGCTCACCAATCCGCGCACATTCGCCACGCCGAACAAGCCAGCAGCGGCCCTCATGCGGTTCATGACCACCTGTCCGGGTTCGACGATCTTGAAGTTTACCAGTGACTCCGGCGGGATCAGCTTCCCGCCCGCGTCGATGTGATCGACAAGCCCTTGTCTCATTCTCAGCGACAGAAGCCGTTCTTCTCCTGTCTTGGTACGACTATCGACTTCCCTAAGTAGCGTTTTGATGCGCCGAACATTCCAATGCGTCGGCACATCACCGAGCCATGGCAGGCCGGTCGGCTTTGTGTCGGCGTAAGGGCGAAGGCTATCGATCATCGCGCCGCCCCGATGATGTCGGCCATCAGGCCGTCGGTTTCACGTTCGAGCGCAAGAATATCGGCGCGGATGGCGTCCAGCGGGCGTAGGGGCTGCGGCTTGTAGAAATAGCGGGTGAAGCTGACTTCATAGCCGATGGTGGTCTTGGCTTCGTCGATCCAGGCGTCGGGCGCGTGCGGCAGCACCTCGCGGCGAACGAAAGCCTCGATGCCGCCCGGCTCCTTCAACGGCACCGTCTCGGTGTCGCGCAAGTCGCTGTCGGGCTCGTATTCGACCACGCAACGTTTGCCATCAATCGTGAGTGGGAACAGCCCGCGCAATGGATCAGCTTCAACCTTGCCCGGCTTGTGAATGCGGCGGATCACCGGCGCGCCATCCTCGGAGATTCGGCCTTCTTCCTTCAGCGCCTTGATCTCCTTTGGCGCATAGGCGCGGGTGGCGTCGATCCCACGTGCGCGCAGGGGCCGCTCGACAGTGACCTTCGAATAACCAAACTCGGCATTGTCGAAGATGCGGGATTGCTCGGTCGGTTCGAAGGCGATGAAGGCTTGAATAATACGCTCGATGTCGGCATCGGCCAGTTCGCAGTTCTTCTTGCCGAGGTTCTTGCGCAGTGGCCGGAACCACGCGGTCGCGTCGATCAGTTGCACCTTGCCGCGCCGGTTGACAGGTTTGCGGTTCGACAGCACCCAGACATAGGTGGCGATGCCGGTGTTGTAGAACATGTTGAGCGGCAGGGCGACGATGGCTTCCAGCCAGTCGTTCTCGATGATCCAGCGCCGCACATTGCTTTCGCCTTGACCCGCATCGCCGGTGAACAGCGACGAGCCGTTGTGCACCTCGGCGATGCGCGAACCGAGCGGCGTGTTGTGCTTCATCTTCGACAGCATGTTCGCAAGGAACAGCATCTGCCCGTCGCTGGAGCGCGTGACGAGGCTGTACTCGGCGTCGCCTGCGTGCTCGATCAAGAAGCGCGGATCGCGCATGCCGGTCTTGCCACCCATCCGCTCCTGATCGGACTTCCAGCTCTTCCCGTAGGGCGGGTTCGACAACATGAAGTCGAACTCCTTCGACGGGAAGGCGTCGTTCGCCAGCGTCGACCATTCCGGCCCACCGACGATGTTGTCGGCCTCTTCGCCTTCGCCCTTGAGCAGCAGATCAGCCTTGGCGATAGCGTAGGTCTCGCCATTGATCTCCTGTCCGAAGAGGTGAGTGGAGACTTGCTTGCCGTGCTGTTCAGCCAGTTCGTTCAGCGTTTCTTCGGCGACCGTCAACATGCCGCCGGTGCCGCAGGCGCCGTCATATAGCAGGTAAGTGCCGGATTGAATCTGATCGGCGATCGGCACGAAGATCAGCTTCGCCATGAGCTTGACGGCGTCGCGCGGCGTCCAGTGTTCGCCCGCCTCTTCGTTGTTTGCTTCGTTGAACCGGCGAACTAGCTCCTCGAAGATCGTCCCCATCGCATGGTTATCGAGGCCGGGATGCTTCACCGAGCCGTCGCCGTTCAGCACAGGCTTCGGGCCGAGATTGATCGAGCTATCGAGGAACTTCTCGATCAGCGTCCCGAGTACGTCGGCCTTGGACAGCTTCGGAAGCTGATTGCGGAACTCGAAGTTGTCGAGGATCTCCTGCACGTTCGGCGAGAACCCATCGAGGAAGGCCTCGAAATCAGCCTTCAGCTGGGATTGCGACGCGCGATTGCGAAGATCGCGGAGATTGAAGCGCGACGTATTGTAGAAGGCCTGTCCTGCCGCTTGGCGAAGCGCCGCGTTCTGATTGGTGATGCCCGCCTTGTCGAGGTTGTCCTTCATCGAAAGGACGGCGGCCTTGGTCGGCTCCAGCACCGCATCGAGACGGCGCAACACGATCATCGGCAGGATAACATCACGATATTTGCCGCGCACGTAGAGATCGCGCAGGGCATCATCGGCGATGCCCCATATGAAGTTTGTGATCCAGTTGAGGTCGCCGTTACTCATGCCTGCTTCAATCCCTTGCGCCTCTTGACCGTTTCCGCGCTCGGTTTGACCGAGGGTGCCGGACCACCAGCGCTCTCGCGCAATCGCTCATACTCCTCAACGGCCATGACCACGACGACCGGACGCCCGTGCTTTTCGACCGTCACGGGCTCCATTCGCGCAAGATCGATAAGTCGGCCAAAGCCGTCCTTCGCATCCTTCGCCGACATCGTTTGCATGGCGTGGCCTTTGGTCGAATCAAGGCCAATTTTGGCTATTTTGGACCTTACTTCAAGGCGCCCATGAACGGATCGCACAGGCCCGCGCCTGATCGCGCAGCCGAGCAGAATTCAGCATCGCCCGTTCCAGCGCCGCGCCCGGCGGCAGACGCTGGATTTCATCGGCAAGACGCGCCTGCCGGCGGACGCACGACGAACGTCGCTGAAGGACTCGTCGAGCAAGCGCTCAGCAAGAGCGTCGCGACCACGAGGAGCGACTGCGCCCGTTTTGAGTATCGTGAGGCTGCCCCACCTCGGGGGTTTCAGCTTCGCGTCACTGTCGGAACTCCGAGACGCCGAGTTCCTCCCACATCCAGGTGAAATCGTAGCTCGCGATGGGATCCTCTGGATCCTGCCGTCCGGAGCTGTTCTCCAGCTTCTTGAGCCAGGCGACCACCTTGTCTCGGCCTCTTGCTGTCTTGGCTGCCTGGCGTGGCGATCGGTTTCCAAGCGCGGGGATGGGCTCGTCCAAAGTGCGTCGGTAGTGGTCTGTCAGACCCTGGTGAACCACACGCTTCAATTCGTCGGGCGGTAAAGGCGGCGGCGCAGAATTCTTGGCCGTCCGCCGCGGTGAGGCGGCCATCATCTGTTCGACGGTCTGCCTCTCGACCAGCGGTGCCCGGACGAGGCCTGCAAGGGCTGGCTCGAGCATGGCCTGGCCCCGAGAAGCGCGGCCTTGCGAGTTGACCGCGAGGGTCACCGCCTTGGCGGTAATCTCCACATTGCCGAGAACGATCGCGCCATCGTCCATCGTGGTGCTGAAGGTCTGGGCGGTCGCGGCCTTTAGGGTCGACGCCTTGCGTGACGCCTTCCGCGTCTCAAGCCAGTTCCAGAAGCTATCGCTCTCCTTGCTCAGAGCGGGGAGCGCGTCGAGCGCTGATCGGATCGCGGGGAGGTTCGCCTTCGACGGAAGCGGAAAATGCAGAGTGATGAACTCGAGCACTTCGCCGTCGGTGTTCTGCATCTCGGGCATTTTCGGATTGAGCGCCCGGCGAAGAACGTCATCGAGCCACAGGGTGCTGAACATGAAGGCTGCCCCGGCCAGCACTTCGTCGACGCCCGTGATGGACGTCAGCGCGTCCTCATCGGTTGCCCGGCCGAGGGTACGCGTAAGCTTGACGGCTTCGGCCCGCGCCTTCTTGCGCACTCTCTCGATCGCCGCCAAGGCTTCGTTCGCGAGGCGATGATCGAACGCCAGCAGTGCGCCAGTGATCTGGGTCTTGCCCATGACGGTCACGATCCGCGCCGCAATCCGGTCCCATTGCTTCAGGCTGCGCGTCGCGGAGCGCTCCAAGACACGAACGGGCTCGCCGCCCCGAACCAGGTCACGAGCGAGAAAGCTCTCGCCGACGACGATGTCGCTGACTTCATAGAGGCTCATGTTTGAGCGCCGCAGCGCGTCGACATAGGCGCGCGTTCCGGCGCTTTCCTTCCAGCCTCGCCGTTTCAGGTAGTCGGTCGCGACGTTGCGTTCGTCAGAGCCCGACGACACAAAGTCCTCAAACGCGCAGCCCCAGAGGTTCGAGACACCGTGATCGCCGATGATATCGGCGAGTTCATCAAGGGCGATGCCGGCGCCGCGGCAGGCCTGGCCGACATGGCGCTGGAAAACCTCTTCGAATGCGTCACGCCATTCGTCGCGATAAACCCACTTGATCAGCCCCTCGATCGAATGAATTGCCGCTAACGGCATCGTACTCCGCCCATCGTTTGCAAAGCTGCCGATCGACATTCGCCAGGGAAAGCCATCGGCGGCGATAGCGCTTTCCAGCCCCCAGATATTTGTACCAGAGAAAATCGGGCGAGGGCCAAGGCCTGATTTCGAGGCAATTGTGCGATTCAAGCAGGGTGGGATGTCGATTGGTGCTGGATCGGACAGGCTTACGGTGGCTTGGATCAATATGGCGCCCGCCGAGCCGAACTGCGATCGCCTGGGGTTTCCGAGTGATCTGATCGATCGCGGATGCCTTGTCATCCTGCGGCTGATGCCGCGTCCGGTAGGGGGCATCACAAGATGCAGAGGCGCGACTTTTTGGAGGTGTTCGTATTCATCGGCCTATTGGCTCCCCACGAAATTCTGCCAGGCGGGCTTCTGCCGTCTCGGCGGTGCGCGGTTTATTCCTCGCCCGGCACTGTGTCGGGCAGCGGGCAACAATCCATCAGCCTCTGATGACGGTCGCGCGCGAGATCGAAGGCAAGCAGGCCAAGCTTTTCGCCGTCACCATCTGCGTGGAGGCGGGGGCACGACCACCGAATGCGACGGAGTTTGTTGCTGTGGCACTGACGCTGCGACCGCTCTGCCAAAAAAAGTCATTCAAGTTGCCGCAGAATATTTCGCATGTATGCAGAAAAAATATAGTTAAGCACCTAATTGTAATAAAAACAACATCAGATTTTTTTGTAAATCATAATTGATTGCAACGTCCATTAATATATTAATGGAAAATTCAGTAAAAGATTTTGTTTTTATTTCAGAAATGGCAGCTAGATCGTTCCCATAGCGCTATTGTCTAGTTCTATTGCGCTGGTTTCAGCGTCGTCTTCTCGGATTCTAGCTTGGCGCAGAAAAATCTATCGGCCAAAACGGGACCAAAATGACATCCATCAACGACCAGACGTCCAATCCACCCTTCATTACCCAGGGAGATCTGTCGGCGCTCCCGAACGTTTTGGGTCCACTTATGGAAAAGCCGCAGTGGGCCATCTGGCGCCGTGTGCCGGATGGAAAGAGTGGCCGTTTCAAGAAGCTTCCTTTTCAGTCGCTAAATCATGCCATCCCAGCAGACCCTAGCGATCCTCGGACTTGGGGAACCTACGACGACGCTCTTGCGGCTTACCAGGCGAACGAGGGCGACGGCATTGGGTTTCTTCTCGCGGGGCCGGGAATTGCCGCCTTCGACATCGACGACTGTGTCGACCCTTCAACTGGCACGGTCGCACCCTTCGCCGAAGCACTCATCAATTTGGCCCAAAGCTACACTGAACTAACTGTCAGCGGTACGGGGTTACGCATCATTGGGGTTGGATCCACGCCCACGCACAGGAGCCAATCAGTAGAGGGCCATAGGCCGGTAAAGGTAGAAAGCTACTGCAACACGAACCGCTTCATCGTCATCACCGGAAACCCGGTGGACGGTTCACCGATGACGTTGAGAGACATCGACGGCGACATGCGTCGCCTCGTCAAACTTTTAGACACAAAGCGACCAATCGATTGCAGCCGGCTCGCTGAGAGCATGCTTGAGGTGGATGCCGAGATCGTAAGGGAACCGATCACTGGCTCAGACGGAATGGCACGCCCCAGACGATCGGCGCCGAGCCACATCGTCGACTTGATCGACAAGGGGCCGCCCGACGGGTCCGACGAAAGTGAAACGGTCTTTGGAGTCGTATGCTCGCTATACGAGCGCGGCTGGACTTACAAAGAGATAACGCAACGCATCTCTGGGCGACGGCTTGCCAAGCGCTACAAGAGCCCAAAGGAGTTGGCCGACGACATTCATCGCATCTGGGAGAAAGCACGAGCTAGGGACCTCGAGCGGCAGATTGCCTCGCCGAGCGTTGCGCCAAACGTCGATAACGCCCTGGACGGTGCCGGCCAAGACCGGAATGGTCGCAGCGGTAACGGCATTGGTGGCTCCGCAGACAGTTCGCGCTCTGACGGCGGTCAGAATGATGCAGGTGGGTCCTCCCCAGGGGGCAAAATTCAAGCGACCCCCTTCACCTGGACCGATCCCGCCGAAATCCCTCCGCGAGATTGGTTATACGGCCGTTTTCTGGTCCGAGGGTTCGTTTCCTTGACCGTTGCGCCCAGTGGAGTTGGTAAGTCGTCGCTGACGATCGTCGAGGCGCTCGCTATGGCGTCGGGGCGTAAACTCCTGCATGACCAGCCCAAGAAGCCGCTGCGGGTATGGATGTGGAATGGCGAGGATCCACGGCATGAACTGAAGCGACGGATCGCAGCTGCTGCTATTCGACATGCCGTCGAACCCTTGGAGATCGAGGGCCGGTTGTTCGTCGACACCGGGCACGAAACAGAGATCGTGGTTCCCGACTGTATCCACCAAGCCAACGCGGACTCATCGTCCGTGGTCTCGACGATAACGGCCGAGATCCGCGAGCGAGAAATCGATGTGGTGGTCATTGACCCGTTCATTTCGAGCCATAGCGCGTCAGAGAACGACAATATGGCGATCGATAGGATAGCCAAAACGTGGGCTAGGATCGCCGATGAGACGCGCTGTGCCGTCCACCTCGTCCACCATACTCGCAAAATGGGCGGCTTCAGCGTTGAGATCGAACACTCTCGCGGTGCGGGTGCGCTCATTGCGGCAGCTCGGGCCGCTCGTACTCTCAATGCTTCGACCCGGACTGAAGCCGCAAAGGCAGGAATTGAAAACCATAGGATGCTGGTGCGTGTTGACGATGGCAATCCCAACCTCGCGCCCGCGGCACAATTCCCCCAATGGCTGAACCTTCAAACCGTGACGCTGCCGAATGGGAGGGACGGTTCAGCGGGCGATGAGATCGGCGTGGTGGTAGCGACATTTCCGGGCGATCCATCGCTAAAAGAGCCGTTGCCGGAGCTCACCGACGAAGCCATTCTCAAGATCTTGCAAGCCATCGCGGACAAGAATTTTCGAGAAAGCTACCAGGCTTCGGACTGGGTCGGTCACCCGATTGGCGAGGTACTCGAAATTCATACTGGCAAGCCGGGCGATCGTCGGCTCACACCCGAGAGAGAGAAGATATTGCGCATTCAGTCTGCACTATTTGACGAGGGATACATCAACTACGTCGTAGGAAAAAATTCGCAGCGGAAAACCACGAAGTTCGTTGTCGTGGGGCCTAGGGGAGAGGCTCTTCTTCTTCGCCCCGAACCCACAGGGGAGGAGGTGACCGAGGAGTAGCCCACTCCTTCCGGATCCGCGCCACTACTACCTACGCACCTTTAAGTGCGTAGGTAGCGCGGAGCAGGCTGTAGCGCATCGCCTGGGGCGGTTCAGAGCGCTTCATACAGACCATGCTGAGGGAACGGGCCTATGACATCCCGTTCCCCTCATCGCACCGACGGGCTATCGATCTGCCCCGATGCTGGCCTGGTACAGCCAGCACCGGCCCCATGCTAGCCTCGCTAGGCGATCTCAGGCTCACGCTCTCGCCGGAATAACCTGATCAGAACCCACAATAGGCGAGGGTTGCGACGTCGATCATGGCAGGCATGGGGAACTCTTAGGGTTGGGGGCCGAGAAGACGGCGGGGCGGGGCCTTCATCAGCGCGCCGGTCCACCAGCAATAGAGCTGCCGCAGGTTGATGCCTTCGTGGCTCCATAGGACACTGTTGATGTTGTCGCGCTGCTTGTGCTCGCCGAAGGCAACCTTCGATGCGCGGCCGAGCGTCATCACCTCGCCGTTCATCCGGACATGGCGCTCATCCTCAATGGTCGCGCGATGCCCCCAAAGACTCATGATTTCATCCCCGATGCGCAGGCCCATGGCGATGAAATTGAGGTTCGGTCGGCGCACACGGGGAGCCGGCGCGATGCGGTCAACCACCTCTATTGCCGCGTCGCTGTAGAACCCGGTGCCGGAGGCCTCTTCCTCGACTAAGGCATGGGCGCGCTCGGTAGGTGTCACGATGCGATCAAGCTCTCGCTCGGTGACGTCCTCATGGGCAACGCTAGTGACAGCCGTGCGAGCGTCCTCGACACTGACCAAGAAAAACTCGCGGCGAGGATGCACACGGAATTGACCAAGGGATCGGTGCGCGGTCCGCTCGGCGGATCGACAGTCGGCCACCTCGATGGCGAAAGCGACGTCGAACGGCGTCGGCACTCCGGTCGAGAAAAGCGCCGCCGCGCGGGCGAGGACGGGGCCACGAGTGAGGCCGATTTTGACCGCCGAGGGGATCGACGGGTTTGTAAGGCAGTAGACGGTACCAGCGGTCACTGGCGCCCCCCCTTACGCAGGTAGTCGGCTAGCGCCACGCCGCCGATGATGGTGAGCGCGGATCCGATGATGATGAAGCGACCGACGACGAGCATGGCGAAGACATGCCGTAGCGGTAGGTGCCGGGTCAAGCCTGCCCCAGATCACTCCGGCGCGGTTTGATCCCGTCGACCCGCCGCCTCCTCGAGCCCGTAGGCAACATTCCGCCGGCCGAGGCCGGTGGACGCTACTACGCCTCGCTGGCAGAGCCGCCGATGGCCGCATAACTTCAGACAACCGGCCTCCGGCAATGCCGGGGCGGTTCACATTCCATTGCGCCTGAATCTTTCTTCCAGGCCTTTGGGCTGGGTCTCAGCATGCTCGCGGTTGAGCGGAATCTGACAGGATGTGTTCCGCGATAGCGGCGAGCGCCTGCCAATCACACCTTCGCCGGAAGAACATCAACTCGGACGTCTCGCGAAGGTTTGACATGGCCTTCCTGACCTTCTCGGTCGCTCGGATGCCCATTGAGGGATCGATGCTACGGCGTTTGAGTGCTTGGCTGACACCGGGCTGTCTGACCCAATTGTCGACCGCGGCGGCTCGAAGGTGCTGGTTCAGCTCGTCTTCAAACGCTTTCGCGGTCAGGTGCCGGGGAAGCCGGACTTCGATGTGATCGGTATTGATAACGATCGGGCTGAGTGAACTGGGCAGACGATCGATCCGCGTTGGCTCGAACGACCACGCGTTGAAACCGTCCTCACGCGTCCAACTATCCCCTTGGGCCGTCCACGATGCATATTGTGAGGAATTCAGGGTCCTCAGCCTCCTCTGCAAGTTCGAGGTGGTCCCGGGCTTGAACACAGACGCGCTGAACGCGTCTCGAAGGCGTCCAAGCGGCGGGCACCCCGCGACGTAGAGACAGATCGGCTTCACCGATAGCGGACCGTTCCGCTGCAACCAGCTGGCCCAGAAGTCTGTTGGCAGCGGGTCGACCAACCAGCGATCAAGGTTTGGCGGACGGAGGTGCTCCTCGCGAGCCTCCGAAACGGTGGTCAGCGGATCGGTCCCGGATGAAGGGGCGAGCGAGATCTCATGCTGTTTCTCGCGGGCCAGAGTGCCCATGGCGGCGAAAGGCCAATGCATCTGTGGGAAAGGCGGTGCGAGCAGTTGGCGGGCTTGTGGCGAGAGCACCTCCAAGCCGGGCAGTGGCTGGAGCTGCCAGATGGCGTGGCGATCGGTCGTGGTCGATGTCATGGCGCGGCTTCCTTGGTGCGCGAGGTCGGCGAATGGATTGATGAGCAGGGAGGGCAGGGGCCGGTAGCGCCTGCCCTTCTTCTCGAGGTCAGTGCAGGCTGCGGGGCGGTGCGAAGTCAGGTCCGACGGCGCGGACGAGTGCCGTGTCGGAATCCAGGGCGGCTTCGACGAGGACGACGACGTTGGTTCCCTCGAGGACCCGGGCATCGCGGAGCGAGCGCATCACGGCCGCGAGGCGGTTGCGAAGGAAGAGACCTTCTTCGGTCCGTTCGCAGTGGAGCATTGCCCCGACGACGTCGCGGCCGAGCTCGAGGGCGGATCGCTTGGCCTCGGCTTCGTGGCCTTGCTCGACGAGGCTATGGACGAGCCTTGCCCGCACCATCGTTCGCTGCAGGCAGTCATCGGTCGGCCGAGCCCAGATCTCGCGGCGCGTGGCGGCAGTGACAGCCTGGTCGCGTTCGTCAGGCGTCATGGCGGCCATACGCAACATGTGGCGTGTGAGGCTGTCGCGTTCGGCAGGGTCGTCGGCAATCTGCTGGCGCAGGCGGTCCTGTTCCTCGGGAGTTCCAACGAGCGCGGTGAGCACCGCGCACGTGCGCGCACCAAGGCGGATGATGGCCTCGTACTCCTTCAGCGACGGGCGCGTTTCGCAGAGCCCGGCGAGGTAGAAATACTTCGCGGAGAGCTTGGCGTAACGCGGCGCCGAGACCTGGGTGAGGAGGGCACCGAACTGCGTCATGACCCCTTCGGCCAGAGCCTCCTCGGTTAGAAATTCAGGCACCAACTGGCGATGAGCGGCGCCCATCAGGCGATCGCTGATTGCGGCATCGTACTCATCCTCCTTCTCGCGGGCCTGGGATGAGCTGGATTTGTCTGTCTTGTTGGTCATGCGTGGATAGCCTTGTCGGTGGCTGGCCGCGGCCAGCGAGGGTTCTGGGAGTTTTATGGGGGCCAAGAGGTAAGCCTCCCAAAGCGGGAGGAAATCCGTTCTGTGATGCAGCCAAGGTTCAGATCAGGGCTGCTACTGGGACTTTTGCCGGTGCTGGACAAAACCGATCGGACGGGATCGGGAGGCAACCGGGTCGCTCACTTCGGCAACCGCAGTTTTCACATCCTCGATCGAAACCCAGGATCGCCCGCCAACGGCGGCGATCCCGAAGGAGCGGCGAATGGCCCGCTTGATGCGCCGCGGGTTCAATTCGCACAGCGCCTCGACCGCGACCGAGGGCAATCGGTGATCGAAAGCATCCCCGAACTCATCAGCGGCCTCCTCGAACATGGCCCGGATTATTGTCCTCGCCGCTTCCGGGTCGGGGGCTTCGACCCTCACGATCATGACCCGGTCAAGGATGCTGGGGGGGAGGGCACTGATGTCGTTCGCGGTCAGGATCCAGATGATCCGGTCAGCCCGCAGACGGATTTCGAGGAACTCGTCCTGGAAGTCGGACGCATTTTCAGCCTCGAGCAAGCCGTGAAGCACATCGATCCCGGTCCCACCCACGGCCATGGTGCTGGTCACCTCGCGGACCTTATCCACCTCGTCGAGAACGATGATGGGAGATGTTGTGGGCCCATCGAGAAGGATGGAGGCGATCAGACCCTTGCGGGCCCGCGACCAGAATGGCGCAAGACCGCACAGGCTCGATTTCAGGTCGCTCATCGCCTCGGCGGCAATGAACTTAGCTTTGGTCTGAAGTGCCGCACCGACGCCTTTGACGGCCCATGTCTTGCCGACGCCTGGTGGGCCGATGAGGAGGACTGGGTCAACTCTCAGAGGTGTTCTAGTCGCGATCGATAGAGCGCACGGTCGCGCCAACTCGCGAAAGAAGGTGGTGAGGTTGGGCGCCTTTGCCGTCAGAGTGTCGATCGCCGCAGCTATCTCGTGAGAGCCGAAGAGGTGGCTTCGCCATGGGCCTCTCTCATCGTCCCACAGACGCTGGAGTTCAAGCGTCAGCTGACTGTCGCCGGCAGGAGGTGGGAACATACTGCTGTATTCGGATCCGGCGGCGCGAGATGTGCTGCTGTCTCCACCGGCTGCCGTCAGCCGCTGCCTGAGTTCGGCGAGATCGAAGAGATCGGCTCCTTCCTCCATCGGACGAGCTGGTTTGCTTGGGTTCGAATTCATGGGGGCTCCGCTTCAAAAAGATGCGGAAAAACAGAATCTTACCGTCCAAAGATCTCGGCCGGTCCCATGCCCTCTGCATCGCCCTTCAGCGTGGGGATTGGGCAGGCCAGTCCGGCATTTTCTGAATGTCACGACCGCCGCAGGCGGAGCATCTCAGACGCCGTCCGACCTCTGGAAAGCGGTCATCATCCGCTGCGCCGACCATTTCCCATGACAGCGTCCCCGACCGGCCGCATCTGAGACACCATAGGCGCACGGCCTGGACCTGTTGGCTCTTCAAATGGCCGACGGTCGGTGGTCCCTGTGAAACGCGTCCGGTCGCCCGAATGACCCGCGCACCGTGGCGCAACGTGACGTGTCGTCCCGGTCTCTCGCGGACAGCGGCGTCGAATGCCGCAATCGCCACGCCGACATTGGTGACGATAGCAAGCGTCTCAACGACCTTGTCGCCGGCCCAGACCTGGATCTTGAAGGGATGTTCGACCTTGCCGCCCATGGCCGGACCACCAGAAAGGGCTTGTTCTTATTTTGTTCTGGTCTAGAGTCCAAGGAGAGTTTGCGTAAGGCCGGTCGCGGTGAGTGCAGGACGGACGGATTGGATTGCGGTTGGAGGGGCTGCGGCGAGGGAGCGCGCGCGCCGGGCGATCCTCGCTCGCCTATGCAGCCGCGACGCCGCCCCAGTCGGAGCCGAGTTTCGGATCGGCGGTGTCAGTCCGGATTTCGCGAGGGCTGCGGCAAATCTTGTTCGCCGCCTGCCGTTGATTGCGATCGATCATCCGGCCTATCGGCAGATCGTCTCCATCGACTTCGATAGCGCGAGGACGCTCGAGGCTTGGTTCATGAACGAGCCCGCCGGCGCTGAGCGAGAACTCACGCGCCGCCTCGATTGCTGGGAGGGTGAACGCGGCGGCCCCCGAGAAACGAAGAGGCGCTGGTTGGAGGCGCGCGGTGAGCTGGATGCCGTTCTGATCCGCGGCCTCAACCGTCGAGGGGCGGAGGGTCCACTCGATCGATGGGAGTTGATCTCCCGGCAAAGCTTGGCCCTGACCAGCGCCAAGGCCGGGAACCGGGCTGAGCTCGATGAACTCTACGCTGCCTTTGCCTCGTTCGAGATGGAGGAGATTTTCCTCAATGGCCTGGCTGGCATTTTGGCGTCCCAGTTTCGCAGGCGCAGCGGTCCAGACCCGGCACTTGTCGCTGTCCTCTGCGAATGCAAAGGCAAATCGGCCTTGCTCTTTGCGGTCGCAGAAGCAGGTACGGCGCGCGTATCCGAGCCCACCAGGTCCGCACTGCGGGCGCTTGCGGCAAATCACCGGGACGCACCGGAAGCGGAGCTTTTCCTGCAGGCTAAAACGCTTGGCCCAAGTAACGCAGAGCCAGGATCGACGGGTAGCGGTGGGCGCCGGGAGCGGGGCAGCTATCGCGCGTTCCGGCACGCCCGGCTGAGTGCCAGGCGGTTCCTTCGCCATGCGCTTTCTGCCGCGATGCCGAAGCACGGCGCTTCAGGCGGCAGCCTGTCTCGGTCAGCGGAAAAGCCAGATGACGACTGAGCCTGACGAGGACCTTGTGCCGTGGTTCGGCAATGAGGGGGCGCGCGTGGTCCAGCGTGCGCTTGAGCGGGCGCTTCGTCGAGCGAAGGCTGATGGTCAGCGCGCGATGACGTCGAACTCAGGCCCGCGTCTCTCGTTCTCTGATGGTCGTCGGGCGCTGGTCCGCGCCACACTTGTTGCAAGCGCTGGTACCAAGCGCGAGATGGCCCGCAACGGTGAGGGCCGCAGCTTCCATTTCGAGATCCGCCACGTGAAGAGCGAGCGTGCGGGAGGCAAGGCTATCGCCCACGAAGTCTACATCGAGCGCGAAAGCGCCACCGAGAAACTCGATACCGCCGGCGCGAACCACCAAGGCTATATCGAGAACGACGAGAAACTCGAAACTGCCGGTCAGCCCTCGGCGTTCGGCACGATCGGCGGCACTTTGGAGCAGCGGCAGCATTTCTGGGAGGCTCTTGCCAAGAGCCTGAAGCCTCGCTCGCGGGTCCAGCACCGCATTATCGCTTCGCTTCCCCATGAACTGTCCTCTGGAGGACGCCGTCAGGCTGTCGAGGCGTTCTGCGCTGAGACCTTCGAGGCGCGGGGGATCCCATATTTTGCCGCGCTCCACGCGCCGACCGGCGAGAACGACGACCGCAACTTCCATGTTCACATCGTCTTTGCCGCCCGCCCTGCGCAGCTGATCGATGGCGTATGGGATTTCGAGATGGCCTCGCCTCAGCAACAAAACCCGCAGATGCGAGCCGAGCTGCAGAAAATCCCGGTGTTGCGCAAGCGGTTTGCCAAGCACGTCAACGAGCAGATCCACCGCGAGGGCGCGGGGCTCCCGTACGTTCCGGGCAAGATCGGATTGGCGCCGAAGCACAACCTCCTGCGAACCCCAAAGGCGCTCCTGAAGAAAGAGCGCACGATTGAGAAGGCGCACATGCACATCCGCCGCGTGTTCGAAAATGAGATCATCGAGACCCGTCGCCAGCTCGAGAGCGCTTCGACCCCAAAGGGCGAAGGCGGCGTGCGGGACGGGCTCCATCTCTTCGCCGCTGCCGGCCAGCGCAAGAAGCTCCGGCGAGGTGAGCGCCTGATCGAGCGTG
The DNA here is from genome assembly GCA_964587395.1 of uncultured Hyphomicrobiales bacterium. Lineage (GTDB taxonomy): Bacteria > Pseudomonadota > Alphaproteobacteria > Rhizobiales > Phreatobacteraceae > Phreatobacter. The sequence continues at coordinate 24,969 of CAZPMD010000015.1, forward strand.
CGGTGAGCGCGATGGACCGTGCGGTCACGACGACCGGCTCGTCTATGGCTGTCGAGCGCACGATCATGTCCGTGATCGAACGGGCCGGGCCGGTGGGATCGCCGGAGGAGGTTGCTCTGCTCGGGCTGATGCGCGCCGAGCTCGATCGCGACATCGAGGAGGCCGAGAAGGCGCTTGTCGTCGAGCGCCGGCGTTTTGCTCGTCGCCTCTGGAAGATCGGCAGGCAAATCCGAAACGCCATCGCTCCGGAGCGGCGCCAGGCCTTGCCGATGATGCGGGATGAGGCGCCGGAGAAGAGTGTCGGCCGGACACTCTCAAGTCGTCTCCCTACCGATCGCCCGGGCGCGAGCGCAGCGCGGGCCAAGCCCACGGGCAAGAAGCCCGGCGGGCGGGATTCAAACACTTTGTCACGATGAGGGCATCATGAGCGGCGATGACGAAAAGCTCGACCGAGAGATCGATCGCGATGAGTTCAAGACCAACGTTCTGCGCTTGGCCCACGACATCTACCTTCGCGGCTTACACTTGGGTCAGGAGGGTTTGACACCCCGCGTCTCGCCCACGGTCGCAGTCGAAGCGGCTGCCGTTCTTGTCATGGCAGCCAGCGATGACGCGTCCCTCGCGAAAACCACGGCCCGGATCGCAAGCAGGCAGGGCTACAGGGATCCGCTCGCAGACACCTGAAGGTGGGCGCCCGCGCACCTGTCCGGAAACGCCCGTGCCAATGCGATTTCTGATTTTTCGATAGCGGTTGCCAGCTGCGCTATGGCCATGTTCGGATGCTCGTGCCGGTAGAGATTTGGCCTCCATGCATCCGCTATGGTGCCATTCCGATGTTGCCTGGTTCACGGGAGTTCAATGCCGTTTCGTTTCGTCCATACCGCCGATCTCCATCTCGACTCGCCAATGAAGTCGCTCGCGCTGCGCAACGCCGATCTGGCGGAGCTGGTGGGAGGCGCCAGCCGCATCGCGCTTCAACGCATCGTGGAACTGTGCCTCGAAGAGCGCGTCGATGCGCTGATCATCGCTGGCGACCTCTATGACGGCGACCAGACCTCGATGAAGACAGCCCGCTTCCTCGCGATGCAGATGGCCCGGCTGAATGAGGCGGACATCAAGGTGTTAAAGGTGCGGGGCAACCACGATGCCGCTTCAAGGATCACAGCCGAACTGGTGCTCCCTCCTTGTGTCACCATCTTCGGCGGACGTGGAGACAATGTGGAGCTTGGCTCAGCCGCGTGTCCGGTCGCCATCCACGGCGTGAGCTTTGCCAAACCCCAGGCGCCTGAAAGCCTTTTGCCGAAATTCAAGCCGCCGCACGAGGGCGTCACAAACATCGGCATCCTTCACACCAGCCTCGCTGGCGCTGCCGGCCATGACACCTATGCGCCTTGTAGCCTCGCCGACCTTGACAGATCTGGTTTCCGCTACTGGGCGCTGGGTCACATCCACATGCGCAGCGAGCACAATGGGAACGCCCATGTGGTGATGCCCGGGATTCCGCAGGGACGTGACATCAATGAGGCGGGTCCGAAGACGGTTTCACTGGTGACGGTGGGTGACGACGGGACCATCGCCGTGGAAGAACGTGCCGTGAGTACGGCCGAGTTCCAGAGGGTGCCGGTGGATGTTGGTGGCCTGACGCAATGGACCGACCTGGTGACCAAGGTGGCCACGTCCCTTGAGCGGGTGCGGGACAGCGTCGATGCAGAGCATGTGATCGTTCGCCCCCACCTCCACGGCGCAACGCCTCTTCACTTCCGGATGCTGCGCGATAGAGACCTGCTTCTCGCGGAGGCTGAGAAAGCTGCCGAGCAAACAGGACGCACCTGGATCGATCGGCTGATCGTGGAGGCAGGCCCCGTCAGGAGTGGCTTCGCTGATGCGACAGATCCCCTGATCGAGCTTGAGGACCTCATGGGCCGAGCGTGCGCTGACCTGGAGATCCGGCAGCAGGTGGAAGAGCTCGTTTCCATGCTGATTACCGACCTGCCTCCCGAGCTTCGTGATCTTGCGGGTCATGGCGACGACGAGCTGTCCCGGTTCATTGACGGGCTTCTCGCCGATGGGTCGACAGAGGTTCTGGCAAAGCTTGCCGGTGGTGGCGGGGAGGGGGCCTGATGCGTCTTCGCCGCCTCGATCTCACGCGCTACGGGCATTTCACCGACCGCTCGATCGACTTCGGCGAAGCGAGCCCCGGCGAGCCCGATTTCCATGTCATTTACGGGCTCAATGAGGCTGGCAAATCGACCTCCCTTGCCGCCTATCTCGACCTGCTCTTCGGCATTGAAGAACGCTCCAACTATGGCTTCCTGCACTCCTATCAGACGATGGAGGTGGGAGGCATCGTCGACCTCGCGGAGGGACGGGCGGAGCTGATGTGGTCGGCCGAGGGGTTGCTCGTCCGCTGCGAGACGGCGTGGATGGGCCGCAGGCTCGCGGCCAC
>CAZPMD010000015.1:27424-50443 GCA_964587395.1 uncultured Hyphomicrobiales bacterium
AGCGCGCCAATTCCCTTCGGCGCGCGAGTGGTGAGGTCGTGAGCGAAGCGATCTTCGGTGCTTCCCTCGCAGGCCTTTCCCGCGATCAGTACAGGATGATGTTCTGCCTCGATGACGACACGCTGCAGGCGGGCGGCGAGGCGATCCTTGAGAGCAAAGGCGACGTTGGTCAATTGCTGTTCGCGGCAAGCTCTGGCCTTGCCGACCTGACACGTGGTCTGGCGGCGGTCGATGCCGCAGCAGACGGCCTGTTTAAGAAGCGGGCGAGCAGCACGACGATCGCCGAGCTGAAGAGGGAGCTTTCTGATCTGAAAACCGAGCGCGACCAGCTCGATATGCGCGCGTCCTCCTATGCGTCATTGAAGACCCGCCGCGAGGAGGCTCATCGCGCCTACTCCGAGCTCTCAAGGGAACGCTCCGCCATTCGAGCGCGTGAGTCCGAGCTTCGTCGGATGCTGCGCGCTATCCCTCTCGTTCAGCGGGCAGATCAGATCGAGGGGCAGCTCGCGGTCTTCAATGGATTGGCGCGAATTCCCGCGGATGTGGCCAAGCGCGTCGATGTGCTCAAGACCGAAGAGACAGCGCTGTCGTCGCGTATCTCGATCCTTTCGGCGCAGATCACGGCGGCGGAAGCAGAGCTGATCGGTCTGACGGTCGACGAGCGACTTCTCGGCCAGGCCCATGCAATCCGGCACCTCGCCACAGCCATCGGGCAGTATGAGTCGGCACAAATCGACCTTCCAAAGCGCCGGGCAGCATTGACGGAGTTGAACCGGGACATCGCCGCGCATATGCGGCAAATAGGCCACGGCGAGGCGACGCCGCCCCGCTCGGTTGTCATCCCTGAGCCGCTGCTGAAGCGCCTGAACGATCTGCTTATCCAGCGCGGGCTGATCCAGGCAGATGTCGCCACGGCGCGTCGCGAAGTGACAGCTGCTACCGATGCCCAAAGGGAGTTCGAACAGGATAGGCAGGGCAAGGGCGGCGAGGCCCTTCAGCTCGAGGATGGTGTCGCCGTTGGACTGAAACAGGCGCTGGCGGCGGTCAAAACGAGTGAGGTGGCAACCCGTATCAAGGTCATCTCGGAAACCCTGACGCGCGAAGAGGTGAAGCTGCTCCGCCAAGCGGTGTCCCTGGGTCCGCTAGGATCGGACATCGACGCCCTGCGGCGGTTTCCGGTCCCGGCGGAGACCGAGTTCGACCGATGGTCGACGGCCCTGAACGATTGCGAGCGTCGGCGTACGTCGTTGGCTGCCCTGGCATTGGACCGCACCCGCGAGCGCGCCGAGAAACAGGCAAGGATGGAGGCGGTCAAAGAGCGCCTCGGGGAAATTGATGACGAGAAGGCAGCGTCCTTGCGTCAGGAACGGAACCATGCCCTGACCGTCCATCTGGACCGCCTTGATCGCGCAAGCGCCGATGGCTTTGTCGCTCGGCTTCGCGAGGACGACGCCATGGCGGAACTGCGCCTGTCGCGAGCGACCGACCTCGCCCAACTGCGCCGGCATCGAGAGGACCTTGCAGCTGCGGAGGCGATCTCTCTCAGCGACCAGGCCGCTCTGGAACACCTCAATCTGGAAGAGAAGAGTCTCGCCAACGACGTCCTTGGTAAGTCTCCGCCGGGCCTCGCTGGTGGAGAAGGCGATCAGTCGGCAGCTGGCGCCATCGCACGCTTACGGGCCTGGGTGGAGCAGCGAGAAGCCGTTCTCGACCTCGATGAGACCCTGGCCGGCCTGCGGGCAGAACGGAAGCAGCTGACGGATGAGCTCGAAGCTCATCGCCAGATGCTGGAGACGCGGCTCGGACGAGCGGGGGTCGCCGTCGTCGATCGCGATCTCGACGCCCTGACGGCACTGGTGGAGCATGCTCTGCAGCGATCGGAGGACTCAGCCCGAAGAGCAGCTGACGCTGCGGAAAAGGTTCGCTCGCTCGCCCAGGCCCGGACCAAACGTGAGGCGGCCCTCAGCAAAGCCGAGGCTCAGCTCATGGAATGGCAAGTCCGATGGTCCGAAGCGATCGGAAACACCTGGATCAGCTCCCTGCAATCCCCCCCGGACGAAGTCGCCGGTATGCTGGAGCGTATCGAGGCCATCGCTCGCCTCGTGGAGCAGGCAGATGGGCTCGTCCACCGCATTGAATCCATGGAGCAAGACCAGAGCGGTGTTGTGAAGTCGCTCGGGGAAATCCTCATGGCCCTTGAGCAAGAGGCTGTAGCTTCCGACCCCGTTGCTGCTGCCACGCACCTCGTCCAGTCGCTGGAGGAGACCCTGAAGGCGCAGGCTGCCTGCAACACGCGTCGGCAGGCGCTGGCGACGCTTCAGCGCGATCTCCAGATGGCTGAGGCCAAGCGTCAGGCGCTTCAGGGTGAGATCGATGCGGTGCTTGTTCGTCTCGGTGCGTTTTCGCTCTCCGAGGCCGCGGAGCTCGTCGATCGCATAGCCGTGCGCGATCGGCTGGAGGACGATTTCAAACAGGTGACCGAAGCCTGTCAGGCCGATCTGCAGGTTACGACAATCGACGACGCGCGCCAGCTGATTTCGGGCGCCGACCGCTTGACCCTTCAATCGGATCTCGATGTGCTCGAGGCCGAACTCAAGCCTTTGGACGGACGCGTGGAGGAAGCCTTTGCCAGACTTCGCCAGGCCGATCATGAAATCGAAGGCATCGGCGGCGACGATGCCGTCGCCAAACTCGATCTGAAGCGACGCACCGTCCTCCTGGAGCTTGAAGAAGCAGCTCTTCGCTATGCCCGTTTAAGGGCCGGGTCGCTGGTTGCCGCACACGCCATCAGGTCTTACCGAGATGCCCATCGCAGCGGAATGATGTCGCGCGCCGCAGAGGCTTTCGCAGCCATCACTCGGGGGGCATATCCATCGTTGTCGACCCGTCCCGAAAAGGACCGGGAGGTTCTGATTGGGACACACAGAGGTGGCGGTTCACGACGTGCGGCGGAGATGTCCAAGGGCACTCGTTTCCAGCTCTATCTGGCGCTGAGGCTTGCCGCCTACCACGAGGCCGCTGCTATCCGGCCGCCTGTTCCCTTCGTTGCCGATGACATCATGGAAACGTTTGACGAGCCGCGCTCGGAGGCGGTCATGCGCCTCTTGGGAGAGGCATCGCGACAAGGGCAGGTGATCTACCTGACCCACCATCGACACCTCTGCGACATCGCCCGCGCGCAGATGCCAGGAGTCAAGCTTCACGAAATCTAACGCGGCAAGAGCGGCTGTTCCTGACCCGGGAAGGGCATTCGGCCCTTGGCACTCAACCCCCAGAGCTCGCTCATTGCCGGTTCAGACGGTGCGGCGAACACTGGGCGACCATTGCCTCGCGCGACGAAACCTGCACGCTCAATGCGGTCGATCCCTCGACCTACATCGACGTCATCACCCGCACCGTCGCCGGATAGCCTTAGAGCCTGATCGAAAGGCTGCCTCCCGAGGCTTCGTGCGGCCGCGTGAAGCCTTGGGCCTGAAGCAGCTTACGAACCAAACGATAAAGAGTCCGTACGTGCTCCTGCAACTCCCGTAGCGGACAAAGTCGAGTGCAGGAGTGCTCCACGCGCCTGCTCGATATACGCCAAATTACCCCTCATTCACCCGAACGAGTGATTACCACGCGATCAATCTGCGCTCCCATTCTGCGAAGCACTCCGGGAGGTTCGAGTGGCCGCCGCAGCTATGATGAGAGTGAGTTTCGATCTGGGCCTTCTACTCGATCGCTGGCCGCGCTCCGCTTTCGCGTCACATCGCTTCCCGGCGATCGGCTGCGCGTCCAGTAGCGATGAACTCAACAAGATCGGCCGCCTGCGCTACGACCTGTTCATCGAGCGCGACGGAAAGGCCTATTCTGGTGCAAACCACCGGCAACGCAGTTTTTTGGAGCTCATTGACGGTCACAGCCTCAATTTCCAGGTGGTCCATCACGGTGAGCCAATTGCTGCCGTTCGGCTCACCCGCGCAAAAGACGCACTCGCTGACGAACATCTCGTCAGGATCGTGGAGCACGCCGGGCTTAATCACAGCGACCTCCGCCAAACGGTAGTGAACTCGCGCCTGGCTGTTCGTCCGGACACACGTGCGCGCCTCCAGATCCCCCTTCTTTTCCGACATATGTACAGGATCGGCGTCCTCAGTGGCGCCGCCTACTGCCTCGTAGCTGCTCGCCCGGACGTGGGCCCGCTTTTCGAGAAATTCGGCTTCAAAAAACGCTCCGTTTCCTACGTCGATCCCGTCGGAGGATTGATGGAGGTTCACGTCCTGGACGTTTTCGACAAGGCCGCACTGTTGGGCGGTTTCGACGATGTCCTTGCCGAAATGGAGAGTTCAGGGGAACTGCCGCTCGCCGCGGTGACGGAGAACGCCAATGCCTAAGCAGTCCTACAGCGACCATGCCATCCGCACGTTCGAGAGCCTGGATCAGCGGGTCACCGCCGTCTTTTCCGACGTCATGAAGTGGCGCGGCTGGCAGATGATCAACAATCCAGCGACGCCCCGCGAGCACATCATCGGGCTCGTCCGCGAGATATTCAGGTCGGTCTGCTGGTACCAGTCGCACACGACGGAAGCGGGCTTCCATATGTTCGGCCGGCTTCCGAAGAACGAGGTTCGGCTAATCCAGCAGATCTGCAGCCACAAGGCCGAAGAGGCCGAGCACGGCATCTGGGCGCGCGAGGACTTCGGCAAGCTCGGCGGCGCCAATTCGAGCCTTCCGCCTGCCTCGCCGGCGACGTTCGCAGTGGCTGCGGTGTGGTGGCGCATGGCAGAGATCGAAGAGCCGCTCGGTTACCTCGGCGCCGAGTACCTATTCGAGCAGCTGACCGCCCTCGTCACGCAGGCTGCACTACCGATCATCGAAGGTCGTGATCTGCCTCGCGACGGCATGCGGTTTGTCATCGAGCACGCCACGGAAGACGTGAAGCACGCCACCTTCTTCAAGCACCTCATCCTGGACGTCGTGACACGCTATCCGACCTCAGATCAGGCCATGCACCGATGCTTCGACTATTTTCACCACGTCTACCCGCTGCCGGTCTGGGACGAGGCCTACGAACGCGCCCTCGCAGCCCGTCAGAAGGCGGCCGCATAAGCAGACTTGGAGGACTTTCCCTGGTGAGGCGGGTCCTCCTCGGCACGCTTGGCGCCGCACTCCTGCTCGCCGCGGCCATCGAGATGGCCCATCTCGTGGTCATGGGCTGCATGAGACCCCTGGCGCTGGAGTTCGGGGTCCCGACGATGTGACTTCGCAGCCGGCCGCAAAGTTATGTGGCCAAGCCTCTGAACCTGCGTGAAGTCTCACAGGAGCTCGGATGATGGTCAGAGTGGCCTTTCTCACGCTCGCGCTCTTGGGATCTTCGTCCCAAGTTTACGCTCAACAAAATGGCATCAATCCTCGCTGCAGCCGCGCGACTTATCCTCAATGGTGTACCTGAACGATCGAAGTCGGTGGGCGTCTGGAACCCGTTCGTGGGCGGATGCTCTGGCGTCTCGACTGGCAGCTGGCGCCCCACCATGCCGCGTGTATGCGCAAACGGTTCAACCGATAGCGCTCCTAGTCCGAGTCGAAAACGGGAAGCCCTGTCAGAAGGCGCACGACGTCGGCTTGCCGGCTTACGCCCATCTTGCTGAAGACCGCCTTGAGCTGGGTGCGCACTGTCTCCGGCGAAAGGCCGAGTTTGCTCGCAATCTCGCCCGGCGTGTCACCGTTCAGGATGCCCTTGCTGACGCGGGCTTCAGCCGGCGACAGATCGAACAGGCCTCGAAGCACCTCCAGCGACACGCCTGGGCGATTGACGACAGGGACGACCAGAAGAAGCCAGGACAGCGCAGAAAAGATGTCATGCGCCTGACCGGCCACAGGTATCAGATGCACGGTGTGAGGCGGCTCGCCTTCATCGCCGGGGATGGCGATGGTGCGGCCATGCGATTGGCCCGTCGACACCCTTCTGGCAATCGCCTCTGCCAGCCGATGGTCAGCGCCTGGATGCACGAGCCGGATGCGATCGCGATGATCCAACGCCACCCGCGGCACAAAAGAACTGAAGCTTTGGTTGGCTGCGCTGATCTTCCCCGTCGCTGTCAGGGCCGCGGCAGGCAGTCCGACCATCTCCAGCGCGTCGACAGCATTCCGGGCCTCGCGCAACCGCAGGCGCGAAGCCAGAAAAACACCTCGGGCAATGGCAGGACGAAGCGCTGTCATGCGCCTCGTGTCCTCGGTCGACAGCGGACCGAATTCGAACCGCCGGTGGAGCGAGATGATGATCCGGTTCTGCGTCGGCCCTTGAACGGCAGTGCCACAGCCCCAGGCAAGTCCGGTCGGCCGGAGGAAGTCTCGATAGAAGGCGTCGGTCTCGACTTCTTCCGGGGTGAAAATGTCGTAGTCGCTGATGAACGCCGGCTCGCCGTGAGCCAAGGTTCGCGGCCCTTGGGTATTGCGGGGCGCCCAGTTGCCCTGATTGTATTTTTCCAGGGCAACCATGCCCAGCCGGTTGGCGGCGATCACGGTATGGGGCGATCCGTCCGAGGCTATCAACACACCGGCCTCACACGCCGCGAGACCGGCCATAGCATCCAACGCGCTCGTCCAAAGCTCGGGAAGCACAGCGGCTTCATAGACAGCGCTGACCACATCTTCGGGATTGGGAATGCTGCCCATGCTCAGTCTGAACGGGGAGGTGTAACAACGTACAGGGACACAGCTCGCCGCAACTTGGAGTGCGTGTCAATATGGTCTGATCGCGACCCGCGCATACGCGGACGTGAGCCTGGACGGAGATGATGTCGGTCGTATCTGAGATACTGACTGGACAGCGCGGAGGGCCAGTCGTCCGACCAAGCAAGGGGTATGGACGAGTGGACCTGATTGATCTGCCCGAGACGGCTCGTTTGTCGAGGTGTCGAAATTTGGGGCGAGTGTCTAGCTCGGTCTGATCGGGAAACGACACCCTTTCACGAGGGGCGCCATCGGTCCGTCTATACTGTTCGCCTGCCGACTCGAACGCCTTCGACGACCCAAGGCCGCAGGCGGTTGGTAGGAAGGTAGGAGATGTCCGGGAAGCGGGCGAGGTGCACGGCAACTACGACACGAACACCTCTGCGACATGGCGGCGTGGAGGTGCCGGGCGTCCGGGGTCATCATCGCAAAGGCAAGAAAGCACTGCTGAACTGAGCTCGTCAGCGAAGCTGCACGATTGCCGCCACCAGCGGTCTTTCAGCGCCCGCGAAGGGTCCTCGTCGCCGCGGAGCGCGACGGCGAATAGGGGGCGCCGATGGGCGGTACCGTCTTCGCGTTATCGTGCAATCCACTTGTACTATCCGAAGACATGACGGATGACTGACGTCCGGTTTCGAATACGTGGCATAGTCTCAAATATAGTGACATATTGGGCCGTGTGATGGCGTGCTGTGACCTAGTGTGTCGTGGGGTGACGTCTGGTGCCGGGGAGTGCCATGCAGTGACGTCCGGTCACGCGAGGCTAAAATCTCTATCGTTCGGCTGACAGCTCACCCCATCCGAAGTGGCGAAGGATCAGAAAATCGCATTCGCCACAAGAAACTTAGATGTCATTCGCGCGGCCGTCTGGAGGGTGCTCAGTTGAAAAGTTGGAACGCTTTTCACAATTTGCTTGCAGTCTCATCGCGATCTACGAAAATCAACCGAAGATCGTCGTTGTTGCGTAAGATTCATGCCCCAGGCATCCAACCTTCAGAAGCTCGCAGGCCGGCCCCCGGATTACACCCGCAGGGGCGTGACGGACTTCATCGAGGCAAATGAGGATGTCATTCGTGCAGCGCAATTGCGGGGGCATAGCTGGACGGTGATATTCGAGGACGCCGTCAAAGACGGATGCCCCACGATTTCGGTACGATACTTTACCCGCGCAGCAAAGTCCGTCCTTGGCCTCAAGGCCGGTGAAGACAACTTTTCTCTTAGCGATAAGGCGCGTCGGGCCGGCGCGGACACAGTTCCTCAGCCCCTCCCAAAAAACGAACAAGCCCAATCTCGCAAGATCGCCAGCGTGGCCACTACGAGTAGCTCGGACCCAACCAAGCAGCCGCCCTCGATCAAACAGCTGCAGATCGCTGTCGAGCAGGATTCGGCGCATGATGTGGACGACAAGAACGGAAGCGACGGCGTGGACAGCCCTCAACGCAACATTTCTGCGCAGGAAGCGCCCAACCTGCCGGGGGCCTCTGGCTTCGGGGTGATGGCTGCGCAAGCAGATGCGGGGCGTGTCGATGCTCCCGAGGTGCAGACGCGCCAGCCGTCAGTACCGCGGAAATCTGAACCGGGAACCTCGTCGTGGGACAGCGCTGCGCCTGGCAAGCGCGCCATGCTCTTGAAGGACGCAGAATAGGTCATGCGAAACAATCGTTACCTGGATTCGATGTCGCGGAAGACGCCGATCGTGGCTCTCACCCGAGGCGTCAAGGGAGGTCTGGGCAAGTCCACGATCAGTGGCGTCGTCCTTGAAATGATCATGCACGGGAGCAGCGCAGTCGCCCTGACACGCGTTCGCCGTGCAAACAAGCAGGAGAACAAAACGTGAATACACCTTCTTCGACGCTGCCGTTTCTCGGCGCAACCCGCCCAGCAGCTTCAGCGCCGCCGATCACGCTGGTGACAGGCATCAAAGGTGGTGGAGGCAAAACGGCGACCACCGAGGGGCTATTGTTCACAACCAGCGCCCTCGGCTTGGCTCCCCCCGTCATCGTTGATGCCGATCCGGATAACCCTGACATCGCTCTCGCGTACCGTCCCAATGTCAACATCACGGATCTGAAGCGTCACGGCTTCAGCGAGGTCATCGATATCTGCGACGCCAATCGTGACAAGTCCGTCCTCGTTGTAACGGGCGCCAACGAACGCGACGCCATCGAGGAGCGCATCGAGGAGCTCGATGGTGCCGCTGCATTCCTCGATCGTCCGCTGCGGCTCGTCTGGCCGCTCAATCGCGACAAGGACTCGTTTCGCCTGCTGCCGGATGTGGTGCAAAAGTTGCCGTCAGCCGATGTGTTCGTTGTACGCAACGGATTCTACGGGGAGTGCGCCGAGTTCGAGGCGTGGGAGCGGAGCGAGATACGGCGGAAGCTCATGATCCCGGACTACCGGGACCTGTATCTGCCGAAGTTTCCTGACCTCATTATCCGCAAGTTCATGGACCACCGTATGCCGTTCGCGGTGATCCATCAGGAGGGCTGCCTCTCGGAGCGCATGGCTCTTGAGAGCCTGCGGCGGCGCTTGGTTGCGACTTTCGGCCCGATGCTCTTGGGGAACGCGTGATCATGGCCGCGACGAAAGATCAGATCCGCCGCGAGACCGCCTTCCTGCGAGGACGCGAGCCGACGCAGGAGGAACTCGCGGCAGTCAAGGCCGCTGCCGATCGCCTCGGCCTCAACGAGGGCGAAGCCGGGCTGCAGGGGATGATCCTCTACGAAGAACTCAATCAGCGTGTGGCGCGCATTGAAGATGCGATCTTGCGTCGCGACGAGGGCTTCCTCGTTCGTTTGGAGCGCCAGATTCCGTGGGCACTCGTCGCCCTTGTTGCCATTGTCGCGCTCGCCTTTGGCTATGCACTGGGAGCACAGGGATGAAGGGCCGCGTTTTCACTCCGGCGATGCTCGCGGAGCGCTGGGCAGTTTCAACATCGGTCGTCCGTAAGGAAATCCGCAGCGGGCGCCTCAAGGCCTTTCAGGCAGGGGTTCGCCAGTGGCGCATCCGGCTTGAGGATGTGGAGGAGTACGAATGTCCCCGGCTTATCGCCTCACCCGATATCGCGGGAAATTCGCCATCACCTGGGTCGGGGATGACGGACAGCGATATCGCCGTTCGACTGGCACGGATGACCGCGACGCTGCCCAGCAAATCCTAGAGGAGTTCGTTCGCAGGTCGCGGGAAGCCGGCAATCGGCGCCCCTATCGTGTGGAAGAAATCTGGGACGCGTTCCGTATCAATCTCGGCGAGCGCCCCGCGGCGACAACGATGGGCCACGAATGGAAAGCCCTGAAGGATCGCTTCGGGCGCTTGAGAGCCGACGATCTTCTGGATGTCGATCCCGGCACCCACCTGACCATCGCCGAGGTCCTTTCTGCCGAGCATATCGTCGAACGGCGCGCGGCCGGCCGGAAGGATGGCACCATCCTCACCGAACTCAGTCGCCTCCGCACCGTCTGCAATTGGGCAGCGCAACGGGGCATGATGAAAGCTGCTCCCAAGTGGGCGATGCCTCCCATACCCAGAGCCCGCACACGTCACCTCTCGCGGGAGCAGTTCGCGAGGTTCTTGGAAAGCGCAGCCGTGCCGCACCTGCGGCTGTTCGCCATTCTGGGGATCGCCACCGGTGGGCGCATGGGCGCCATCCTCGAACTTACCTGGGACCGCGTCGACTTCGAACGCGGACACATTCTGCTCGACAACCCCGAGCGCGATCGCACCGCCAAGGGGAGGGCGCTCGTGCCGATGAACGAGTCGGCGAGGGCTGCGCTGCTGCAAGCAAAAGAGGCTGCGCTGACGGACTATGTGATCGAGTGGGCGGGACAGCCCGTCGCCTCGGTCAAGAAAGGCATCCGCGCTATCGGGAAAGCTGCCAAGGTCGGCGTGGTAAGCCCTCATGACTTCCGCCATTCCGCCGCGGTGTGGATGGCTGAAGACGGCGTGTCGATGAGCGAGATCGCCCGCTACCTTGGGCATAAGGACAGCCGCATCACCGAACGCGTCTATGCGCGGTTCTCGCCTGAGCATCTCCAGCGCGCATCCCAGTCGCTTGAGGTCGGGGAGTTCACGCAGAAGCGGCTCGCTAAGCGGTCGCCTGGCCTGCCGGGCACAGAAATCGAGAAGGCCTTTGAGCTCGGGAAGAGCCTCCTCGAAAACAAACCACGCGCCGCGTTCGTTCAGCTGGATGAGGTGTCCGATCGGTTTGTCATCCAGCTCAAGAACGGCGTGGCTCTCGCGATCCCGCCGACGATCATGCAAAGCCTGACCGGGCTCCTTCCCGGACTGCTCTCCGAGGTCGAGGTCATCGGCAGTGGGCATGGCCTGCATTCAAAGACCCTTGGCGTCGATCTATTGCTGCTGGACCTTTTGGCGAAGGCCATTGGTGCGCCCGCAGAAGCCAAGCGCCGAGCGTCCTGAAAGCTGCCAGATCTCCAGTCACCGGTCCGGTTGTTGTTTCCCCTCGCCGAGGGGTTCTTGATCGGCTGGAAAATCGCCGTAAAGTTGCGCGCTGTGATCTCCTAAACCGTCCCGCTTTTGGGCGTGCGACGGCTCCCATCGACCAGGTGGCTCCAGCAAGCTTCGTCCGGGGGCTTGGCTACAGGACTGAAAACGGGGAGCGCCGAGGAGGCCACAGCATGCCATATGCCTGCAGACGAACGGTGGCTCGACGTGTCTCATGTGGTTGGACTTCATCCCGGCGCGACATGGCGGCGAGTGGACCTCCAATGCCACAGTCCCCGTGACCTTCGGTGGGTGACCTCAGGCCCATTCCCCGGAGGCACGCCTGAACACGAGAAGGCCCGGGCCGCATGGGCCGATGAGTTTGTGAAGGCAGCCATCGATCGCGGCCTGAGCATCGTGGCTATCACCGACCACCACGACATTGTGTTCCTACCCTATGTGCTTGAAGCGGCGAAGCGTGCGGGAAGCGCGCTGACGGTCCTCCCTGGCATCGAGGTTACGTGCCATGACAATGTCCAATGCCTCGCGATCTTTGAGCCGGGTTCAGAACCCGGCGATTGGCAGCGACTGCTCCACAAACTGACGACGATCACGCCGAACGCTCCCGATGAGCCGCGAAACGCGAACCCTCAAGAGTGCGGGCTCACGGTCCAACAGCTCTTTGCCGCCGTTGCCGCAGACACAGTGCTTTTGCAGAAGGTGATCATCATCCCTCATTTCGGGAACGTGGAGGCGCATAAGTCGCTCAATGACGAGGGGTTCGCTGCCCGTGCCAAGGCTCTCGATTGCGATGCCGTCTACATTGAATGCCCGCATTCCGATCTCCACCCCACGACCCTTCAAAAGATCCGCGGTGAGATTGTGGATTGGGGAATTCGCCGTCGCGCCATCCTCGCGACCGGCGATAACCGTCACGCAAGCTGGAACCGCCTTGGCGCCCATGAATGCTGGGTGAGGCTCGGTGAGGTCACGCTGGAGGGGTTTCGCCAAGCCTTCCTCGCGGATGAGGCACGTATCGCCTACGCCAAACCGGAAACGCCCTCCGAACGCATCATCGAGATCGAGATCTTGTCGTCACTCACCGGGCCAGACCCGCTGCGCATTACATTCAACGAAAGCTTCTCTGCACTGATCGGCGGACGCGGATCGGGCAAGAGCTCGATCCTGGAGTACCTGAGGTTTGGTCTCGGAAAGTCAGAAGCGGACCTTTTCCCGGACGCAGGGGGAAAGCGCCGTCGTGAGCGGGAAGCGCGCCTGATCGACGAGACGCTCTCGGACGGCTACGTCAAACTCAAGCTTCAGCGCGGTGGGGTAAGCGAGACCTGGGTAAGGAAGGGATCGAAGCCGGATGAGATCGTGGTCAAGCAGGATGGTGCTGCTCCGCACGTCCTGACCATAGACGCGGCACAAAAGCGCTTTCCGGCTCGGGCCTTCCATCAGAAGGAGCTGTCGACGACCATGGTCGACGGTGCCGCAGCAGCTGACAACATCACCGGGATTGCGGCGGCAGAGATCATTGAGGAGCGCAGGCACAACGAGCGCGACATAGCGGCTGCCAAACGGGACGTCTCCGTGACCCTCCAGCAGCTTTCCGCTCATTGGCAGGCAGAGCTGCAACTGACGGAGGCACGGAACGCAACTGAGGACGTTCGCCGGAGGCGCCTTGCTGTTTCCGAGGAACTTCAGAAGGGGGGTGTCAGCGAGGGCGATCTCAAGGTCCTTGCCGATGCGGCCCGGTACGGACGCGCTGAGAACTATCTGAACGAGGTCCTGCGGCGTCTAGAAGCCGATGCGTCGCGCCTTAAAGCGGCTGGCGAAAACCTGCTGGCGATCGACGCAGCCCGGTTCGCTGATGCTTTGGAGTTTCCCGAGCTTCAAAAACTGAACGAGCGAGCCGTCAGCGCTAGAGCCAAGCTCACCGAGCTTTTGCAGGCGGCGGCAAGCGAACTCGACGGGCTAAGGAGCGCCCGCAACGAAGCCTCCGCGGCGTTCGCGTTGGTTCGGGATGAGTTTAACGGTCGTTACGAGGAGGCGAAGCAGCGGCAGACTGCGCACGCGGCCCTAATCGCGGACAATGAGCGGCTTGCGTCTGAAGAGAAGCTTGCAGCTGCGACCGAGGATGAAGCCGCAGCGCTCTTCACAACAACGGCATCTGCCGTCACCGCCTTTTCGGACGCCAGGGCCAAGCTGACCCAATTGGTTGAGGAGCGCTTCGATCTGCTGAAGAAGGCGGCCGACGAAGTCGCCGGCAAGTCTGCCGGCGCTCTCAAGGCCCGTGCAAAGCGTGATCGAGTTCCCTCGGAGTTCGTGGCAGCTCTTTGTGCGATCCTCGACGGTTCGAGAGTTCGGGAGCCAGACATTCAGTGCCATGAGTGGTTGGCAGAGGCGCTGAAAGACGATTTCGCCGCAGGATGGGCCGCGATCTGTGACGGGCTTCTCGCCATCCACAAGGCCAAGATCATGGGTGGCAGTCCCACAGAGCCTGGCCCTTCGATCTCGGCGGAGATCCAGCGGATCATGTTGCCCGGCCGGGTGCCCTCGCTGACGCAGGCAGCAATCAACCGCATATTCGAGAAGGTGAATGATCAGACGCTCGGTGTGCTGCTTGGCGCGGTTCCAAAGGACAGCATCGTGCTGACCTATGTCAGCGGGAAGCAGGACATACCCTTCGAGAAGGCCTCCCCGGGTCAGCAAGCCTCGGCACTGCTGCGGCTCCTGCTCCAACAGGAGGCTGGGACCCTCATAATCGACCAACCCGAGGATGATCTCGACAATCGGGTTCTCATGGAGATTGTCGATCAGATCCGCAGGTCAAAGGGCCGGCGTCAGCTGATTTTTGCGACCCATAACCCCAACCTGGTGGTGAATGGCGATGCGGACAAGGTAGTGGGCATGAGCGCCACGGTCGCGGAAGACCGCCCCACGGAGGGGAGCGCGATGGTGAGCGTTTTCGTCGATGGCGCAATCGAAACACCAGCGGTCAGGAACGCCATCACCGGCATCATGGAAGGTGGACTGCAGGCGTTTGATCTTCGCGCGCGAAAGTATGGCGTGGAAGGCACTGCACGATAAGGACGGACGGAGGCCGCACTAGGATTTGGCGGCATGGAACGACTGTCCGTTTTCGCGAAGCGAATCAAAACCCGCCGGCGGCTCAATGCGTCCGGACACCCCGCCGCATGGGCGATCTAACTCCCCAGGAAATCTGCAACCAGCAATCCCATGTTGGCAAGCACGCCGCAGACCGGCACCCACATCGGGCAAACGAAGACCCCATCAGGCGGGCGCTCCTCCCTCCACTTGATGCGTATGAGCGCGAGACTGACAATCGCGAATACGAGGAGGGTCCCTGTCGAAGCAAGGTCAGCGAGACCCCTCAGCGGAATGGCGAGCGCGAACAGAAGAATGAGTGAGACGCCCACGGCTGTCGCAACGACAGGGGATCGGGTGCCCGGATGCACCCTGCCGAGGAAGCTGGGCAATTGGCCTCGATCAGCGAGCCCATAGAGGACCCGGGCAATGATGATCATGTTGACGATCACGCCGTTGAGCGTTGCAGCGACTGCGATGGCACTCATGACGATGAGCGGCCATCCCGTCAGTCGCTCAAAGACAAGGGCCAGCGGCGCTTGCGACGCTGCAAGTTCCTGCGGTGGGACGGCGATCACTGCAATCCACACCACCAACCCATAGAGGATGGCAGTTGCGCCGAGAGTGATGAACAGCGCCAGCGGCAATGTCCGCCGCTGGTCCTTCATCTCCTCGGAAATGTTGACCAGGTGCTCGAACCCAATGAAGGCAAAAACGGCAAGAAGGGCAGTTGAGCCAATGCCGGACCAGACGGATGCAGATCCGAGATCCGCAGTCAGCTCTGGCAGACGCGTGATGACTTCGGGATGCATCAGGCCCGCAACGATAATGATGGCGAGGCCGGCAACCTCGACCACTGTCATCAGGCCAGCGAAGCCAACCGACTGAACCGTGGCCCGCATGGCGATGGCACCCATGAGCAGGATAGCGCCAACGATCAATAGGGGCTTCGGCAGAGCCAGAAACACGCCGATGTATCCCGCCGCTCCGGAGCTGATCGTCGCGGCCGAGACCACGGATGTTGCAACACTGAGCAGACCCACGCCAAGCGCCAACCTTCGCCGCCGGAAGGCTTCTTCGACATAGGCTGCTTCGCTTGCCGCGACCGGGAGGCGGGTGCCCAATTCGGCGAAAGTTGCGGCGGAAAACCCCATCACCAAAGCCGCCAGCACAAAGGCCAGAGGGGCATGCATGCCACTGCGGCCAGCCGCCAGTCCCACCAAGACGTAGATTCCGGCACCGATGGTGATGCCAAGACCATAGAGAACTGCGTGGGTGAGCGAGAGTTCTCGTGCGAGCTTGCCGGCCTTTGCCGGAGCCGATGACGGATCGGAGGTTGGTACTGGGCTCATGTTCCCAACGGCCCGCTCAACCGACAGTCATGGCGCCGGCCCGCTTCACGGGCAGGCGGGACGCAAGCACTTTATCGATCCTGCGACCGTCCATATCGACCACCTCGAAGCGCCAGCCGAGTGCATCGACTGTTTCGCCGGTCGTAGGCAGATGCTTCATGTGCGCGAGAACAAAGCCTGCCAATGTCTCGTAGTCCCGCCTTTCCGGCAGGGTCACTCCGAGAAGGTCGGCCATCTCGTCGGCCTTTAGATATCCACCCAGCAGCCATGAGCCGTCTTCTCTGCGGAAAGCGGAAGGCTCGACCTCTTCGTGGTCAGCCTTGAAGACGCCTACGATAGCTTCAAGGAGATCTGCCGGGGTCACGACACCTTCAAAGTGACCATACTCATCGTGAACGAGCGCCATCGGCACCGCAGCTTCCCTCAGCACTGCAAGGGTATCGAGCGCCTTGCCGTTGTCATGAACGACAGGTGCGGTTCGGACGAAGGCCCGTATGTCGATCGGCTGTCCCGTCAACTGCGCAGCGAGGAGTTCACGCGCCTGTACGACGCCTATCATTGCATCGACGCTGCCGTCGCCGGCGGGCAGGCGCGAATGCTGCGTTCGACCCAGGAGTTCGTTGATCTCCGCAGTGGGGGCCTGCAAATTGATCCAGTCGACCTCGGTGCGGGGCGTCATGACAGCCCTTACCGGCCGATCGCCCAGCCTCATGACCCCCGAAATCATTCGCCGCTCATCTGCATGGATCACACCGGCGGACTCGGCTTCTGCAACGATCGTCCGGATCTCCTCTTCCGAAACTCGCTCCTCGCTTTCGCCCTTCTGCCCCATGAGGCCTAGCACCAGGCGACCAGACGCATTGAGGAGCCAGACGAGGGGCGCAGAGATCTTGGCAATGACGGTCATCGCCGGGGCAACCCGGACAGCAACGGCTTCGGGATTGCGCAGCGCGATCTGCTTCGGCACCAACTCGCCGATGATCAGCGATCCATAAGTGATGACGGCAACGACGAGCACAACCCCCAACGCATCCGAGACGCCGTTGGGAAGCCCTATCGCCAGCAGCCATTCGGAGAGGCGGAGGCCAAGCGTCGCTCCGGAAAATGCGCCAGACAAGACGCCAACAAGCGTGATGCCGATCTGAACGGTCGACAGGAACTTGCCTGGATCACCCGCAAGCGCGAGAGCACGACGCGAGCCGTTGACGCCCCGGTCGACCATGGCCTTGAGCCGTGCTGGTCTGGACGAGACGATGGCCAACTCGGACATGGCGAGAAGGCCGTTGATGACGATGAGAACGACGACGATCGCGAGTTCAACGTAGATCATGCTGAGGCTTTATCACGCGGGTCTGCCAAGCGGCGCGACATCATTTGGCAAGATGCGCGCAATGTGGGTGACGATTGTCGCAGCTCCTGGGTGCTTTCAGCGCCCGCATCGGCGACATTAACCCACCACTTGGTAGAAGAAATTCGCTCATGCGTTTCCAGCGTCCGCCGCGCGCCTCTAAAGCCGACATTGGGTGGATGCTTGAAAGCGGAAATACAACCGCGCTTTTCCACGAGGCGGTGACATCATGTCCCTACACTCAGACGACCACCGGGGACGTCACCGACGTTCGGCCCAGAGGCTCCCATTGAACGCTTCGATGCAGGCAGTCGGTCGGCTTGCCAGGGCGCGAGAAACCGGACGTGACGTCGTTGGCATAAGCCCACAGTTCGAGGTCTCGGCTGACGAATTTCGAGTCCCGGTCTCCGCGGATCAAACGCCATCCTCAATCAGATTGCTCCGCACTCCTCAATCGAGCCTTTGCCTGTAGGCGAAGGCCGAAGATCGCGATGAGCATCATGAACCAGAGGGCGCCGTTGGTTGCGAAGAGGATGCTCTCCAGACAGGCCACCAACATCCCAAAGAACCAAATCCGGGTGAACAGTTCCGTCAGGCGGCGCTCGCTTCGATTCTTCTCCGCACGCGCAATGTAGCGAACGGGAAGGAACAGCAGCAGGATTGCAGCCGCGATCAGACCGGGGACGCCTGCCATCAGCAAAATGTCGAGATAACCGTTGTGTGCATCGGCCGCCGCAACAGCCCAATTAAACTCCTCGCGGAATCCATGCATGAGGTCGGCGTTGCGCCAGAACGATTGATAGCCGTACCCAGTCCACAGGCGCTTGGGGATATGCTCAAGCGCCAGTATCCAGATCTCTGCCCGCCTGGTGAAGGTGGCGTCGATCCCGACCGCGCTCACAACGGCCGCTACCCGCTCGGACACGGCAGATCCGATCGTGAAGAAGGAAAGCGTTGCCAGAGTGCCCGCTGCGGTCAGCAACCGGATGTAGGGCACGCGAACGAGGACGAAGGCGACAACCATCGTCACCGGGAGTAGGGCAACGGATGTCTTACTGCCTGAGAGCAGGAGGAAGAATACAGCGAAAAGAACGATCGGGAGGCCGTATAGGACCCCGAGGGCCCGCCCGACATAGAGGCCCAGGAAGACGATAATCACCATCGCCGCTCCTGCGGTGTTCTTGTGGGAGAACAACCCGCGCCAGTCACCCTCCAGCATCGGTTCGAGTTCATCTGTGTACTGGTGCACCGCGTAGCGCGGGAACAGCATGACGCCGAGGTAGCAAAGCGCCAGGACGATGCCGGAGCAGGCCGCGACCATCCGTGCGAAGTGCTGCTCGTCCTTCGGCAGAGTCAGGAAGATGCTCGCGGCCACGCAGACGATGAAGGCCATCACGAGCCTACGTACCGCGAAGCCTGGATCGGGGGCCGGCACCGAGACCAGAAACATCCAGACAAAGAGAATGAACAGAACCGTCCGAGGGCGGAGCACCATTGCGGCACTCCGGGTCGCCAGCGCATAGCCCACCAGGGTCGTCACCAATGCGACCACAATCACCTGGTTAATCGCGTTCGAACCGGTGCTCGCAGCGGCGTCCTTCACCGAATAAGTCAGATCTGGGAATGGTGTTAAAGACACCCAGATATACAAAAACGTCGTGCAAAATAGCGTAGTCGCAGCTAGGCGCTCGATCTGAACCTGCGAAGCAAGTGATACGCGATCATCAGGAGGCGCGTCTACAGAGCTCATCTTCAGTCCACGAACGACATGCGGTCCTTATCCATGATAGACTTCGGGAAGAATTTCGATGAATTATGAGCGTTAATCTTAATACATCCGGTTAACAGGAAAATGGACCGTACGCGAAAGTGAGCGCAGGCGTAGGAACTTGCACCGTGTTCGTTTGGCTTGCGTCCCCCTGCTAGCGCCTATCGTTTCGATGCCTGCGACGGCCAGACCGGAGAGATCTCGGCGCGCCTTCTCGCCACGCTGCTAAACGATCCCGATTCCCGCGCCGGCCTCTAGGACCACGACATCGCTCTGCCGGCAGACACGCGTTTCGTCGCTGGTCTCTATGACACGACGACGGATGCGGTGATGCTCTTCGACCTCTCTGAGACTAACCCCTCCTCAAGCGATGGCAAATGTTGCTCGCATCGTCGCGAACCGCAGCCAGAGTTCCAGAATAACGGGCGCTTCGTTCATCCGCGCCCCGAGCGTCGCCTGTATTGACTGCGACATGTCAAACCGCAAGACCTCCCCCGCATGGGGATGACATGCGCGAATTTGTTGCTATTCTACAATGGGATTGAGGATTTGGGTGAGTGTCGGGCGTTCTACGATGTCAGTTCCACTTACAACCAACGGCGCGCTCTTGCCGGCGTGGCGGGAGCGGTTGTCGCACATCGCGGCTCGCAAGCTGCCGTTGCTATCCCGATGTGTGCAGGTGACCCGACCGTTCGTGTCCTTTACCTTCGACGATTTTCCTCAATCCGCCGCCCGTGTCGGCGCTGACCTCCTCGAGCAGAGCAGAGCCCGAGGCACCTTCTACGCGGCCACCGGCCTCATCAGTCGCCCGAACGATTTGTGGCGCATGGCTACGATGGAAGACGTCGCGGAACTCGATGCTAGGGGCCACGAGATTGGGTGGCACACGCACGAGCATCTGCTCGCTTGGCAGTATGACGCAGCCCGGTTGGCAGATGACTACCGCAGAAGCGTCACCTGTCTTGCGGAGGCGGCGCCTCACGCCCGCTTCGAGACCTTCGCCTATCCCTTCGGGATCGGCTGCTACTGGCGCAAGCGGCAGCTCGCCGGGATGACTCGCTGCGCGAGGTCAGTGCATCCGGGGATCAACCGCGGCCGGATCGACCTGGGCTTCCTTAAAGCTGTCGATCTGTCGCCTGACTTCATCGATGTCCACCACATCCGCGCGCTCCTGGACCAAGCCGTACGTGCGCCGGGATGGGTGATCTTCTTCACCCACGATGTCGCGGAGCACCCGACGCGCTACGGCACCACCCCAAGACTGCTGGCGGATTCGATTTCTGCGGCGAAGACCGCCGGAATTCAAATCGCCCCTGTCTGCGAGGTTCTGGATCAACTCGGTGTGCCGTGGCTTGACGAACCCCGCAAAGCCAACTCCCGAACCAAGCCGGTACACCAGCGAGGGTAAGTGCAGAAATTTACACTATCGGACTTGTGATCAGACGCCTGCATCGCGCCGCCAAAGCGAACCATCGCGTTCATGCCGATAGCAGACATTCGAGCCCCAAGCCGCACTCGTCCTAGGCCGGTGGAGTCTCGATCATGGCCGTGCACTAGTTCCGTGCGAAGAAAAATTTCAGCGGCAGGTCAGTTCGCAAAGACCGAGGCCAGTCGCAAGTCGATCTCGTCGCCCTTCTCGCGGGGGTGAACTCCGTCGCGGGTGTGATCGACGCATGCCGAGCCAAGTGACTTCGCTAGCCTTCACCTCAGGGCCTGTCTGACAGAGCCCAAGAGCGCCTGGGCGACCGCTTGGTGCCCCTGTGCGGTCAGGTGAACACCGTCATGCTGTGCGTATCGCTGTAGAGCGCTGCGTACCACAGGCTGGGCGTTAACGACCTTCACCCCTCGGCCGCTCAGGCGGGCCATGATGGCACGCACGTTCTGCTGCCGCTGGGCCGGGCTGGAATCGTTGCCGCCGGGATGCAGGACGACGACCTTCGTCCCGTTCGGAACCGCGCTGTCGAGCCTGCGCAGCATCCCATCGGTCGTGTCGCCGCTGATCCCCTGGTTCGAAACCCTGACCCGCACGCCCTGGGCCTGAAGCAGACGCTCCAGTGCCGCGGGGAACGCCGAGCTTTGCCCGACGCCCTGGCCGGCAACGTTGCTGGCTCCGAGGGCGACGACCTGGGCCTGCGCGCCGCCCGCGCTCATGAGCGCCAGCAGCGCCAATGCAGGAAGGGTCTTCAAGTATGACTTCATGTTTCTTCTCCCTGAGATGAAGCGGGGTTGTTGCGTCACCGGCGCCGATCGAGACGCTCCAGTTCGCGTTGGAGCCTCGCCCTGTCGGGATGGCCGAGCTCGATAGCGTTCCTCAAGGCCGTCGTGGCGGCGGGGCGCTGTCCTGCGGAAAGCTGCGCCCGATAGAGATCGTGATGGGCGGCAGGGTTCCGCGGCTCGATTTCGGCCAGGCGGGTGGCGAAGCGGACTGTCTCTGTCGGGTTGTTTCGGGCTCTTGCCAGCGCCAGAAGCGCGCGGACGATCGCGGCGTTCCGGTCATCCTGGAAGGGAAGAAGAACGGTGCCGGCCTTGTCGAGTTGCCGCGAACTGATGTGAAGTTCGGCCAGCATGGCCGCGATCTGCTGATCGGCCGGGAACTTGGCGAAGGCTGCAGTGAGCGTGCGCATGGCTTCTGCGGTCTTGCGCTGCGAGACGAGCACGTCGGCGAGGCGACGCCAGTGGTCGGGCCATCCGGCCTCGGTGTCCCGCGCCTTGCGGATAGCGGTCAGGGCGTCAGCCTGCTTGCCCATCGCCATGAGCATCTCGCCGAGCGACCGCCAGTTGGGCGAAGAGGTCGGGTCCAGCTCCGTGGCCCTGGTCAGCGATGCAAGTGCCTCGTCCTGACGGCTGAGACGCGCCAGGGCGATCCCGCGCATGCGGTGGGCGACATGAAGTGTCGGGTTCTCAGTGATGGCGCGATCGGCCAGGGCGAGGGCCTCGTCGAATCGTCGCATGCGCAATTGGGCGCCGGCGGCTGCCGCGAGCGGTTGTCCGCGGTTCTCGGTTGCCCGGGATGCGCCCTGCAGGGCCGTTTCAAGGGCCTGCTGGGGCTGGCCGAGATTGGTGAGCGCGAGAGCCTTGAACGAGTAGCTGGCAGCTTCGGACGGCTCGAGGTTGATGGCTTCGTTGGCGCACCGAACGGATTGCTGGAATCTGCGCGCCCACAGGTGCGCGAGCGCGCATCCCGTCCAGGCGCGCTCGAGACGCTGATCCATCGCCAGGGCGCGCTGAAAATGATCGATCGCCTCGTCGTAGCGATGCTGGCGAATGAGCGCGGTTCCAAGGATCAGGTTCGCTTCGATCCGGTCGTCGGGCTGGGTCGAGCGCACGAAGTTCTGCGCGATGCGCGTCGCGTCCGCGAAGCGGTTCGTTCGTTCGTAGTAGCGCGCGGCGAGCTTGGGGTTGGTCTTCTCGATGACGAGAAGGGCTGCTTCCTGAAACAGGTCGTCGAACGACTTGTCGGGAAACTTCGTGCGCAGCTTCCCGATGATCCCGTGGGTCGAGGAGCGAATGATGAGATTGTAGGCCTTGGGCGCGTCCTCGTCATCGGATGATGCGGCCGCCTGGGGCGCATCCACCGCGACCACGATCTCGCCGCTGATCCGCGTGTCGCGGTAGCCGAGCATGTCGCGGACGGCAATGAAGATCTGCCGGATGTTGAGCGCGCCTCCGGCGACGTCGATTTCGGGTATCTTGTTCTCGGTACCCGCATCCTCGACGCCGAGCCGCAGTCGCGAGGGACGGGCAACAGCGAAGATTTCGCGCATGCGGTCCTTGATGCCGCGGGACATGATCTCGCTGCCATAACCGGCATCGGACACGGCGGTTGGAACATCTATACCGTCGATGACGATCGCATTCTGCAAAAGCGGGGGGATCACGACGGGGGATGCCACAAGACTTGCGGCAACTGGTGGCC
Organism: uncultured Hyphomicrobiales bacterium; assembly: GCA_964587395.1. GTDB lineage: Bacteria > Pseudomonadota > Alphaproteobacteria > Rhizobiales > Phreatobacteraceae > Phreatobacter. The sequence goes on from CAZPMD010000015.1 coordinate 50,074, forward strand.
GCAGCAGCAGGGCGACGAGCAGCGTCACCGGAAGAGCCGCCCGGCGCAGAACGTCCCGCCACCCGGGGGCTTCTTCCTCGTCGAAGGCAAAGGCGCTGTAGGGCCTCAATTGCGGGACCAGCGTGAGTCAGTGAAACCACCCCAGATTGGTGCTTGCAAACAAACTTGGCATCACCCGATCGGGTGATCGGACTCTCAGAGTGGGGCCGGATCAAACAACGGTCAGTCTCTGGTCGCGGGATGAAAGTCGGGGGGCAGGTCAGAGGGCGGATTCAAGCGGTCGTCGCAATGGTTTGTTTTTCTGCTTGTCTGAGCAGAGCGTCGAGCACCACGCGGGTCTTGAGGTCGGCCGAGAAGGCCCAGCCGACGA
>CAZPMD010000016.1:0-9149 GCA_964587395.1 uncultured Hyphomicrobiales bacterium
GCCGTGGCCCCGGCGGCAAGGTCGTGGCCCCCGCGACCCGCCCCGAGCGCCCGGTTGCCGATGCGCCGAGCCGCACCCGCCTGACGCTCACCAATGCGCTTGAGGATTCGTCCGACCGCATGCGGTCGGAAGCGTCCTTCCGCCGCCGCGTGCAGCGCATGACCGGACGTCGTCCGACCGAGCAGAAAGAAAAGATTTTGCGCGAGGTGACGATCCCCGAGACGATCACCATTGCCGATCTCGCCAACCGCATGTCGGAGCGGGCCGTCGACATCATCCGCATGCTGATGAAGCAGGGCGCGATGCACAAGATCACGGATGTGATCGATGCCGATACCGCCCAGCTCATCGCTGAGGAACTCGGCCATACGGTTCGCCGTGTCGCCGAAGCCGACGTCGAGGAAGGCCTGTTCGATTCGCCCGATCCGGAGGAGATGCTGGAGTCCCGTGCTCCGGTCGTCACCATCATGGGCCACGTCGACCACGGCAAGACCTCGCTGCTCGATGCCCTGCGCAAGACCAACGTGGTCTCGGGCGAGGCCGGCGGCATCACGCAGCACATCGGCGCCTATCAGGTCCAGACCCCGCTTGGCGGGCTCGTGACCTTCATCGACACGCCGGGCCACGCCGCGTTCACTGCCATGCGCGCCCGCGGCGCCAAGGTGACGGACATCGTCGTGCTCGTGGTCGCTGCCAACGATTCCGTGATGCCGCAGACGGTCGAGGCCATCAATCACGCCAAGGCCGCCAAGGTTCCGCTGATCGTGGCGATCAACAAGATCGACCTGCCCGACGCCCGGCCCGAGAAGGTCAAGACCGACCTTCTCCAGTACGAGGTGCAGCTCGAAAGCCTCGGCGGCGACGTGCTTGAGGTCGAGCTCTCCGCCAAGACCGGTCAGAATCTCGACAAGCTGCTGGAGCTCATCCAGCTTCAGGCCGAGGTTCTCGAACTGAAGGCCAACCCGTTCCGTCTCGCCGAAGGCACGGTGATCGAGGCCAAGCTCGACCGCGGTCGTGGTCCGGTGGCGACCGTGCTGATCCAGCGCGGCACCATGCATCCGGGCGACATCATCGTCGCCGGTGCCGAGTGGGGCCGGGTTCGTGCGCTGATCAACGACAAGGGCGAATCGACCGACGGTGCCGGTCCCTCCGTGCCGGTCGAGGTTCTCGGCTTCAACGGCACGCCCGAGGCCGGCGATCGCGTCGCGGTCGTCGTCAATGAAGCCAGAGCCCGCGAGATCACTGACTACCGCTCGAACCTGAAGCGGGAGAAGGCCGCCGCGCGCCTCGGCGCCGGGCGTTCCTCGCTCGCCGACATGATGAGCCAGCTCAAGGCCGGCGCGGGCAAGAAGGAATTCCCGCTGATCATCAAGGGCGACGTGCAGGGTTCGGTCGAGGCCATCGTCGGTGCCCTCGCCAAGCTCGGCAACGACGAGGTGGCGGCCCGCGTCATCCTGTCGGGCGTCGGCGGCATCACCGAGAGCGATGTGGGCCTCGCCCAGACCGCCGGATCGGTGATCATCGGCTTCAACACGCGCGCCCACAAGGAAGCGCGTGCGGCCGCCGAGCAGGCCGGTATCGAGATCCGCTACTACAACATCATCTACGACCTGGTGGACGACATCAAAGCCGCCATGTCCGGCCTGCTCGCGCCCGAACTGCGCGAGACCATGCTGGGCAATGCCGAGATCCTGGAGGTGTTCAACATCACCAAGGTGGGCAAGGTGGCGGGTTGCCGGGTCACCGACGGCCGTGTCGAGCGCGGCGCCAACGTGCGCCTCATCCGCGATAGCGTCGTCGTCCACGAGGGCAAGCTGTCGACGCTCAAGCGCTTCAAGGACGAGGTCAAGGAAGTCCAGGTCGGCCAGGAATGCGGTATGGCCTTCGAGAGCTACCAGGACATGCGCGCCGGCGATGTCATCGAGTGCTACCGCGTCGAGGAGATCAAGCGCTCGCTCTGATGGCGGAAGCGCTGCAATCCCAATGCAGGAGGGCGGCCCGAGGGCCGCCCTTTTTCGTCGGCCGGGCCTGACTAAGAAAGACGCGGCTGCCGGCGGCAACCGCGTCCCGTCTTCCGATGGCTTGTGAAGCCCTCAGACGACCTTCAGGCTGATCTCGCCGAGGCCGTCCACCGCCGCCACCATGGTCTGGCCGCGGGTGACCGCGCCGACGCCGTCCGGCGTGCCGGTGAAGATGACGTCGCCCGGGCAGACCTCGAAATAGGTCGACAGGAACGAGATCTGCTCGGCCACCGACCAGATCATGTCGGCAAGGTCCGCCTTCTGCTTCACCACGCCGTCGACGGTGAGCGAGATCGGCCCCTTCAGCTTCTGGCCGACCTGGGCGACCGGATAGAGCGGGCCGACAGGGCCGGAGAGGTCCGACGACTTGCCGAGTTCCCACGGGCGCTTCAGCGCCTTCGCTTCGTCCTGCAGGTCGCGGCGGGTCATGTCGAGGCCGACCGCATAGCCAAAGACGCAGTCCAGCGCCTTGTCGACCGGAATGTCCTTGCCGCCCTTCGACAGCGCCACGACCATCTCCAGCTCGAAGTGGTAGTTGGAGGTCTTCGGCGGATAGGGGTGGTTGGCGGTCACGCCATGGGGAACCGGTTGCAGCGCGTCGGCAGCCTTGTTGAAGAAGAACGGCGGCTCGCGGGTCGGGTCGCCGCCCATCTCGCGCGCATGAGCGGCGTAATTGCGGCCGACACAATAGACCCGGCGGACCGGGAACAGCTTGTCTGTGCCGACGATCGGCAGGGCAGGGCGGGCGGCGGGTTCGAACACGTAGGACAAAGTGGCGCTCCAGGGCGATCGCGTCGGTTGATGGTGGTTTCGACGTCGCGCGCAAGCTAAACTCGCCCGACGATTTGTCCATGGCTTGAAGGCTCATGACGCATACCGAAAAACGCGAACTCGCCCCCCTCGCCAAGCTGGCGCTGGAGATGGGGCCGCTGGTGCTCTTCTTCCTGGTCAACTCCTATGGCGACCGCTGGTTCGGCGTGGCGCCCGACAGGCGCCTGTTCCTGGCGACCGGCATCTTCGTGGTCGCCGTCCTCGCCTCGCTTGCCATCACCTGGTCGCTGATCCGCAAGCTTCCGGTGATGCCGCTGGTCTCGGCCGTCGTCATCACGGTGTTCGGCGGGCTGACGCTGCTCCTCGACGACGAACTGTTCATCAAGCTCAAGCCCACCATCGTCAACTCGCTGTTCGGCGCCGTCCTCGTCTGGGCCGGGCTCACCGGCCGCAGCGTGCTGAAGCTCGTCCTCGACTCCGTCTTCACCCTCACCGACGAGGGCTGGCGCCTCCTCACCTGGCGCTGGGCCTTTTTCTTCTTCCTGCTCGCCGCCCTCAACGAGATCGTCTGGCGCACCCAGACGACGGATTTCTGGGTGGCCTTCAAGGTCTGGGGCATCATGCCGCTGACCATGGTCTTCGCCATGGCGCAGATGCCGCTGATCATGCGCCACGATGCCGGCGAGGAGGCCGGCAAGGCGCCCTGAAGGTGTCAGCCCTCGCGCTTTGCCCGGGGCTCACATCCCGCTAGAAGCAGTTCGCCCGTCACCGAACCGGAATGCTCCTTGGTCCGCGCCCTCTCCATCGTCGTCTTCGTCCTTGTCGTGTCCGTCGCGATCATCGCGCTGTTCCCCGGCGCCGACCTCGTCGTCGCGCGCTGGTTCTGGACGCCGACGGAAGGGTTCTGGCTGTCGAGCCACGGTTGGGCGACGCTGCTGCGCCGGGTCAGCATGTGGCCGACCATCGCCATCGGCGTTGCCGCCCTCGTCTCACTTCTCCAGCACATCGTCGCGCCGGCAACCCGCCAGTTCATGACGGCGCGTGCGGCGCTCTTCCTGCTTCTGACCGTCACTGCGGCACCGGTTCTCCTGGTGAACGGCGTCTTCAAGGAATACTGGGACCGCGCCCGCCCGGTGCATGTGACCGAACTCGGCGGCCAATGGCGCTTCACGCCGTGGTGGCAGCCGGGCGACGGCACCGAGTGCCGGACCAACTGCTCGTTCATCTCCGGCGAATCCTCCGGCGCCGCCTGGCTTGCCGCGCCGGCGCTGCTGGCGCCGCCGGCGGTCAGGCCCTTCGCTCTCGCCGGGGTGGCCGCCTATACTGCGCTGATCTCCGGCCTGCGCATGGGCTTCGGCGGCCACTTCCTCTCCGATACCCTGATCGCCACCCTGCTGACCCTGCTGGTTGTCGCGGCGACCTACCACTCCCTGTACCGCCGCCGCGGGGCCGTTTCGGAAGATGACCTCGCCGCCCGCCTCGGCCGCCTCGGCGCCCCCCTGCGGCGCCTGTTCCGGCGGCCAGCCTGACGGCGCCGCGCTTGCCAGCCGCGCGCCGCTTCTTTAAGTCGGCGCAAGCCCCCTTCCGACTGCTCTGGAAACCGTCAAAATGGCCGCGCAGAAGTCCGTCAAGAAAGTCGTCCTCGCCTATTCCGGCGGTCTCGACACCTCGATCATCCTGAAGTGGCTGCAGACCACCTATGGCTGCGAGGTCGTCACCTTTACCGCGGACCTCGGCCAGGGCGAGGAACTGGGACCGGCGCGCGACAAGGCGCTCCTCCTCGGCATCAAGCCCGAGAACATCTTCATGGACGACCTGCGCGAGACCTTCGTGAAGGACTACGTCTTCCCGATGTTCCGCGCCAATGCGATGTATGAGGGCCTCTACCTCCTCGGCACCTCCATCGCCCGCCCGCTCATCGCCAAGCGCCAGATCGAGATCGCCGAGCAGGTCGGCGCCGACGCCGTCTCCCATGGCGCCACCGGCAAGGGCAACGACCAAGTGCGCTTCGAGCTCAGCTACTATGCGCTGAAGCCCGATGTCACCGTCATCGCCCCCTGGCGCGAATGGGACCTGTCGAGCCGCACGAAGCTCATCGAGTTCGCCGAAGCGCATCAGATCCCTATCGCCAAGAACAAGCGCGGCGAGGCGCCCTTCTCCGTCGACGCCAATCTCCTGCACGCCTCCTCCGAGGGCATGGTGCTGGAAGACCCCAATGTGGAGGTGCCGGACTACGTCTATTCGCGCACCGACGGCCCGGAGAGCGCACCGGACAAGGCGACCTACATCACCATCGACTTCAAGGAGGGTGATGCGGTCGGCATCGACGGCAAGGCTCTCTCCCCGGCGACGCTGCTCACGAAGCTCAACGAACTCGGCAAGGTCAACGGCATCGGCCGCCTCGATCTCGTCGAGAACCGCTTCGTCGGCATGAAGTCGCGCGGCATGTACGAGACGCCCGGCGGCACGATCCTCTACATGGCCCACCGCGCCATCGAGAGCATCACGCTCGATCGCGGCGCGGCGCATCTGAAGGACGAGCTCATGCCGAAGTATGCCGAGCTCATCTACAACGGCTTCTGGTTCTCGCCGGAGCGCGAGCTGCTGCAGGGTCTCATCGACAAGAGCCAGCAGTACGTCACCGGCACGGTGCGGCTGAAGCTCTACAAGGGCAATGTCATCGTGGTGGGCCGCGAGAGCCCCTATTCGCTCTACGACAAGGAGCTGGTGACCTTCGAGGAGGGCGCCGTGGCCTATGACCACCGCGACGCCCAGGGCTTCATCAAGCTGAACGCCCTGCGCTTGCGCACCCTTGCCCAGCGCAAGAAGAAGATGGGGCTCTGACGGGCTCTGCCCTTGAAATGAACGAAGGCCGGGGTGACCCGGCCTTTTTCATGTCCGTTGCCTGCGACGGTTCACGGCCCCTGCCGGGTGCCCGTGGTCGGGCCAGGCGTGCCGACGAAGCCGTTGAAGCGGTTGGCAGGCCGGGTCAGCCGATGACCGTTGCGGCCGGCCTCGTGCTCGGTGCCGTATTCGGACTGCGCCGTCATCGTGGGCACGGCGAGGCGGGCGCTCGCGGCGAGCGCGGAGGCATGAGCGGAGGAGGCGACCCCTGCGACTGTCGACAAAGCTGCGGCAGCTAGGAGCGTGAGAGCCGACTTTCGAATGTCGAACTTCGCAAACATGGTCGCCTCCCCGGTTCATCCCCGCGGCACCTGCTGCGGAGTGACCATGGGTCGGCGCGGGGGCTGAAAAGGTTCGAGGCCTTGCGGAACTTTTGTCGTCCGGGGTGGTCAGTTGTGCGACGTCGGCCGCGCTGCTCCAGGCAAGGCCCCACCCTTACCCTCCCCTCGCTGGCGCGAGGAGAGGGGGACTATGATGTCTCGCTTCTTGAATTTCCGTCGTGCCAGGCACGAGGGTGCGCGATCGAGCGTCACGCGGTAGTCCCCCTCTCCTCGCGCCAGCGAGGGGAGGGTAAGGGTGGGGCATTCTCAAGAGCAGCCCGAGCCTCAGCCGAGCTTCTTCAGCCAGCGCCTCGCCTGTGCCCGGACATTCTTCGGCGCCGTGCCGCCATAGCTGACGCGGCTCGCCACCGATTTTGCCACCGACAGCACCGAGAACACGTCGGCGGTGATGCGCTGGTCAACCGACTGCATGTCGGCCAGCGTCAGCTTGTGCAGCGGCAGGCCCTTGTCGGAGGCAAGTCCCACCGCCTTCGCCGCGATGTGGTGGCTCTCGCGGAACGGGATGCCGAGCGCGCGGACGCACCAGTCGGCAAGGTCGGTGGCCGTCGAATAGCCCTGTCCCGCCGCCTTCTTCATGGTGGCGGCCTCGGCCTTCATGTCACGCACCATGCCGGCGGTGGCGGCAATCGCCAGCGACAGCGAGGCGAGCGCGTCCATGGTCGGCTCCTTATCCTCCTGCATGTCCTTCTGGTAGGTCAGCGGCAGGCCCTTCAGCACCACGACGATGGCGGTGAAGCCGCCGAGGATGCGGCCGACCTTGGCGCGCACCAGCTCGGCGGCGTCCGGATTGCGCTTCTGCGGCATGATCGAGGAGCCGGTGGAGAAGGCGTCGGACAGCTTCACGAAGGAGAAGGGCGAGGAGCACCAGATGACGATCTCCTCGGCGAGGCGCGACAGGTGCACCGCGGTGATCGTCGCCGCCGACAGCACCTCCATGACGAAATCGCGGTCGGCGACGGAGTCGAGCGAGTTGGCGGTGGGGCGATCGAAGCCGAGCGCCTTCGCGGTCATGTGCCGGTCGATCGGGAACGACGTGCCGCAGAGGGCGGCGGCGCCGAGCGGGCTCTCGTTGAGGCGCCTGCGGGCGTCGGCAAGGCGGCCCCGGTCGCGCCCGACCATCTCGACATAGGCCATGAGGTGATGGCCGAAGGTCGTGGGCTGGGCCACCTGGAGGTGGGTGAAGCCCGGCATGACGGTGGCCGCCTCGGCGAGCGCCTTCTCGACCAGCGCCTTCTGCAGGTCCTTCAACTGGGCGTCGAGCCCGTCGGCGGCATCGCGTACCCAGAGCTTGAAGTCGGTCGCCACCTGGTCGTTGCGCGAGCGCGCCGTGTGCAGGCGGCCGGCCGGCGCGCCGATGATCTCGGCGAGCCTTGCCTCCACGTTCATGTGGATGTCCTCGAGGCTCCGCTTGAAGGCGAAGGTGCCGGCCTCGATCTCGCCGAGGACCTGGTCGAGGCCCTTGGTGATCGCGCGTTCGTCATCGCGGTTCACGATGCCTTGTTCGGCCAGCATGGCCACATGGGCTTTCGAGCCAGCGATGTCCTGCCTATAGAGACGCTTGTCGAAATCAATCGAGACGTTGATGTCCTCCATCACGGCGGCCGGGCCCGAGGCGTAGCGGCCGCCCCACATGGTGTTGCCGGATTGGTCGGCTTTGGTCATCGTCGCGTCCCTGATGAGGTAGGAGTTCGCTGAAGTGTCTCGCGCCAGAATGACCATCCTCGCGGCAGGACTGATCGGACTGTGCGCCGGCGCTGTGGCCTTCTACTGGACGGGCGGCCCCGCGCGCAATGCGTCGGCGCAGGCCTGCACGGCGGCGCGAGCCGTCGCGGGCAGCCTCATGCCGCTGGCGCGCGGCGAGCTGGCGGCCTTCAGGGTCACCGAGACGCCGATGATCGCGCCGAACGTGACCTTCAAGGCGCCCGACGGCCGCAGCCTGACGCTGGTCGATTTTCGTGGCCGCATGGTCCTGCTCAACCTCTGGGCCACCTGGTGCGCGCCCTGCCGGCACGAGATGCCCGCCCTCGACCGCCTGCAGCAGACCCTGGGCGGGGAGAAGTTCGAGGTCGTCGCCGTCAACATCGACACCCGCAACCCCGACCGTGCCGCGACCTGGCTCACCGAGAACGGCATCCGCCACATGGCGAACTATGCCGATTCCAGCGCCCGCATCTTCCAGGACCTGAAGACGGCAGGCCGCGCCTTCGGCATGCCGACCACCCTGCTCATCGACGCCAATGGCTGCGAGCTCGGCTTCCTCGCCGGTCCTGCCGAATGGGCGAGCGACGACGCCATGAAGCTCATCCGCACCGCGCTCGGCACCTGACGCAAGAACCGACATGACCGACATTGCCGCGCGTCGCGCCGCCCTCTTCGCCCTGTTCGACCGCCTCGGCATCGCCACCACCACCCACGAGCACGAGGCGGTGTTCACGGTGGCCGAAAGCCATCACGTCAAGGAGAGCATCCCGGGCGGGCACACCAAGAACCTCTTCCTCAAGGACAAGAAGGGCCGCCTGTTCCTCGTCGTCGCTCTCGGCTCGGCCGTCATCGACCTGAAGCGGCTTCACGAGGTGATCGGCGCCTCCGGTCGCCTGTCCTTCGGCTCCGGCGAACTCCTGGAGGAGGTCTGGGGCGTGAAGCCCGGTTCGGTGACGCCCTTCGGCGCCATCTGCGACACGGAGCAGCGCGTCTCGGTCGTGCTCGACCAGGCGATGATGGAGCACGAGATCCTCAACTACCATCCGCTGGAAAACACCGCGACCACCAGCATTTCCCGGGCGGATCTGGTGGCCTTCCTGCGCGCCACCGGTCATGAGCCGCGGATCCTGCCCTGCAGCCAGCCGGCCTGAGCCGCGCCGATCGGCGGATGCCGCGATCACGCGGCGGTGAGACATGCCACCATACCGCCCCATTTCGGCCCCGGTGGGGCCAAGACGCAGGGCGAGCCTGCCCCCGTTGCCCCGTCGCCTGATCGACGCTGCTCCGGACTCTTCAGCCCCCCAGCCCCCCGGGGTGTCGTCCGATCAGGCCGGGTGCCATCGGTTCTGCCGATGGCCAAACGTTCGGTCATCCCCTCCGACGCGAACGTGCGGGCCGGCGCTCACGCGCC
>CAZPMD010000016.1:9159-30540 GCA_964587395.1 uncultured Hyphomicrobiales bacterium
CGCGCCGGCCCGTTTTTTCTCGGCGGCCGTCATGCTTGCCGATGGTCGCGCGGGGCCTATCTCCAGGGGGCAGCAGGCGGAGGACGGCATGGCGACCAGACTGACTGATGCGCAGCGTCGCGATGCGCTCGCCGCCCTTCCGGGATGGATCGAGACGGAAGGCCGGGACGCGATTACGCGTCGCTTTGCCTTCCGCGACTTCTCCGAGGCCTGGGGCTTCATGAGTCGCGTGGCGTTGGCTGCCGAGGCCATGGATCATCACCCCGAATGGTTCAACGTCTACCGGACGGTCGAGGTTACGCTCTCCACCCACGACGCGGGCGGGCTGACGGAGAAGGACGTGAAGCTGGCACGGGCGATGAACGACATCGCCGGAATCTGAGTCGGCGCTAGCGGTCGCAGGACCAGGTCATGACGGGCAGGCGCGCCTCCCGCTCGGCGATGAAGCCGCGTGCCGACCGCGCCGGAGCCTCCACCTCGATCAGCCGGTTCGGCCCGAGTTCGACGACCTGACGCAACTGGACCTTCTCGCCCGGTTCGAGACGCACGACCGGCTGGCCGCCGAGCGGCGCATCGAGGAGGCTGGCGCCCCCGGCTGCGATCTCGATCTCGAAGGTCCGGCAGGCAGCGGTCGGGGATGCCGCGGCCGGCGGGTCTGCCGCGGGGATGGCGGGCACCGCGATGGGCACAGTCCGCACGACTCGCGGTGTTTCAGGCCCCGTCGATTGCTGGACCGGCGCGGGCGCCGAACCGCCGCCCGTCAGGTTGAGGGTCGTCACCGCCACGAAGCCGAGTGCGGCGAGGGCGGCGACAACGAGCACGGCCAGCAGCCACTTCAGCCGCCCGGTCGACCCGCTCGGAACCCGCACCGACGGGCCACCCCCCCGCGCCTCCTCGAGTTCCTTCTCGAGCCGGATGAGGGCCGAGAGATGCGAGATCTGGGCATCCAGCTGGTCGTACCAGCCGTCGAAATCGTCCGGTGCCGGGTCGTGGGCGCGGTAGCTGCGGTCGAGCCCGTCGAGGCTCGCCCTGAGATCGATGTGGGGGCCTGTCGGCGGCGCGCCGATATCCGTGCCGAATCGCGTGATGGCGATGGCGAGGTCGTTCTCGGCGCGGGCGATGACGTCGCGCAGGGCGGCGCGTGTCTCGGCATTGATCCGGTGGGCGAGGCGCTTCAGCTGGCCCGGAGGATCGGCGACCACCTTCAGTTCGGCCGCCGCCTGGCGGAGTGCCTCCTCGATCGTTCCCGACGGGCGTGAAAGCCCTCCCATCCTCACCCCATAGGTGTCGAGGACGTGGAAGCGGTAGCGGTAGGCGGAGACGAGTGGGGCGACGTCCACGAGATCCGATCCGGGGGTTCAGGCCGTCACCGCGGCGCCATGCGAATGGCGCCACCGGGACGGAGAGCAAAGCCGTTCAGCGGGAGGCTGGCGACGCGGTATTCGATCATCATCGCACATTCTCCCACCTCACCGACGGCTGGCACGAATGGCACCTGTGCTTCCAGTGATGGGCGGGCTTCGGGCAAAAGCATGTCGAAAAGTAGCGCTGGCCCGGACCCTTCGTTCCGTCGCTCCCGAGCTTCGCCGACATGCCGCCACCGATGCTCATCCCCACTTCCCCGAATCATCCGCGAAAGAGATGCGTCACCCCGCTTCAGGGTTGTGTAGGCGAAAGCCTCCCGCGACGCAAAACGCCCGGGAGTCTCAAGCATCAGCGGCGGCGCAGCGGAAAGTGCGGCACGCTCACCGGCAGGCGTCGCTCATGGCTGAAGAACACGACGTCCCGGTTCTTCATGATTCCCACCAGCGCTGCTCCTGCCACCAGACCGCCGACATGGGCCCACCAGGCGGTCGCGCCGCCCTGAGCCGTCACGAGATGGAATATCTGCAGGGCGACCCAGGTGCCGAGGGCGAGCCAGACCGGAATGGAAATGGGCAGGATATTGAAGGCGAGCCCGAACACCCGCACCCGGGGATAGAGGATGAGATAGGCCGCGAGCACGCCCGAGATGGCGCCCGACGCACCGACGAGCGGCGCCTGGGATGCGGGGTTGAACAGCAGGTGAGCGCCTCCGCCGAGAAGTCCGCAGAGGATGTAGAATAGAAGGAAGCGCACGTGCCCCATCGCGTCCTCGACATTGTCGGCGAAGACCCAGAGGAACAGCATGTTGCCGATCAGGTGCATCCAGCCGGCATGCATGAACATGTAGGTGAGCCAGGTCGCCCAGGTCGGCACCACGACGAGCTGGGCCGCGAGGCTGGCGCGGTCGGTGACGACAGCCGGGATGAGGCCAAGCCCCAGCGCATTGGCATTGGCTGTCTGGGCCGGCACCAGGCCGGTCGTCAGAAGGAAGACCGCCACGTTGATGCCGATCAGCGTGAACGTCACGTAAGGGGCGGTGATGTGACGGTGGGGATTGTGGTCGGAGAGGGGGAGGAACATGACGTCGACCCTAGCCCGCCGCGTGCGGCACTGTCACCGGGTTGCGCCATGTCACGGACCTTGATTCCATCATATAAGAATTGTAGTTGCGGATGATGGAACCTTTCGGCTTGACGGCCTGCCCCGAGGGCGGCGAGGGTCCAGCGCTGTTTCAAGGATCAGATCGATGACCGCATCCAAGTCCCCCGGCCTCCAGCCGCGCACCCTTGCCGCCCAGGCCCTGGGCTGGGAGGAGCCGGAGACCCACGCCGTCGTGACGCCGATCCACGTCGCCACCACCTTCATCCGCGACCCCGATAACCAGTATCGCAACGGCTTCATCTATGGCCGGCCGGACAACCAGACGGTGCGCCAGTGCGAGGCCTTGCTGGCGGCGCTCGAGGAGGGCCCCGAGGCCATGGTGCTCGGCTCAGGCATGTCGGCGGCGACCGCCGTCGTCATGGCCCTACCGGCCGGAGCCCACATCGTCGCACCGACTGTGATGTACTGGGCGCTGCGCAACTGGCTGATGAACGACGCCGTCACCTACGGCTACACGACGACCTTCGTCGACACGACCGACCTTGCCGCCGTGAAGGCTGCGATCCAGCCCGGCACGACGAAGCTCGTCTGGCTTGAGACGCCGTCCAACCCGCTCTGGACGGTTTCCGACATCGCCGCGATCTCGGAGATCGCCCATGCGGCGGGCGCCATCTGCGCCGTCGACTCCACTGTCGCCACCCCGGTCTTCACCCGCCCGCTGACGCTCGGCGCCGACATCGTCATGCATGCGGCGACGAAGTACCTGAACGGCCATTCCGACGTGGTCGCCGGAGCACTGGTCACGCGCGAGGTGAACGACTTCTGGGCCAGGGTGCGGCGCGTGCGTTCCATGCACGGGCAGATCCTCGGGCCCTTCGAGGCCTTCCTGCTGATGCGCGGCATGCGCACCCTGCATGTGCGAGTCGAGGCCCAGGCGAAGGCGGCTCTCGCCCTCGCCGAGAAGCTCAAGGCGCATCCCCTCGTCGCCGATGTCCTCTATCCCGGCCTCTGCTCCCATCCCCAGCACGCCATCGCTGCCCGCCAGATGACGGGCGGCTTCGGCGGCATGCTGTCGGTGCGGGTGAAGGCCGGCGAGCAGGCCGCGGTCTCCACCGCCGCCCGTGTCCAGTTGTGGAAGCGCGCGACGTCGCTGGGCGGCGTCGAGAGTCTCATCGAGCACCGCGCCTCCATCGAGGGCGCTGGCTCCCCCTGCCCAACGGACCTGTTGCGCCTCTCGGTGGGTCTCGAGGCGGTCGACGACCTCTATGCCGACATCGACCGGGCGCTGCGCGGGGCGAATTCCTGAGGCGGCTCAGTCCTCGCTGCCGGTTCCGCCGAAGCGGTAGTAGACCCACAGGGCGACGGTTGCCGTTGCGATCGCGACGGCGAGGCCGACATAGGCCCAGGGGTCGGCGAGGCGGCTCAATTGCCGCCGTCAAGCAAGCGGCGTGCGATCACCTGCGCCTGGATCTCGCCGGCGCCCTCGAAGATGTTGAGGATGCGGGCGTCGCAGAGGATGCGGCTCACCGGATATTCCAGCGCGAAGCCGTTGCCGCCGTGGATCTGCAGGGCGTTGTCCGCCGCCGCCCAGGCGACGCGGGCGCCGAGGAGCTTGGCCATGCCGGCCTCGAGGTCGCAGCGCCGGTCAAGGTCCTTCTGCCGCGCCGAGAAATAGGTCAGCTGGCGGGCGATCATCACCTCCACCGCCATCATCGCGATCTTGTCGGAAACGCGCGGGAAGGCGATGAGCGGCTTGCCGAACTGGATGCGCTCCTGGGCGTAGCGCAGCCCGAGGTCCATGGCCGCCTGGGCGACGCCGACGGCGCGTGCCGCCGTCTGGATGCGCGCCGCCTCGAAGGTCTGCATGAGCTGCTTGAAACCCTGGCCCTCGACGCCGCCGAGCAGGTTGCCGGCCTTCACTTCGAAGCCGTCGAAGGAAATCTCGTATTCCTTCATGCCGCGATAGCCGAGAACCTCGATCTCGCCGCCGGACATGCCGGGGGCGGGGAAGGGGTTCTCGTCGGTGCCGCGCGGCTTCGTGGCGAGGAACATCGACAGGCCCTTGTAGCCGGGCTCGTCGGGGTTGGTGCGCACCAGCAGCGTCATCACGTCGGCGCGGACGGGATGGGTGATCCAGGTCTTGTTGCCGGAGACCTTGTAGACGTCGCCGTCGCGCACGGCGCGGGTCTTCAGCGAGGCGAGGTCGGAGCCGGTGTTCGGCTCGGTGAAGACGGCGGTGGGCAGGATCTCGCCCGAGGCGATCTTCGGCAGCCAGTATTCCTTCTGGGCATCGGTGCCGCCGGCGAGGATCAGCTCGCAGGCGATCTCCGAGCGGGTACCGAGCGAACCGACGCCGATATAGCCGCGCGACAGTTCCTCGGAGACGACGCACATCGATTCCTTGCCGAGGCCCATGCCGCCGAAGGCCTCGGGCAGGGTCAGGCCGAAGACGCCGAGTTCGGACAGCTTGGCGATGACGTCGAGCGGAATGTACGCGTTCTTCAGATGCCACTCGTGGGCGTGCGGAATGACCTCCGCCAGCGAGAACTTGCGCATCTCGTCGCGGATGGCGAGCAGTGTCTCGTCGAGGGCGGGATCGCCGAAGTGGCCGGAGGACTCCTGCGCCTGGACGAGGGCGGCGAGGCGGGCGCGATTGGCCGCCGTGTTGCCGGTCGCGATTAGCGCGTCGGCGGCGCCGGCGAAGCGGCGGGCGACGTCGGCGACGGACAGGCCGAGATCGGCGGGACGAACAACCTCGCCCTGATTCATCGGGATGCCGCCGAGGATCTGGGCGAGATACTCGCCGAGGCCGATGCGGACGATGAGCTCCTCCATCTCCCCGAACGCCCCCTGCGCCGTCAGGCGCTCGGCATAGGAGGTCAGCTGCCGGACGCTCTCCACGTAGGTGGCGAGCCAGGCGAGGCCGTGGGTGGCGCGTTGCTCGCGTTCGATGGCCGCGTTCGAGATGCGGCCGCCCTCGGTCACCAGGGCGCGCACCGCCGCTGTGGCCTCTGCCATGACGGCATCGACGGCGACCACGGCACCCTGCGCCAGATCGATCAGGTTCGCCGGTTCGTGCTTCTCGGCAAGAGCGGGGCTCATGGCAGTTCCCTCGAGCAGGTATTGTCGTTGCTGCATTGCAAAATAACGCAGCGCAGGCCGGTTGCAATCCAACAAATGACCAGTGATCCGCCGGACCCGCTTCAGCCCTGGCGCGTCGCCATCCACACGCCGACAGCGGTGACCGCCATGCCAACCAATTGGGTCGGGGTCAGCGTTTCGCCGAAGAAGACATAGGCCATGAGCGCCGAGACGGCCGGGACCAGATAGATGTAGGCGGCCGCCCGCGAGACCTCGCCGCGGCGGATCAGGTAGAGGAAGAGGCCGATGCCGCCGACGGAGAGGGCGAGAACCGACCAGGCCATGGTGAGGATCAGCGTCTGGTTCCATTCGGCCTCCAGCTTCCCGAACAGCAGGAAGAGGGGCAGCATGGTGGCCGCAGCGGCCACGTACTGCAGCGTCGTCGTTGTCCGCATGTCGCCGCCGGAGACGAAGCGCTTCTGGTAGAATGTCCCGGCAGTGACCGCCACCATGGCGAAGAAGTTGACCGTCAGCGGCGTCACGATGGCGTCGAACACGTCAGGCGAGACACCGACGAGCTTCGGCATCAGTACGAGGATGATTCCGGCAAAGCCGAGGCCGACGCCGATGCCCTGCCGCCATGTGATCCTCTCGCCAAGGATGGCGGGGGCCAGCAGGGCCGTCATCACCGGCTGCAGGCCCGCCATGATTCCCGACACGCCCGACGGCACCCCGTTGCGCACAGCCCACCAGACCCCGGCGAGATAGAGCGCATGCAGCAGCACGCCGGACACCATCGCGTGGCCGATTTCTCGGCCTGAGCGCGGCCATGGAGCGCGCATGGCGAAGGCGATGGCGGCGATCACCAGCGCCGCGAGGGAAAAGCGAAGGAAGAGGAACCACAGCGGATCGGCGTATCGCGCCGAGAAGCCCGCGACGATCCAGCCCGTCGACCAGGCGAGCACGAAGAGCAGGGGAACGGCTCGCACCGCTAGCGACATGATGCACTCGGCTGAAAGGGCGCGAACCCTATGCGGCGGGCAACGAAAACTCAATGACCTCACGCTACGGAAGGTCGAAACCTCTGTAACGCTATGTAAATTCAGGATAAAGTGATCCGCGCAATCTTCTCGATAGCTGTTCCTTAACCACTGGGAGGCATCATCCCGGCAAAGCTAGCTGGGGAAATGTCTGCAATGGCTGTCCGTCTGCCCGCCCTGTCGGTCCGCATGAGGATCGCGCTTCTCGCCATCGTGCCTCTCGTGGGAGTCTTCGCAGCCGGCGGTTCTGCCTGGTACGGGCAGCAGTCGGCCGCCACCGCCTTCGAGGCCTATGACGGCTATGCGGGTCTGGCGACGGATGCTGCGCGGGTGAGGGCCAGCGTCCGCGACCTGCGCTTCGCCGCCGTCGACTATGCCGAGCGCTACACCGAATCAGCGCCGACCAACTTCGCGCGGGCGCGCATGGAAGCCATGATGGCCCTCGGCGAGGCGCGCCGGAAGCCGTCCGCAGCCGCCCTCCAGGGCGAGATCGAGCAGTCGCTGAAGCAGCTCGGCGAGGCCTCCTCCGCCTTCGACCTGGTGCGCGTCACCATCGAGACTCTCGGCAAGGACGATACCTCGGGCCTCACCGGGCGCATGAACGAATCGGTGAAGACGCTGGAGGAGCAGGCGCGCCGTGTCGCCGCCAACTTCGACGACGGCGCCGGAATCCTCGAGCAGGTGCTGCAGATGCGCCGGCACGAGAAGGACTTCATGCTGCGGGGCCTCGACTCCGACCTCGAGGCTTTCCGCCAGGCCCGCACCAAGTTCATCAACGAGGTCACGCGGTCCGTCGTCGCCCCCGCCACCAAGGCCGAGCTGCTGAAGGCCGGCGAGATCTACTGGCCGGCGCTCGATTCCTATGTCGAGGGCAGCCGTACCGTACAGCAGACCGTGACCCAGCTCGACGCGCTGCTGACCAATCTCGACCAGACCACCAACGTGCTGGTTTCCGCCGCCAATGACGGCAAGACGCGCGCCAATGAGGCGCTTCTTGGCGCGCAATCGCAGACCTTGATGCTGATGATCGGCATCATCGCCGGCGTGGTTCTCCTGTGTGGCGTCATCGCCATGATCCTCGGCCGCTCGATGACCCGGCAGATCAGCGGCATCACCGCCGCGATGCGTGAGCTCGCCGCCGGCGACACCTCCGTTGCCGTCCCCTCGACGGAAGCGAAGGACGAACTCGGCGAAATGGCGCGGGCGGTGCTCGTCTTCCGCGACAATGCCATCGAGCGCGAACGTCTGGCGGCCGAGCAGATCGCCGAGGTCGAGGCGCGCAACCGCCGCGCCTCCGCCGTCGATGCGCTGATCCGCAATTTCGAGGACGCATCCGGCAAGTCGCTGGGCGCCCTGCGCAACGCCTCGGGCGAGCTGGACGGCGCTTCCGACCAGCTTGACTCCACCTCCGGTGCGGTGACGCAGGAGGCGGTCAATGCCTCCGGCGCGATGGAGCAGGCCGCTTCCTCGGTCTCCTCAGCTGCTGCGGCCGCCGAGGAACTGGCCGCATCGATCGCGGAGATCGCGTCGCAGGCCACCAAGTCGACGGAAGTCGCCGGCACGGCGGTCACCGAGGCCGAGCGCACCGCCCAGACCATGGGCTCGCTCGCCCAGGCCGCCTCGCGCATCGGCGAGGTCGTCAACCTCATCCAGGCGATCGCCGGCCAGACCAACCTGCTGGCGCTCAATGCGACGATCGAGGCCGCCCGTGCGGGTGAAGCCGGCCGGGGCTTTGCGGTCGTCGCCTCCGAGGTGAAGAGCCTCGCGGCCCAGACCGCCCGCGCGACCGAGGAGATCGCCTCGCAGATCGGCGCCATCCAGGAGGCATCCGGTGACGCCGTCGACGCCATCGACAAGGTCAACCAGGTGATCAGCGAGATGCGCGGCATCGCCGCTTCGGTGGCTGCGGCGGTCGAGGAGCAGAACGCCGCGGTCTCGACCATTGCCGAGGCTGTCAATCGCGCCTCGGACGAGACGCGGGGTGGCGCAGAGGCCATGGGCCGGGTCGGCGGCACGGCCCAGTCGGCGCAGGCGACGGCGGAGGACGTCCGCGCCCTGTCGAGCCGTCTCGGCGAGGAGGCTCACGCCCTCGACCGCGAGATTCGCTCCTTCCTCGACGGCGTCCGGGCGGCCTGAGCCGCCCGTCGCCTTCATCGGCCGGGCCTCACTTCGCGGCGACGACCATGATCTCGACCGTGTACTGCGGCGCGGCCAGCTTGGCCTCGACCGTGGCACGGGCCGGGGTGTGTCCGGCGAGGACCCAGGCGTCCCACACGGCGTTCATCTCGGCGAAGGTCGACATGTCGGACAGCCAGATGTTGGCCGACAGGATGTTCTGCTTCGAGGTGCCGCACTCCGCCAGAAGGGCGTCGATGGTCGCGAGAATGTCCTTGGTCTGCTCGGTGACCGACTTGCCGGCAGCCTTGTGGGCCACCTGTCCCGCCAGATAGACGGTGTTGCCGTGGACGACGGCGCCGCTCATGCGCGGACCGACCTGCTTGCGCTCGATGGCCATGATCGTTTCTCCTTGGAACTGCCTGATCGCAGAACGCGTCTCCTAGCGCGGGGCAGCCGCAAGGCCAACCCGTCCTGTTGCCGCGGCGCCATGCATCCGCAGGGGATGCTTGCCAGCGTCGCGGAGCCGAAGCGATGATCTGCCCCCGAAGCCCCGGATCGCACCATGCTCGAACGCTTCTTCTCTCTCCTCTCGGACGCTACGGACGAACCGCATCAGCGCTTCGGCGAGGACGACTACCGCCTCGCCGCGGCGGGCCTGCTGGTCCACGTCATGGCCGTGGACGGCGCCGTCTCCCATCGCGAGCATGACCGCATCCGCGCCGTGCTCGCCGCAGGCTTCGATCTCTCCCGCCCCGACACCGAGCGACTGATCGCCAGGGCCATGGAGGTCGAGGCCTCCGGGGAGAGCTGGACCTCGTTCGCCGATCTTCTCGCCAAGCGCCTCGACCCCGATGGCCGGCGCCGCATCGTCGAGATGATGTGGAGCGTCGTGCTCTCCGACGGAGCGGCGGCGGAACTCGAGGAGGCGGTGGTGGAGCGGGCCGCGGCGATGATGGGCGTCGAGGTGCCGCGCCCCTGAGAGGCTCACGCCCAGTCGGCAGCGATCTCGGCCTCCAGGTCGAGCGTCGAGCGCTCGCCGATGTCGTCGAAATGCGCCTTGAGGAAGCGTCGCGCGGCCTTCTTGCCGGCAGCCTGCAGCTCCAGCAGGAAGTCGTAGTCCGTCACCACCTTCGAGCCTGCCGTCAGTCCCTTGAGGGCGTCGGAGAGGGCGATGCGGTGCAGGTTCACCCGCTTGTACTCGCCCGGCCCCCGGCCGTGCGGCAGGCGTCCCTCGTCCACCAGCCGGGCGACGAAGGCCGCCATCCTGAGTTCGGCCTGCAGCGAGGAGTTGAAGGTGATCTCGTTGAGCCGGTTCATGATCGCCCGTGACGATGTCGGCGTCTCGTTGCGGCTCAGCGGATTGATCTGCACCAGCAGTACATCCTCGGCCTCGGTGGTGCGGTAGAGTGGAAAGAGTGGCGGATTGCCCATGTAGCCGCCGTCCCAGAAGGGCGTGCCGTCGATCTCCACCGCCTTGAACAACGTCGGCAGGCAGGCCGAGGCCATCACCGCACGGCAGGTGATGTGCTCGCGTCGGAAGATCGTCAGCTTGCCGGTCCGCACGTTGGTGGCGGAAATGAAGACCTTGATCCCCTCGAAGGCCGCGAGTCGCCCGAAATCGACGAAGCGCTCGATGAGATCCTCGAGCGGGTTGATGTCGAAGGGATTGAGGTCGTAGGGCGAGAAGTAGCGCTGAACGGAACTGACCCAGCTCTCCATCAGCGAGCCCTCATAGGGC
Source organism: uncultured Hyphomicrobiales bacterium (assembly GCA_964587395.1). GTDB lineage: Bacteria > Pseudomonadota > Alphaproteobacteria > Rhizobiales > Phreatobacteraceae > Phreatobacter. The sequence goes on from CAZPMD010000016.1 coordinate 19,603, forward strand.
ATCACCGAGAAGAGCTGGTCCAGCGCGCGGCGCTGCACGGCGGTCATGCTGCCGTCGACCGAGGCCGCCCGCCAGAAGCGAGACAGCCGCTCGCGCGCCGCCTCGGGACCGCCTTCTGCGAGGCCATCGGCGAGCAGCACGGCATTCACTGCCCCGGCCGAGGCCCCGGTGATGCCGTCGATGGTCAGGCGGCCGTCGCGCAGCACCTCGTCGAGGACGCCCCAGGTGAAGGCGCCATGCGCGCCGCCGCCCTGAAGCGCAAGGTTGACGCGCTTCGCCGCCTTCTGCGTCATGCGGCGGTCCAGCCGCCGTCGATGACGTTGTTGGCACCCGTGATGTTCTTCGCGCCGTCCGAGCACAGCCACAGCGTCAGGGCCGCGACCTCCTCCACCTGCACGAACTGCTTGGTCGGCTGCGCCGCGAGCAGCACGTCGTTCATGACCTGCTCCTTGGTCATGTTGCGCGCCTTCATCGTGTCGGGGATCTGCTTCTCGACCAGCGGCGTCCAGACATAGCCGGGCGAGATGCAGTTGGCGGTGACGCCGAAGGTGGCGAGCTCCAGTGCGATGGTCTTGGTGAAGCCGAGGAGCCCGTGCTTCGCGGCGACATAGGCCGACTTGAAGGGCGATGCGACCAGCGAATGGGCCGACGCGATGTTGACGATGCGGCCGGACTTGCGGGCCTTCATGCCGGGCACCACGGCCTTCGCCAGGTGGAACGAGGCGGTCAGGTTGATGGCGATGATGGCATTCCACTTGTCCTCGGGAAAATCCTCGACCGGCGAGACGTGCTGGATGCCGGCATTGGAGACGAGGATGTCGACCTTGCCGAACGTGGCCTCGGCGGTCTTCACCATGGCGGCGATCTCGTCCGGCTTCATCATGTTGGCGGGGGAGAAGAGGATGCGGCGGCCCGTGTCGGCTGCCAGCCTGGCGCGGATGGCTTCGAGCTCCACCGGGTCTCCGAGCCCGTTGAGCATGACCTCGGCGCCGGCCTTTGCCAGTGCGGTGGCGATCGCGAGGCCGATGCCGCTGGTCGATCCCGTGACGATGGCACTCTTTCCGGCGAGGCTCATGATACCCATCTCCTTCAGCAGACTTCCACGCTGCGCCCCATCACTGACGCGCCTTGTTCCGCAATGCAACATGCTGTCGGGGCGGCTTTGGGGCTCCGGTGTGGCGTGATAGAAGCCGGAATCGACGAGCCGCAGGGAGTGAGGATTGATGCTGAGGTCCCGCCACACGCACGATCACGCCTGCGAGCACGCGCATCCGCCGGCGGATGTGCTGAAGGTGGCAGAGGCGCGCTGCGCCGAAAAGAAGCTCAAGCTGACGCCGATCCGGCGCGAGGTGCTGCAGCATCTCGCCGCCTCGCCCTCGCCCATGGGTGCCTATGACCTGATCGAGAAGATGCACCGGGAGAGCGGCCGCCGCCCGGCGCCGATCAGCGTCTACCGGGTGCTCGACTTCCTGCTTGAGGCCGGGCTCGCCCATCGAATCGAAAGCCGCAACGCCTTCGTCGCATGCGCTCATCGGCACGACAGCGCCGATCTCGTGGTGTTCATGATCTGCGACACCTGCGGCTGCGTCTCAGAGGCTTCGGGCGCGCCGGTGGAACGCGATCTGTCCGCCATCGCCCGCTCCGCCGGATTCACACCGGCGACGCAGGTCGTCGAGATGTTCGGCCGCTGCGCCCATTGCGTCGCGCCCGACAAGGCCTGATCAGGCAGCCTTCAGCGCTTCGACGAAGGACTGCACCTCGCTCTGCAGCGTGCCGGCGTTGGCCGACAGGTCGGTCGCCAGTGTCATCAGTTCACCCGCCGAGCGGCCGGTGGCCTCGGCCGCCTCGCCGACGGTGCCGATGGTCCCCGTCACGCCGGTGGCCGCGCTGGCCGCGCGCTGGCAGTTGTCGGCGATCTCCGCCGTTGCCGAACCCTGCTCCTCCACCGCGCTCGCGACCGCTGCCGTGATCTCCTTGATCGTGTCGATGGTGGCGGCGATGGCTCCGATGGAGGCAACCGTCTCGGCCGTCGCGTTCTGGATCTCGGCCACCTTTGCCGCAATGTCCTCGGTCGCCTTGCCGGTCTGCGCGGCGAGACTCTTCACCTCGGAGGCGACGATGGCGAAGCCCCGGCCGGCCTCGCCGGCCCGCGCCGCCTCGATGGTGGCGTTGAGCGCCAGCAGGTTGGTCTGGTCGGCGATCGCCTTGATCAGGTTGATGACGTCGCCGATGCGGTCGGCGGCACCCGCCAGGTTGCGGATCTGGCCTTCGGTGAGGCGCGCATCGGCCACGGCCTTCTCGGCGCTGCCGGAGGACCGCACGACCTGGACGTTGATCTCGCGAACCGAGGCGGCGAGTTCCTCCGTCGAGGCTGCAACCGTCTGGACGTTCATCGAAGCCGTTTCGGCGGCTCCCGCGACCTCGCCGGCCTGGCGCGAGGTTGCCTCGGCGGTGATGGCGAGGTTGCGCGCCGCATCCTCGACCCGGCCCGACGAGGCGGTGAAGGTCTCGGCGAGCCCGCTCATCCGGGCGACGAAGTCCTCGGCCACGGCATTGCGGCGGGCGAGGCGTTCGGCTTCGGCTTCCCGCGCCGCGTCCTGGGCTGCGCGGGCCTCTTCGGCTGCAGCCATCGTGTCGCGGAAGACCTCCATGGCGCCGGCCATGGCGCCGATCTCGTCGCGGCGCGTTCGCCCGGGAATCTCCGTGTCGAGAGCACCTTCCGACAGGCGCCGCATCGCCACCGTCATGCCGGCGATCGGGGTCGCGATCATGCGGGCGAGAAGGAAGGCGATGACGAGGCCGGCCAGCGCCGACAGGGCGGCGGCGATCATCAGGATGGTCGACAGCGACTGCGCCATCTCGGCGGCGGCTGTGGTTTCGGCCGTCAGCTGGGCCGTCTGGCCGTCGATGAGGCCGCCCTTGCGCTCGCCGCCCGGTGTCAGAGGGCCCTGGAGCGCGGTCAGGATCTTGTCGCTGATGGGTGTTACACGCTCGGTGAGGTGGCTCATCGGCGCGTTCCAGGTCGGGCCGATCCGTTCGTTGATGACGAGGGTGGCGCCGCGGCGGATGGAAATGATGCCCACCCGCACGCGGTTCAGGACGCGCATCTGGTCGGGCGACATGCTGCCGGTCATGTCGGTGATCGTCTTCAGCCGCTCATTGACCCGGTTCCAGGCCTGCTCGAACTGCGCCTTCTCCTCCTCCTGGCCGCGATGGACATAGCCGCGCAGGTCGCGCACGGCCGACAGGATGCTCGACTGCAGGCCGACGGCCGCGGCGAGCAGCCGCTCATTGGCCTGCGGATTCTGGATCTCGCGGGTGACGAGTTCGGTGAGCGCCGTCTCCAGCGGCTGGAGTTGCGGGGTCACCATCTTCTCGTAGGTGGTCAGCGCCGGATACTGCGCCGGCGTGTTGATCAGGGCGAGAAGCGCCTTGTGTGCCTCCTCCAGTTCGCCGAACAGCGGCCGGACCGCCTTCCAGGACTCGCGCTGCGCGTCGGTGGGGAAGGACGCCGCCAGTTGGTCCATCTTGTCGCGGCTCTCCTTGAGGCTCGCCCAGGCATAGTCCCAGCGCGACAGGATGACGTCGTCGGGCGAGATCATCTGGTCGCGCAGCGCGATTCCGGTCTGCGACAGCTCATCAGCCATGCGCATGCCCAGCAGCGCCGTCGGCGAGCGAACCGTCGCCACCTGCTGGATGCTGTGGGAGATGATGCCCGCCTGCCAGACGGAGACGCCGGCGCTGGCGGTTGCGATGGCGATCAGCGCGGCGAAGCCCGCGATCAGTTTTCCACGAAGATTCAGCGCGAACATATGCATTTCCATGGCCGGGGCGTTACCGAACCCTGTCGAAATGGCGCTAAACAGGAGGTTAAGTTTCCGGTTGCGTGCAGATTTTGTTGCAACCGACGCAACGTCATCCGTATTGCTACGGAGAAGAGGGAGCGCGCGCTTCGAACCGCCCGCGACCACTGAGCACCCGATCCTGTCTGGCGCCGGGCCGGCGCGACCGCTATGTGACGGGGGCTGAGCGGAGACGAGAAACGATGATCCAGGGATTTGGGGTGAAGCCCCGTCACCGGACGGTCGGCGTGACCATCGGCGAGGGCGCGGCCGCAGTCACCGTCGGCGGTGGCGCGCCGATCGTCGTCCAGTCGATGACCAATACCGACACCGCGGACATCGACGCCACGGTGCGCCAGGTGGCGGCGCTCGCCCGCGCCGGCTCCGAGCTCGTCCGCATCACCGTCGACCGCGACGAGAGCGCCGCCGCCGTGCCCCACATCCGCGAGAAGCTCGCGCGCATGGGCGTTGCCGTGCCGCTGGTCGGTGACTTCCACTACATCGGCCACAAACTCCTCGCCGATCATCCGGCCTGCGCCGAGGCGCTCGACAAGTACCGCATCAACCCCGGCAATGTCGGCTTCAAGGACAAGAAGGACCGGCAGTTCGCCATGATCGTCGAGCAGGCGATCACCCACGGCAAGGCCGTGCGCATCGGCGCCAACTGGGGCTCGCTCGACCAGGAACTGCTGACCCACCTGATGGACGAGAACGCGAAGAGCGCCAACCCGCTCGACGCCCGCGCCGTCATGCACGAGGCCATGGTGCAGTCCTGCGTCCTCTCGGCCGACCGGGCCGTCGAGATCGGCCTGCCGAAGGACCGGATCATCCTCTCCGCCAAGGTCTCGGCGGTGCAGGACCTCATCGCCGTCTATCGCATGCTCGCCGCCCGTTCCGACTATGCGCTGCATCTCGGCCTGACCGAGGCCGGCATGGGCTCCAAGGGCATCGTCGCCTCGGCTGCGGCCCTCGGCGTCGTCCTGCAGGAGGGCATCGGTGACACGATCCGCGTGTCGCTGACCCCCGAGCCGAACGGTGACCGCACCCTCGAGGTGAAGGTCGCGCAGGAAATCCTGCAGACCATGGGCATCCGCACCTTCGTCCCGCTGGTCGCGGCCTGCCCGGGCTGCGGCCGCACCACCTCGACGCTGTTCCAGGAACTCGCCCAGGACATCCAGGGCTTCATCCACGCCTCGATGCCGGAGTGGAAGACGCGCTATCCCGGCGTCGAGGCGCTGAACGTCGCGGTCATGGGCTGCATCGTCAACGGGCCGGGCGAGAGCAAGCATGCCGACATCGGCATTTCGCTTCCCGGAACCGGCGAGAATCCCGCCGCCCCGGTCTTCGTCGACGGCGAGAAGGTGGCGACCCTGCGCGGCCCCACGGTTGCCGCCGACTTCAAGGCGATGGTCATCGACTACATCGACAAGCGCTACGGCGTCGGCTCCCGACGGGCGGCGGAGTAGGGGCCATGCGGAGCTGCGTCGTCACGGGTGTGTCCTCGGGCATCGGAGAGGCCATCGCCGCTGATCTCGTGAAGCGCGGCTGGCGCGTCTTCGGCACGGTGCGCCGCATGGACGATGCCGAGCGGCTCGACAACGATCTCGGTCCCGCCTTCACGCCGCTCGTCTGCGACGTGACCGATGTCGACGGCCTGTCCCGGGCCGCGGCGCGGGTGGCGGAACTTCTCGACGGCAAGTCGCTGGACGGCCTCGTCTGCAATGCCGGCATCTCGCTGCCCGGGCCGCTGCTGCACCAGCCGCTCGATGAGCTGGACCGCCAGTGGAAGGTCAACGTGCTTGGCCAGATCGCGACGGTCCAGGCCTTCGGTCCGCTGCTCGGCGCCCAGGAGGGCTTCTCCGGTACGCCCGGCCGCATCGTCATGATGTCGTCGGTGTCGGGAAAGCTGTCCTGGCCCTTCGTCGGCGGCTATTCGGCCTCCAAGCATGCGCTGGAGGCGATGAGCCATTCGCTCCGCCGCGAGCTCATGCCCTTCGGTGTCGACGTGGTGATCGTCGGCCCGGGACCGATCGCCACCCCGATCTGGGAAAAGGCGGCCGGCGCTGTCGAGAAATCCCTCTATCAGGCGACCTTCTACGGTCCGCTGATCGACTGCTTCGAGCAGGAGGTGCTGGGCCGGGCGAAGCACGCCCTGCCGGCACAGGCGGTTGCCGACGTGGTCCACACGGCGCTGTCCACGCCGCAGCCGAAGGTGCGCTACACCATCACGCCGGCGCCCCTGATGAACTGGTTCCTGCCGCTCATCCTGCCGGCGCGCTGGCTCGACCGCATCGCCGCGAAGCGGCTCGGGTTGACGCGGAAGGTATAGGCGGCGCCCACGCCCGCGTTGCGCCGCCTGCCGGGATCAGCGGAACAGCAGCGACGACAGCTTGCGCCGGCCAGCGAGGGTCGCCTCGTCCATCGGCCCCCAGGCCTCGAAGAACTGCACCAGCTGCCTGCGGGCACCGTCCTCGTTCCAGGTGCGGTCGCGCTTGAAGATCTCCAGGAGGTGATCGGCCGCCTCGTCGCGCCGGCCCTTGGCGTTCAGCGCCACGGCGAGGTCGAAGCGCGCCTGGTGGTCGGCGGGGTTCTGCGCCAGCCGGTGCTCGAACTCGTGGATCGGGCCGAGGTCGGCAGCCTGCTCGGCGAGTTCCAGCGCGGCGCGGGCGGCGACGACGGACTTGTCGTTGGCCTTGTCGGCCGGCACCTGGCCGAGGATGGCCTTGGCCTGCTCGAGGTCACCGGTCTCCACGGCGCAGCGCGCAAGGCCGGCAAGGGCGTGCAGGTTCTCCGGCTCGGCCCCCAGCACCTGCGCATAGACCTGCGCCGCGCCGGCCGCGTCGCCCTCGACCAGCGCCGCATCGGCGGTCGCGAGAATCTCGGCGATGTCCGGGCTGACCTTGCCGCCCACCAGCTTGTCGATGAAGGCCTTCACCTGGCTCTCGGGCAGGGCGCCCATGAAGCCGTCGATGCCCTGGCCCTTGTCGAAGGCGATGACCGCCGGAATCGACTGGATGCCGAGCTGCCCCGCGATCTCCGGGTGCTTGTCGATATCCATCTTCACGAGCTTGACCTTGCCCTTGAAGGACTGGACGACCTTCTCCAGCACCGGGGTCAACTGCTTGCAGGGTCCGCACCAGGTCGCCCAGAAATCGACCAGCACCGGCTGCTTCTTCGATTCCTCCAGGACGTCCTTCACGAAGTCGCGCGTCGTGGTGTCCTTGATGAGGTCGCCTGCCGCCGCCGGCGCGGCCTGGACGGGCGCTGCGGCGGGCTGGGCCGGCATGCCGCCGAAGCTGCCACCATAGGAACCGCCAAAGGATCCGCCGAACTTCGCGCCACCGTTTCCGCTCATGAAACTCCCCCTCGCGCAATGGCGCCCGGCACCACCTGCGCACATGTGCATCAAGTCGACGCATAGATGGCGGCTCGGACTCAAAATGCAACGGCGAAATGGCCGCAGCAGGTCATCTCCACCCTTCGGCATCGGCCGGACGGCCGGTCACCTCTGCCTTGACTGTGGACCTGCCGCCTTTAGCGTTTTGCGCAATGGCAATGCGGACCGCTGCAGAACGGTCGGGAGGACAATGTGACCAGGAGCGGGCCCCTCGCCGGGCTGACCATCGTCGAATTCCAGGGGCTCGGCCCCGGACCCTTCTGCGCCATGATGCTGGCCGATCTCGGGGCCGACATCATCCGCATCGACCGGGCCGGCAAGGTGCCGTGGAATGCCGGCGATGCGCTTGGGCGCGGCCGCAAGTCCATCGCCGTCGATCTCAAGAACCCCGGTGCGGTGGATCTGGTCCTCAAGGTCCTCGAGAAGGCCGATGGACTCATCGAGGGCTTCCGCCCGGGAGTCATGGAGCGTCTCGGCCTGGGCCCCGATGTCTGCCTCAAGGCCAATCCGAAGCTGGTCTATGGCCGCATGACCGGCTGGGGACAGGACGGCCCCTATGGCCCGGCTCCCGGCCACGACGTCAACTATCTCGCGCTCTCCGGCATGCTCTGGCCGCTCGGGCCGGCGGACCGGCCGCCGGTGCCGCCGCTGAACCTTGCCGCCGACTTCGGCGGCGGCGGCATGATGCTGGCGCTCGGCATGGTCGCTGCGTTCTACCACGTGACATCGACGGGCCGGGGCCAGGTGGTGGATGCCGCCATGGTCGACGGGTCGGCGGTCCTCGGCACCATGTTCTACGGCATGATCAATTCAGGGACGTGGAAGGTCGAGCGCGAGGCCAACATGCTCGACGGCCACGCCCCCTTCTACGGCGTCTACGAGACCGGCGACGGCAAGTATGTCTCCATCGGCTCGCTGGAGCCGCAGTTCTACGCCGAGCTGCTGAAGGGCCTCGGCCTCGCCGACCCGCGCTTCGCGAAGCAGTGGGACAAGGCCATGTGGCCCGACCTCCGCCGGGCGATCAGCGACGCCTTCCGGTCGAAGACGCGCGACGAATGGACGGCGCGGCTCGACGGCAAGGAAATCTGCTACGCGCCCGTCCTCGACATGCGGGAGGCACCGGCCCATCCGCACAATGTCGCGCGCGGCACCTTCGTGGCGAAGCCTGAAGGGCCCATGCCGAAGCCGGCGCCACGCTTCTCGGTGACCGCGACCGATCTCGCGCCGCCCTCGCAGGGGCCGGGCGCCGAGACCGGCGACATCCTGCGGTCCGCCGGGCTGTCGGCCGCCGACATCGACGCCGCCTTCGCCTCCGGGCTCGTCACGGGAAGGACCTGAACCATGGCCACCACCTACGAGGTGAGCGAGGGCATCGCCACCCTGACCCTCAACCGTCCCGAACGGCTGAACGCCTTCAACGAGGATCTTGTCAGGGGCGCCCTCAAGGCGGTGGACGAGGCGCGGATCGACCCCGCCGTGAAGGCACTGGTTCTGACCGGCAGTGGCCGCGGCTTCTGTGCCGGCGCCGACCTTGCCGGCGGTATTTCGCCGACGGGCGAGGGGGTCAATGCGGCGATGCGCGATCTCTACAATCCGCTCATCCTCGCCATTGACGATTTCCCCAAGCCGACCATAGCCGCCATCAACGGCGTCGCCGCCGGGGCCGGCGTCGGCCTGGCGCTCGCCTGCGACATCGCGGTGGCCGCCCGCTCGGCCTCCTTCGTCCTCACCTTCGGTCCGCAGCTCGGCCTGGTGCCCGATCTCGGAGTGACCTGGTTCCTGCCGCGCGCCATCGGCCGCGCCCGTGCCCGCGCGCTGGCGCTCCTCGGCGACAAGCTCCCCGCCGAGCGCGCCGCCGAATGGGGGCTCGTCTGGACCTGTGTCGATGACGAGGCCTGCCTGCCCACCGCGCGCACCCTCGCGGTCCGGCTCGGCCGCGGCTCGGCAGAGGCCTTCTTCGAGATCCGGCGCCTGATGGATCGTGCCGAGACGAGCGACCTCGCCCACCAGCTCGATGCCGAGCGGGAAACGCAGGTCGGCCTGATCGTCAGGCCGACCTTCATGGAGGGCGTCCGCAATTTCCTGGCCAAGAAGGCCGGCTGAGGCCGTCGGACGGGCCTGGCCGGCGCAGGGCTGGCTCTCGGGAGAACCCTGCTGACTTCGCCGCCCGGCGCTCTATCCTCCTCGTCAACAAGCACGAGGAGGATGCCGCCCATGACCGACAGCTTCGACGACATCATCGCCGCCGCACGGCCGCTGATCGCCTCCGCGCCAGTGTCGGACGCGCTGGACGAGCACGGCTTCCATCGCCAGATCCTGCCGCCGTCCATCCGCCCGGTCGATGACGGCAGCGTGCTGTTCGGTCCGGCGCGCACCGGCGGCTACAAGGTCATCTCCGGCTTCGTCGAGGGCATCTACGACCTCGAGATCGCCCTCGTCGATGACCTCAGGCCCGGCGAGGTCTGCGTCATGGCGACCGGCGCCAACACCGACATCGGCCCCTGGGGCGAGCTTCTCTCCACCCGCGCCCGGCACCTCGAGGCGGCGGGCTTCCTGACCGACGGCGCGGCGCGCGACGTCGTCGCCATCCGGGCCATGGGGTTCCCCGTCTTCACGGCGGCCCTGTCGCCGGCCGACACGCAATATCGCGGCATGATGGTGGAGAAGGACGTGCCGATCGTCATCGGCGGTGTGACGATCGCGCCTGGCGATATCGTCGTCGGCGATGTCGACGGCGTGGTGGTGGTGCCGCGGGCGAGTGCCCTCGCGGTGCTCTCCACCGCCATGACCAAGATCACCGGCGAGCGGCGCATGCGCGCCGATCTCGAGGCCGGCATGTCGCTCGCGGAGGCCTTCCGCAAGCACGGCCTGCTCTGATCAGGACACCGGGCTGAGGCTCGGCGATTCGGTATGGCCGGTCGCCGGCTCGCCGTCGGGCAGCGCGTCGCTCCACTGCAGCTTCTTGTAGTTGAAGCCGCGCTGGATCGTCGGCTTGACGATGGCGAAATAGGGCGAGATGTCGAAGTCGCGCGGCGCATAGAGTGAATGGTGGCGGATGTGCAGGACGTCGCGCCGCGCCATGTCGCCCTTCACCCGCTGCTCGCCGTCCCTGGCGCAGCGCTCGACCTTTGGCAGGATCGGATAGCGGACCGCCTCGAAGGCCTGGGCGATCAGCGTCGAGCAGATCGCCCGCGTCGGGTCGCCCGAGCCGAAGGCGATCATCCGCCGCCGCCAGCGCACCGGCACCGGCACGGGGATGAGGAAGCGCAGCATGTCGAGGATATTCTTCAGGTCGTAGTCGAGGCCGATGCGCTCGACCATGTAGCGGCAGGCCTGCTGCTGGTCCTGCTCGGTCAGGCCGACCGGGCGGCAGATGCGCGTGTGGAAATTGCGGTACTTGGACAGCGGGGCCGAGATGACGCCGTCGCCGAGATAGGCCTCGACGAGGACATGCGGCTCGCCGTCGGGCTCGCAGGCACCCTCGATGGGGCCGACATACATGGCGGCGTGCGACCAGGTCGACTGGGTCAGGTATTTGATGACGGCGGAGATGCGGGTGTCGCCTTCCACCAGCAGGATGTCGCCGGGGCGTAGCGAGGCGCGCAGGGCATGGGGGTCGCTCGGCGTCGTCGGCTCGTAGCCGGGCGAGCGTTTGTCGAGGATCGCGGCGATGCGGCGTCCCAGAGCGTCGAGAATGCG
>CAZPMD010000016.1:30550-36495 GCA_964587395.1 uncultured Hyphomicrobiales bacterium
CCATGATGGTCCCTCCCCAGGGACGTCCGTTTCTTGGACGTTGACTGTTTGTCGCAAACCCTTGCCAAGCGGTTCACGATGCGGGGAGAGAGTGGCCAAGACGATGCCATTCGCCTGTGATAGGCGTCACGTATGAGCGGGATTCGCCAGTTACGATGAACGGACCCTTGATGACCCGGCGCCGTGTGATCGCCGCATCAGCCGCCCTGACTGCCGCCCCGGCCCTCGCGCAGACGGCGAGGCCTGTCCCGGCGGAGGTCGATGTCGTGGTGATCGGCGCCGGTGCGGCCGGCATCGCCGCTGCGCGCAGGCTCCAGGCCGCAGGCCGGTCGATCATCGTGCTCGAGGCGAAGGGCCGCAGCGGCGGACGCTGCATCGCCGACACCGTCAATTTCGGCATGCCGATGGATCTCGGTGCCCACTGGATCCATGCCCCCGCCGACAATCCGCTGGTCGACCTCGCACGTGCGGCGGGCTTTCAGCTCTACGACGATCCCGAGCGGCCGCGCCTCATGATCAAGGGGCGCAGTCCGCGCGAGGGCGAATGGGAGGGCTTCGCCGCCGCGCTCACGCGCGCGCAGCGTGCCATCCTCGATGCCGGCGAGGCGGGCCGCGAGGTCTCGCTCGCCGCCGCCATGCCGACCAATCTGAGGGACTGGCAGGCCACCATCGAGTTCCTGAAAGGCGCCTGGGATTCCGGCAAGGATACTGCCGAGATCTCCTGCGTCGACTTCTACAACGCCATCGAGACCCGCGACCTGTTCTGCCGCCAGAGCTATGGCGCGATCCTGGCGAAGCTCGCCGAGGGCCTGCCCATCCGCCTGTCGACGGCGGTGACGAAGATCGACTGGTCGGGGCGCGGCGTCAACGTGGAGACGCCGGCGGGCACGATCCGGGCCCGCGCCGCCATCGTCACCGCCTCGACATCGGTGCTGGCGTCGGGGGCGATCCGCTTCACGCCGGCCCTGCCGAAGCGCCAGGCGGATGCCGTCGCCGCGCTGTCCTGCGGCGCCTACGAACACCTCATCGTGCATCTGCCCGGCAACCCGATGGACGCCAGGCCCGACGAGCCCTTCGTGGTGAAGGCGGACACCGCCGCAACCGCCAAGCCGCTCGCCCGCATCGGCGGCTCCGACTGGTGGTATCTCGACATCGGCGGCCGCTTCGCCCGCGACCTCGCCAATGCCGGGCCGACGGCGATGAAGGCCTTCGCCGCCGAGTTCATCACCAACGAGTTCGGCCCCCAGGCCCGCCGCGTCATGGGCGAGGTCCACGTCACCTCCTGGACGACCGATCTCTTCATCCGCGGTGCCTGGTCGGTGGCCGGCCCCGGCGCGACGCCGCAGCGCCTGCGCCTCGCCGAGCCCGTGGGCCAGCGGGTGCTCATCGCGGGGGAGGCGACCGACGAGGGCCTGTGGGGCACGGTGGGCGGCGCCTGGGCCTCCGGCGAGCGGGCGGCCGACCAGGCCCTGCGCTGGATCGGCCCGCGCCCTGCATCCGGCCGGCGCTGACCGGTTCTTAGCGGCTCGTTAACGTTAACGGATTATGACCTGAACACCGCCCGGCCCGACCGCGGAGTTCGTCATGTCAGTTGCCATCCGTCCACGTCCGCTGCTCCTTCTCGTCGCCTGCGCTGCCCTGGTCTCCGGCGGCTGCTCGCTCAGCGCCCGTCGCGGCGGTGGCGATGTCACCGGCTCGATCCCCGGCGGCGCCTATACGGAACAGACCGCCCGCGCCGAGATCGAGAGCCTTGCCGCCCGCTACCGTTCGAGCCCCGATGATGCCGCCAACGCCATGCGCTACGGCCGCGCCCTGCGTGCGACCGGGCAGGCGGCGCAGGCCGTCGCCGTGCTCGAGCGCGTCGCCATCCGCGACCCTCGCAATCTCGCGCTGATGGGCGAGTATGGCCGCGCGCTGGCCGATGTCGGCCGTCATGATCAGGCGCTGCAGGTGCTCGGCCGCGCCCATCGTCCCGACCAGCCGGACTGGCGCATCTACAACGTCCAGGCCTCGATCTATGACCAGATGGGGCGCTCGACGGAGGCCCAGGCTCTCTACAACGACGCTCTGAAGATCGCGCCGGGCGAGCCCTCGATCCTCGCCAATCTCGGCCTCTCCTACGCTCTCTCGCGCCAGCTGCCGCAGGCAGAGCAGGCGCTGCGCCAGGCTGCCGCCCATCCCCGCGCCGACCGGCGCGTCAGGCAGAACCTCGCACTCGTCGTCGGCCTGCAGGGTCGCTTCGCCGAGGCCGAGGAGATCGCCCGCAAGGACCTGCCGCCGGCCGAGGCCGAGCAGAACGTCGCCTATCTGCGCTCCATGGTGACGCAGCAGAACTCCTGGGCCGCCATCCGCCAGAGCGAGCGCCGCGGTGCGCCGCAGCGGCCGGCGGCATCGGCGCCGGCCCAGCCGCGCGGATAGCGCGACGACCGCATGCCAACGAAAAAGCCCGGCGCGAGGGCCGGGCTTCTGTCATGTCGGGAACCGGGTGGCTTACTCCGCAGCGAGCTGCACCGCCGGGGCGGCCGCCTTCACGTCGGCGTCCACATAGGGCTCGAACTTGGCGAAGTTGTCCTGGAACATCTGCACGAGCTTGCGCGCCGTGGCATCGAACTCGGCTTTGTCGCGCCAGGTCTTGATCGGATAGAGCATGTGCGGCGGCACGCCGGGCACCGAGGCCGGCACCGCGAAGCCGAAATAGGGGTCGCGGCGGAAGTCGGCACGGTTGAGCGAGCCGTCGAGCGCAGCACGCAGCAGCAGGCGCGTGATCGAGATCGGCATGCGCCGGCCCACGCCGTGCTTGCCGCCGGTCCAGCCGGTGTTCACCAGCCAGCAGTCGACATGGTGCTTGGCGATAAGCTCGCGCAGCAGGTTGCCGTACTCCGACGGGTGCCGCGGCATGAAGGGCGCGCCGAAGCAGGTCGAGAAGGTCGGCTGCGGCTCGGTGACCCCCTTCTCCGTGCCGGCGACCTTCGCCGTGAAGCCGGAGAGGAAGTGATACATCGCTTCCGCCGGGGTCAGCTTGGCGATCGGCGGCATGACGCCGAAGGCATCGGCAGTGAGCATCACGATGTTCTTCGGATGGCCGGCGCGGCCGGTTTCCGAGGCATTGGCGATGAAGTGCAGCGGATAGGCGATGCGGGTGTTCTCGGTCTTCGAGCCGTCGTCGAAGTCCGGAATGCGCGACACCGGATCGATGACCACGTTCTCCATCACCGAGCCGAAGCGCTCGGAGGTGGCGTAGATCTCCGGCTCGGCCTCGCGCGACAGCTTGATCGCCTTGGCGTAGCAGCCGCCCTCGAAATTGAAGACGCCGTCCTTGCCCCAGCCATGCTCGTCGTCGCCGATGAGGGTGCGGGAGGCATCCGCCGACAGCGTGGTCTTTCCGGTGCCGGAAAGGCCGAAGAACACCGCGACGTCGCCGTTCGGGCCGACATTGGCCGAGCAGTGCATCGGCATGACCTTCTGCGGCGGCAGCAGGAAGTTGAGCATGGTGAAGACGCTCTTCTTCATCTCGCCGGCATAGGAGGTGCCACCGATGAGCACGATCTTGCGGGTGAAGTCGCAGGCGATGACCGTCTCGGTGCGCACGCCGTATTTCTTCGGATCGGCCCGGAAGGACGGCAGGTCGACGATGGTCATGTCCGGCACGAAGGAGGCGAGCTCCTCGCGCTTCGGGCGGATCAGCAGGTTGCGGATGAAGAGGTTGTGCCAGGCATATTCGGTGAAGACGCGGGTCTTCAGCCGGGTCGCCGGATCGGCGCCGCCGTGGAGGTCCTGGGCGAAGAGCTCGCGGCCCTTGGCGTGCTCCAGCATGTCCGCCATCAGCAGGTCGAAGGCCTGCGGCGTGATCGCGCCGTTGTTCTCCCACCAGACCGTGGACTCGGTCGTCGCGTCGCGGACGACGAACTTGTCCTTCGGCGAGCGCCCCGTGTGCTGGCCGGTCTCGGCGACGAGCGGACCGCCGGCGGAGAGCTTGGCTTCCCCGCGGGCGATCGATTCCTCGACCAGCTGCGGCTCCAGATAGTTCCAGTGCAGGGCCTTCAGCCCCGAAAAGCCGAATGCGTCGGCCCCATGCGCCTTGTTCCAGGTTCCGGTCTCGGCCAAGGAATTCCTCCCCTTCGGGTCCTCGTCACGACGCTTGGGGCGTCTGTGGATGCCATGTCCTCGGCGCCGGGACGGGGGCGCGGCGGAGGCGATCCCCCTAATCCAAAGGCTCTTTGCCGGCAAGCCCGCCTGAGGGGGGATCGCCTCCCGCAGGGCACTTTCTTCCAACGCGGTGAAGACGACGCAGTTCATCCTTCGGAGGGCGATGATCGCCGGTTTCGGCTTGCCTTCGCTGCCGGAAGCGACCATGAGGCCGCCATGGCACCCCGCGACCGCACCCTGCGCACGGCGGCCGAGCTCGTCTCGGCCGGTCTCATCGCGCCCGCGGCCGCCCCCGATGCGACAAAAGTGGGGGAGCGCTATGCCGTAGCGGTGACGCCGGCCATGGCTGATCTGGTGGATAAGCCCGTCGGAAGAAACGGATGGGTCGATCCGATCGCCCTCCAGTTCCTGCCCGACGTCCGGGAACTGGACACCCGCCCCGAGGAACGCGTCGACCCCATCGGCGACGACGCCCATTCGCCGGTGCCCGGCATCGTCCACCGCTATCCCGACCGGGTCCTGCTCAAGCTCGTCCACGTCTGTCCGGTCTATTGCCGCTTCTGTTTCCGTCGCGAGATGGTCGGGCCGAAGGGCCGCGGCGGCCTGGACGCGGCGGAGCTTGAAGCCGCGATCGCCTACATCGCCGCAAGGCCGGAGATCTTCGAGGTGATTCTCACCGGCGGCGACCCCTTCGTCCTGTCCGCGCGCAGGGCGCGGGCGGTCACGCGCGCCCTTGCCGCCATTCCGCATGTGAAGGTCATCCGCTGGCACACCCGCGTGCCGGTCGTCACGCCGGAGCGCGTCACGGCGGAGTTCGCCCGCGCGCTCCGGGCGCCGGGCAAGGCTGTCTATGTCGCCGTCCACGCCAACCATGCCCGCGAGTTCACGCCCGCCGCGGAACAGGCGCTGGCGCGGCTCGCCGATGTCGGCATCGCCCTCGTCAGCCAGTCCGTGCTGCTCAGGGGCGTCAACGACGATGCGGCGACGCTGGCCGACCTCATGCGCGCCTTCCTCGCCAACCGGGTGAAGCCCTACTACCTGCACCACCCAGACATGGCGCCGGGCACCGCCCATTTCCGCCTGTCGATTGCCGAGGGACAGGCCATCATGCGCGCCCTGCGCGGCCGGCTCTCCGGCCTTGCCCAACCGACCTACGTGCTCGACATCCCCGGTGGCGAGGGCAAGGTCCCCGTCGGTCCCGGCTATCTCGGCGAGGGCGACGTCACCGACTGGCGTGGCGCCCGGCATCCCTATCCCCCGCCATCCGCGAAGGACTGAACCATGGACGTCAAGGACTCGAACGGCGCCATCCTGAAGGACGGCGACAGCGTCACCATCATCAAGGACCTCAAGGTGAAGGGCACCTCGGTGACGCTGAAGCGCGGCACGCGGGTGAAGTCCATCCGCCTCACCGACGACCCCGACGAGGTCGAGTGCAGCGTCGACAAGGTCAAGGGCCTGGTGCTGCGCACCGAATTCCTGAAGAAGGCGTGAGGGCATCGGCCCTGGCGCTCTGCAGGTCGCAAGTGCGTCCTTCGAGGCTCGCCGCCGGACGATGCTGACGCATCGCCGGGCGCTCGCACCTCAGGATGAGGGGGCGTGTGCTTGGCATATCCGCAAACACCCGAGGTGCCAGACGACCACCGTCCTCATCCTGAGGTGCGAGGCCGGCGCGGCCGAGCCTCGAAGGACGCACTTGCGTCGTGCCACGCAGCGGAGCCGCGAAAGCGCGTCCCTCTCCGCGTCCTGTCCTACCCCTTCGGCTCGGGCCGGTGCCGGCCCCCCGGCCCCTGTCCCCG